>JAHDWT010000001.1 GCA_023382795.1 Candidatus Babelota bacterium
TTAGCTTTATCAAGTACCTCTCCCAAAGAAGGCAACTTAATAGAAAATTCAAGAGCGACACAAACGCCCATTGGCGATAGTATGGCCATGAACATTATCACCACAATTTTGATAACTATACTCTTCATATTCTTTTGCATGAGACATTCCTTTATCACATCATAGCTTATTCCTAATAGTAATTTGCGAATGTTGAGCGTGTCAATGAATCAGATTATTTGCACCATAGAGATGTATATATCGGCGTACCCCATTGATAACATTTCTGCACCATGTAACTATTGACATCGCAACCAGAATGGACTAGAAAGGTCATATATCATAACCATATTATTATCACGAGGAGTAGCATGAAGAAAACAATGATTAGGAGCCTCACTACGTTATTTATCATATTCGGGGGGGGGGGTAACCCAAGCCTCGATTGGACCGATTGATCCATCATGGGGGGCTCGAGAAATCTCGGTCAAAATAGGGAATGAAATCGATCAAATGGAGACATCGATAAGTGATATTAAAGGTGCAACCAAAATTCCAATAACCACAGCCGGCAACATTACCGCAAGCGGGTCTTATATCTTAGCAAATGATATTGATGGACAAATCAGTATACTTGCCTCAAATGTTTCTCTTGATCTCAATGGCCATACCATAACTGCATCTACAATAGGTAACGATAATGCCTTAGTTATTTATGGTGTTAATGATATTCGTATTTATAATGGAACTGTCATTCAAGCGCAAACCGGTAACAATCGTAATTGTCTCAAAATAGATGATGCACCTACCGGCAATGTATCAAGAATTGTAATCAGTAATGTGAATTGTTTTTTATCAAACCCAAGTGCAACTACATCACAAAGAGGTATTTTTATACAAGGCAATAATTCTCCCTCTATCGCTACTGACATTTTAATTAAGAATTGCTTGCTACATAGTTCTGGAGCTGGTTATGGCATCTTTATTGATGGTCCTACAAGCGCATCTAGAATAAAAATAGAGAAATGCGTCGTAGGATGCTTCAATGCTGGTATTGACTTGAATCGATGTTCTGATTGCATTATTCAAAATTGTTTTATCTACAAATGCCAGTCGTTTGGTATTCGATTTACAAACGCAACATTAAGATCTCTAATTCTACATAATACATTGAGAGAGTGTGGAGAAACAGGAATCCAGGGTACTGGTATTCCCGCTAGCGGAATTCTTATCTATGGCAACGACGTACAGGGCTGCACCAACACCTCAACAAGTAGTCGTCCTTACCACTACGAAAGCGCAAACTACGTATATGGGAATTTTGCCAAAAACAATGCTGGCATGACAACAGCAGCAGATAACTATTCCCCACAAATTAAATTAAACATGGCGGGAACGATCACTGATGTTACTGGAAAATGGGCCAATATAGCGCTTTCATAAAAATATACGCGTACGAATTCCTGAACATGGTTTAAAATTTTTGATGATATCAAGAAGGAAATAATATCCATGACATTATTCGAGTTTGAATCCGGGTTATTTAAAAGGTTTTTGCTAATTTTCGCGATGTTTGCTGCGATGCCTGTGTACGCTGCTGTGGATCCACAGCCTACAGACGGCATTCGCCAAATCATGGTAAAAAGTAGTGATGAAATCGATGTGATAATGAGCCAAGTGAATATTATAGAAGGTAATATGCCAACACCCCTAGACCCCAGTCAAAACATCGTAACAACAATCGACCAACCAGGATCATATGTTCTGACCGGTAGCAAAGTAGGAGGCACTATAGAAATCATTACGTCTAACGTTTGTCTTGATCTTAACGGTTGGACGGTAGAGGGAACTGCAGACGGCACTCCCATTATTTCGATTGATGACAGTTTTGTTACCGTTAAAAATGGATTGGTCAGACATGGTGGTGCAACGACGGCTGCAGCCGATGGCGCCATAGAAATAGTAGGTAATCCGCGTGGTGTTGAGCTGAGAGATCTTTCGATCGTGATTACCAATACGTTAACCGCGATTAATTTTTCAACTGCAGCAAGTGAATGCCTGGTTACCGATTGTGTAATTACTGGGTCCCCTCTTTTTACTATGGGAACGGCTGGAGTAAGAATTAATGTTGATCCGCTGGTAACCGGTAGTGGAATTATTGTTGAAAATTGTCAGATTGAGGGATTTACGTATGGTGTTTATCTTGAACAAGGCAATAGTTTGATCGTAAAAGATTGCTTTATTACAGAAAGTACTACTGGTATCAGTATAAGCTCTTCCTGCTCTGGCGCCGTGGTAAGCAATAATATTATATTAAGACCAGAAACGTTTGGGATTTATGATTCAGGCGATCTCGCAGCCTCTAATTCAGTATTTAATAACATTATTGTTGGATGTCGAGGATTCGAATCTACATTCGCTGGGGATGCCGATACTGCAACTTATGGTAACCTAGCTATTAATTATTTGGGAAGTTCTTCCCACTATAATGTAAATGTTCCATTACAGGTTTCTGATTTAACCACAGGAACAAGTATCGGCGAATATGCCAATATCGCTCTATCTTGAGATAACACCATGAGAATAACGTTTGCACCAGGTGCATGGATACACACAGGTAGAATTACGGTAGCCTGCATATCTTTGTGCGGTATGGTCAGTACCAAGTATATAACTCCTTTTGTACAGTCTGACGAGGGGGTGCGTCAGGCTGCACAACAACTAGATGCCGCGGTTAATTCATTAATTTCAGATTTGCACGTCATTAAGCAGACAACCAAATCTCCTATAAGCGAAGCAGGTACCATTACTGCAGCAGGTTCTTATATTTTGACCAATACTATTGAAGGCAGTATCACCATTGCTGCATCGAATGTGTTTCTTGATCTTAATGGCTATGGGGTACATAACGAATCGGAAGAAGGTTGCATCATCGTTCAAGGAGTAAGTCGCGTGACTATCACCAATGGCCATGTAGCAGGACTTTTCCCCATTATCGTTGTTGCACCAGCATCTCAAGTCCTGGTACAAGCCTGTTTAGTGCGCTGTACTACTTCAGCAGAAAGTGTTGGCATCACCTTTTCTGATAGCCCCCTTGCAACCTGTGTTATTAACTCTTGTATGATTACGAGCACCGCGGCCAATATTGGCCGCGGTGTGCAGATCGATAGTGATACTGATTCAAATAATTGCATTATTATTGACCAGTGTTACTTAGGACTGCTGCATGAGGGTGTTGTATTCACGGGAAATCAAGTAAACATTCAACATTGTTTCTTCAGCTCAATCGATGGCGTTGCAGTGGTAGATAATGAAGTCACTACTCCCTCTATCTCAGTGGACAACACGATACGTAACAATGTTTTTAATGGCTGTGATCAAGGAATACTATCTGCTAATAGTACTACCTTGATACGCAATAATTGTGTTCGCTCGTGCACACTAGGCATTGCAGCAACCATAATCGATCATGATACCGTCTATGGAAATATTGCTTTAGATAATACGATGAGCTACAGCGCTATTCCGTTTGAAGTGGTGGGTGCAGCTGATACTACCGGATGTTATGCAAATATAGTTTTATAATATGACTAAAGAAGGTTTAGGGGATGCGATGAAGAGGTTGATGCTCTCGTGCGCACTACTATGCGCAGTATCAATAACCGTACTAGGGCAAGGTGCTCGGCAGATCGCCGTAACAATGGGTAATAATCTAGATCTTTTAGAAAGTGATGTTTCCTTAGTCAAATCTACTCAAAAAAAAATCATCACTGGTGCAACAACCATTTCTGAGCCAGGTTCATATATCTTGGCACATGATATTGAAGGACAAATAACCATCACTGCATCCGACGTGTATCTAGATCTCAATGGGCATACGATAACCAGTAACATGAAGCCATATAATTGCATAGTTATTCGTGATGTTGAGCGCAATGTAACCATACGCAATGGGTTCTTGATCAGCGGCTGTGCTTGTTATAACGGAGTTGATAAACCAGAAAATTGTGGTGGCATAAAGATGGCAATGTATACCGCTCTTGATTATGTACAAGGTTTTGTCTTTGAAGATCTTACCATTAGTGTATGTACGGGAAGAGGGATTTTGCTCCAAGCTGGGTCAATCAGCAACTGTCTTATTAAAAATTGTAAAATTATTGGCGACAGCATGCGCTACTCTACTGGTATTACCTTAGCCACCGATGGGGCCGGTGTTATTATTGATCACTGCGAAATTAGTGGTGTACAGCGTGGGATACGATTTCGTGGTGGTGGAGGCGCAAATTTTTCAGTTGTTCAGAATTGCACCATTATGAACTGCATGTTATGGGCTATTATTATTGATGAAAACTCAGGTTCTGGTAACATTATTCGGAATAATACTATAAGAAATTGTGGCTATGGAATTCGTGCATCAAGTTTAGTAAAAGCATTTATTTACCAGAATGATGTACAGGGGTGTCAATACACAGGGGTCAATATTTATGATGAATTTAATTCTGGGGTTAATAGGGCAATTCATTGCGCATCGTCGCTTTATGTTTATGGGAACTTTGCAAAAAACAACAATGGTGGCACCGCATATAATTACAGCAGTGAAATCCTCCTTAAAACTACCTCACCGTCTACTACAACGGGTCTTTATGCTAATGCTAGCCTCTAGTCTTGCGACTACGCACGCACTCACCTTAGCGTGCGGTCCTACAAACACTTCGGTAGTACAAGCACCGTCTACACTGATTGAGCCAATAACTGATGCCCACGATATAGAGCCTGCTCTTGCCACCATTAATCATCAATGTCCTAAAACGTTAGTGCTTTGCTTACAAAACTATGATCAAACCAATATCATACACGAGCTTCTGTGTAGATTTTCGGATAATGCCAGGCTAGCAGTAACTTCAATGACCTTGGCCTATGGTAAGCTCAACTCTACCCTTGATGTAACCCCATTTTCTAACTTAACCGATTTTATTATGTGCTTTAACGAGCTCGAAGATAGCACTGCCTTGGAGTTGCGCTTACCCAGCAGTGTACAACATCTTTATCTATCACATAATAAACTCACTACCATGCCGCTACTAACCGGTGAAGCTCAACTGAAAACACTCGATATACATGCTAATGTGCTTACACAACTACCCGAACTTGCTTCATGTAGATGTCTGCAAACATTAGAAGTATTGCGCGTGCATAAGAATAGGCTTAGGCAATTACCTACTATCGCAACACTCACGCATTTGAAACTATTAGATGCAGGAAAAAATTTTATCGATAAAGAATCCACTTCGGAAAAATTAACTACCCTTAACCATCTTCACTGGGTTAGAATCGGTTGGGAACACAAGCGTGACATCATACGCAACGCTATCGAGTAACTACGCAATACCAAAAAAAGAAGAGCGATTTTTACCAAAAGAGTTACGTATTTTTATCATGTAATAGAGGAGTAGTACATGATGTCCAAAACTAAGACCAAAGTATCCGTATATCTTTTTTTACTATGTTGTACGTGTATGTATTCTGTCGTCGCGTTCAGTTGGCCGCTACCACCACTACCACCTCTGCCATCACCAACCGAGGTAATTGAGAAGGTTGGAGAAGTTGTACAGGACGTAGGAAAGAAGGCAGAGGAAGTTGGCAAGGGGGCAGTCGACAAGATACTATCAATTGCTACGGGCGAGTTAGAAAAAATAAAAAATACGGCACATGCATTAGCGTTACATGCTACCAAGCTTTTTATTAAAACCACACAACTAGCGATTGCTAAAAATCCTCATAAGGACCATGTAGCACATGTGCGTCAAGGACCATATGATCTCGCTCAAGAAGAACGCCGTTGGCGGGATGCGCGTTTTCAAAAAATATGGAAGGCACAGGAACGCTTTCTTGGCATGCCGTTAGCAAAAGAAGAAGTATTAGAAGTTAATTTTGCTTTTAGCGGAGGTGGTGCGCGAGCAGCCTTAGGAACTATAGGATTTTTAGAGGGTGCCCAAGAAGCAGGTTTTCTTGATTGCGTCATGACAACCGCTGGCATTTCTGGTTCTACGTGGGCTCTTGCGTCATGGATTTCTAGCGGCCTTGATATACCACAATTCAGAGAATTTTTCATTAAAAGGTTGTCAATTTCTCTTATACCAACACCTTTACGAGCAAAAAATACCGTAGACAATCTCCTAGTAAAATTTTGTTACGAACAACCGCCATCAGTCGTTGATCTCTATGGCAATTGGCTTGCGAATGCATTCTTAGGAAAGAATTCAACGTTAGATTTTGGCGTAGACGCTAATTTGGTCTATCTTGCATCTACCGTTAAAAATGATTTACCTTCTCAAGTCGATCGAATAGCTACCACAAAATATCCATTCCCTGTTTACACCGCTATTCAAGAAGGCTCTCATGAGTTTTTTGAATTTACACCATTTGAAGTTGGTTGTAGAAAATTGGAGGTGTATATACCTACCTGGGGATTTGGTAGGAAATTTAATAATGGACACTCTGTTGATAATGCTCCTGAGCAATCACTAGGATATATGCTTGGCATTTTTGGATCAGCATTTAGCACCACATTGAACACCTATTATGATGAATCAGCCATTACCCAGGGAATAGATGCAATCTTCAAAACTCCTGAATATATTGATTTTGTGAGCAAAACTATACTAGAAGGATTATCAGATTTTCCAGAGCCATTACGATCAAATATCACTGCTACGTTCAAAAATATATCTACCACATCTACCATTCTTTTATCCGATGACGTTCGACTGCATAAAGAATTGGCACCCATTCCTG
Organism: Candidatus Babelota bacterium; assembly: GCA_023382795.1. Classification (GTDB taxonomy): domain Bacteria; phylum Babelota; class Babeliae; order Babelales; family Vermiphilaceae; genus UBA6230. Next base: position 6,775 of record JAHDWT010000001.1, read on the forward strand.
ATCCAGCAAGATCTATCATCATGAGTATGGCTAACGCCGTAAAAAGTAGCGTCGAGTCCATAAAATCAGACATTAAAGCGCTTTTAAAGGATGTAGGGTCAGCAAGAGTCCTTGACGCTGTTATCAATAATTTTGCTTTTGGTTTGCCTAGATCTACATTGGCCAATGACAAAACTATAAAACTCATCGATACAGGATTTGGCCCTCAGATTCCGTTATTGGCTGCGTGTCGAGAACCGGTACATAAAAGGCTTCCCGATATTATTTTTGCGTTTGATTTTAGTCCTGCTGAACATGGTGAGACTATCATTAATGGTTTAATGCGCGATGCTGAATCCAATGATATACACCTGCCAATACCTTCTGATGCAACAAATGAAGTAAAAAAATTATGGGGAGAAAGAGCGCTTACCATATTTAAGAGTGAAAACCATGAAGTACCAATGCCTATCCTTTGTTATATGCCACAAGTCAAAGATACTACCCTTATTACACACCATAAAAATGATAGTACCTATGCATCATATACAAACAAGTTAATGTCACTTGATTGGGCCAAGGAAGCAACATCTGGCTATGCGAATACTTTTAGATTGACATACAAAGAGCCTGATGCAAACACCGTGGTTATGTTAACCAAATTCAATATACTCACCCAAATCGAAGTGATACGAAACACTATGAAGGAACGAATTCTTGCCAAGAGAAGGGGTGTTCAATAAATTGAACACAGGCATTATCAATATACATGTACAAAAGAAGCATGAACTCCCAAAATAAAAAAGGGTAAGCATGATTGCAAAAAAATTCTTGTTATGCATCTCGATGTTAAGTATTAGTTCTCTAGGATATGCTGGCATCGAGCAGCGCGTACTAAATTTATATCGATATCATTCAACGCCCAAACGCATTCCTAATCTTACTCATTCTACCAATACATTTTCTTACGCACGTCCCACGTTACAAGGTATAACTTTTTCACGAACACCTCAGAAGGAAACTTTTAATACCACGTTCACAGTCCACGATAAAAAAATTATCAGCTCTTGCACCTTACCGGGGCGTCTTTTTTATGGCATACCAGAATTTGATTGGGAACCAGCATTTATAAAACCCCTAAACCCAACTACTTTATATGACCAACCAAAAACTATACCTGCAGGAAGCTTTGGTGCTTTTTACCGAATTATACATGAACTTATATACAAAAACACTCAGCATTTCGCCCCATTCACCGATTTGCTCGGGCTAATACAATCATGGGAAGCAGGACATTTGAAGAATAACGCCGCACAGAATGATCACTATCCACAACAATGTGGAATTTCCTGCTTGTATCAAGAACGCGAGAACATAGATCAAGCAGCTATTATTCCTCCTCCAGAAGAAATATCACTATGGCTTGCACAGAACAATACGCCTGCAATATGTGCTCAAGTAACAGTGCCAGCTGAGCAAAACATGGATGGTGAAAAATTGTTTATATTATTTGCCTGCATAGAAAAACATATTAACAAACTCTACCCAAGAAAATCATGGGCTCAATGTTTTCCAACCGAACAGGAAATTTTTGATGCCCTCAAGAACGACAAACAGCTCCAAGACTACCATCCTAAACATATAGAAGTATCCACCATAGATTAGTAACCACAAGTCCCGCATAGATAATTCATCTATGCGGGACTTGTATCCAATCACATTCATTTAACCCTACTCTCCACGACTTTCTTGAATTTCACGGAAAGCTACCTCTTTGCCATGGAATCCTTTGACCTTGGTCCATTTACCTGGCTCAATGTCCTTGTATTTTTCAAAGAAATGTTTTACCAAATTTTTGGTAGCATCATTAAGATCGCCAATATCCTGAATACTCGCATAAAACGGATCGACTTTGCGCGTAGGAACGGCAATAATTTTGTTGTCCAATCCGGCTTCATCTTCCATTTCAAGTAAACCAATAACACGAGATGGCAACAGCGAACCTGGTTGAACAGGATACGTTGCAATAACCATCACATCTACCGGATCGCCATCCTTCGCCTTAGTTCCTGGCAAATAGCCGTAATTAAAGGGATATCCCATTGCGGTGTAAATAAATCGATCAACCAGCAAAAGCCCCGTTTGCTTATCTACTTCATATTTGACTTGAGAACCTTTTGGTATCTCTATAAAAACTCTAATATCTTCCACATTATTCCTTATAAACACCTATAAGCGTGTATATTTTATTATCCCATCCTAATAGCCGCATAATCAATGTCCCCGCTCATGTCATGCGCATCTAGGCGATCTTTTTCTGCACCGGCATATTCTTTCGCGATACCACCTCGCTCAAGGACCCAAAGGCGATTGCCAAGAGTGCGGGCCAACATCGGATCATGTGTAATCATAAGCGTAGTAATAGTATGTTCTTTGATATAACGATTTGCAAAAGTAAGTAACTTGGTAGCAGCAACGGGATCCAAGGCAGCGGTTGGTTCGTCAAGCAATAAAATTCTCGGTTTGACAATCGTTGCCATGACCAGCGAAATAATTTGTCGTTGCCCACCCGAAAGTGACCCCATAGGTGCATGGAGCAATGTTTCTAAACCTAAATCGAGTGGTTTAAGCACTTCTTCAACCAAATATTTTGGAAAATGTTTCATGCCAGAACGTAACGAAGCGAATCTTCCTTTGTACGTGGCAAGCGCTAAATTTTGAGCTACCGTCATATGCGCCACACAACTAAGATACGTATTCTGAAACAATCGTCCTACATATGCTGCGCGATCAAGCTCTGACCGATGAGTAATGTCATGACCATCGAGCAACATACTACCCTGCTGGCAAGAAACTCGACCCGCAATGAGATCGAACAGGGTACTTTTTCCTGCCCCATTTGGGCCAACAATCACAATAAAGTCGCCATCATATACTCGGCACGAGAGCTGTTCAAAAACCTTTTTTTGATCAAACGCTAGACCAATAGTATTCAGTTCCAACATGGTTATTTCCTTGTTTTGGTAGCGGTATATGATTTGATAGCGAGCAACACTACAATCAATACTGCGGTTACCAACTTATTCCACTCCTGCGCTAATTCTAACTCAAACGTTGTCGTAATAATGGCTTGATATATAATGCTGCCCAGCACAAGACTAATACCAATACCAGGACCGATGAGCTCGGCTAAAATAAGTCCTGCCAATGCACTCACCAGGATGCCAACACTTGCCCATATGGAGAAATAACCAACATAATGTGCAAAAAGCGCACCGGCACATGCCGTAAGCATATTACCAAGAACCAATGCAGTAATTTTGTAGTGATGAATATTTTTACCAAGATTAGTAAGCATTTGAGGATTATCACCGACAGCCCGAATAAGATAGCCTATTTCTGTATTTAACATAATGCGCATTCCGTATATGGCCACCATCGCTATCACAATAAGTATCGGTAAAAATTTGTAGGTACTCAAAGATGCCGGCACCATATCAAAGATGGTTTGTTGCCCAATAATGGTTGCATTGGCCCCTGCAATTTTTAGATTAATGGAGAAGAGCCCTGTCGTAACCACAATACCACTAATCAAATTGTTAATCCTCAACGTAGTATGTAATAATCCGGTGATTAATCCTGCACATGCACCTGCACACAAGGCGATAAACATGGTAAGAGCTGGATGCAAACCCCACAACAAACCTGCAACGCCTAGTGCGCCTCCTAAGCCAAAACTACCCTCTACCGTAAGATCATCAAATTTGATGATACGCGAAGTAATATAGACACCTAAAACCACAAGGCTGTAAATAAGTCCGCGCTCTACAAGTGCCTGTACCAATAACCATATATCTGCCATAAGTTTTTCCTGTGTAAGTTTCATTATTGAAGAATCACTACCCGCTTGTGTAAGAAGGGTCTAGAACTATCAATCGTGCGTAGATTCATCTGTTTATTACTATGTGATATTCAGACAATGCTTATCTACGTACCACCATCGGCTCAAGATGTGCTGGAATAGTTAAGTTAAGTGCCTTCAGCGTATTTTGATTTACAAAAATTCTTCCTGATACAGCATAGCCAACCGGTAATTCACGTGGCTTCTTGCCCTCATTAAAAACGGCTATAAAACGCTGTGCTGCCTGTTTACCATGAGTATGATAATCAATACCACGCGCCGCAAGCGCTCCATGATCAACCAGCAAATTATCACTTACTATAAGCGGTTTTTTTGCATGTAATGCTTTTTGTGCAATAAGATCAATGGTAGATGCTACGGTATTGTCAGTTGGAGCAAGGAGCATATCAGCTTTGTGTAAAGCAGAATCAATAGCAGACAGCATATCACTTTCATGCGCAACTCCCATATCAAGATGCGCTATGTTAAGGCGATCTAATTCTTTTTTCATTTCTTCAACTAAGAACATAGAATTAGGTTCGGCATTATTATACATAAGTGCAACATTTTTTACCTGAGGCACAAGCTCTTTGAGCATGTTTATTGTATCTGGGATATTGATCATGTCGCTACTGCCAGTAACGTTTGTTGTAGGATGAATAACACCAAGGCTCTGTGGATTCGTAATAGCGGCGAAAAATATTGGTTTTTGTTTTTCAACCGCAGCAATTGCCTGAAGCGCTGGCGTTGCTATGGCGAAAATTGCTTTTACCTCCGGATCAGCATGAAAACTTTGTGCGATGGCATGAGCATTGCCCACATTCCCTTGCGCATTGCGTTCAACAAATTTCACTTTTTTTGGCATCTGTTCTCTTATCGCTTGCATAAAACCAATTCGAACTGCATCAAGTGCAGGATGGGAGGCGGTTTGTAAAATACCGATAGTTAATCCGCCGTTCAAGGAATCATTTTTTCCTCGCTGTCGCAAAAGTATTACGCTACCTATCAGGGCTAACGCTATAAGCAACATTGAAATATGTTTTCTGGTCATCATCGTCTTCCTTATCGATTAAAACACCACTAATAATTAAAAATCCCCGGGTTGTGACCGGGGACTTATTTTTTCTCTATCAATCTAGATTTGTGTACACATCCTAGAAGTATAAACTTCATCCCCGTAAAAAATATGATAGCTAAAGTAAAAATAGGAAAAGAAGCAATAATATGCGACAGAATGGGACAACATCGAGAGGGTGGCTTGGGATCGAGCCAAACAGGTATTGCTTTGAGAAATTGTAGATCGCATATTCATAAAAACACCTTCGAATGAGATGCATACTATGAAAACCAGTGTAGGTAATTCATCTATGATGGTCAAATGGTTCTTATCATGCTTTATTGATTGAATCATTTACTGCTTCACGCCACTCATATTAAACTATGTAAATAAAGGGATGATTCATGAGTCGGGGGAATCTATGCAAAATTCATCATACGGGTATTTGATTAGGAAAATCGGTGCAATGCTACTGTTGACGCATTGCTCTTTCGTCGGTGCACAAACAAATAATTCTTCTGCAATACAAGATAAGCGTCTTTCAGATATCACACTGCTCTGCGCACACAATGCCACGTCAAATTACAGTAAGGGTTCCAACGTCGTTGCCAATCAATCACTCACACTCAATGAACTTCTGCAAGCAGGAGTCCGAGCCTTTAAAGTACCTATCCATGTCGGTATTTTCTGGAACATTGATATTGGTTCTTTTGATATTGGCCCACTTTTCAACCTACCTACTATTTCTATTAAATATCATGAACAGGCTGTGCTCGCACACGCACTTGCACCATCAGAAGCCATACATCAAGAAAAACTTATATATGGCGCAATTGCTGATTCCACCGTAATACAAGCACTTCAAAATTTACCTGGATTCGGCCAATTGTTTAAAAAGACTTTTCAAGAAATTCTCGCTCAATCAATAGATAAAGGCGTCATACTTTCTAAGCTCTCGTGGATGATCGATCGATCATCCCTATCACTAGAAGAATTCCTCATCACGCTGCGCATTTTTCTTGAAAATCATCCTCAGGAATTTCTGGTTATTACTCCTAACGTTAATATCAAAGAAATAAAAGACTTTGATTATATTATCCAAGCATTTGAAGCAAGTGACATGGTCAAATATCTCTACATTCACGAGCCAGGAAAACCATGGCCCACTATTGCAGAATTGATCAATAAAAATAAGCGATTTCTATGCTTTATTCAACATGCTAACGAATATGACACTGATATCATTAAACACTATGGATCGTCCCACTTGATAAGCAAGATAGCAACCATGTCAAAATTATCATTCAACACACAATATGCATATCATGCGATTGAAGATTTTGCCTCAAAGGATTGCTGTATTTTTGGCACATCATGTACAGCTACTAATGGCACTCCCCCCATTATGATACTGCAACACTTTATCACAAAAGGACTCGCTGGCGATCAAAATATTGCACAAGAAGCTAATAAACCTAATATTATTTGGCAACATATAAAAAATTGTAGTACTGCGACTGGATTGCTCCCTAATTTCATTATGCTCGATTTCCTTACTCAAGAATCCATCCAACAAATCAACCAAGAAATAATCATGCCACTCAACACAAGGCGAGCCTATTATCAAAATACGCTCATTCCACAATCCGGCGCCACAGCACCATGTACTCACTGCACAAATTAGCGGAGAAATTAATATGCCTGGTTACCGAGGACATTTGATAGGGGGATTGGCTACCTTTATAGGATTAATGTATCTCTTGCAACCAATACCCTCAACACCGCTCTCACCTTTTTGGTGGCTGCTCTTTTCTCTTGCAGGAGCATTATTTCCTGACATTGATACCAAAAGTAAGGGGCAATTCTGGTTTTCTTGGCTTATGATAATCGTCATGATACTCCTTTTCATGCATCGGCGCTATGCAGTGGCAGCAATGATTGGAGTAGCCTCAATGATTCCGATGTTGAGCAAACATCGAGGCATATTTCATAATCCATGGTTTATCATTGCGGTGTCATGTATTGCGACGTTCATGATAAACCAATGCATGAGACCTCATATCCATCTTTGTAGCTATGATATGGTGTTTTTTATTGCTGGCGCATGGTCACACATCATCTTAGATCTAGGAATACGTAAGGCCTTTAAGAGATCCTTGATTATCCCTTAAAGGCCCTGAATTTTGCTTTTAAAGTTTTTATCGATTATTGTCGCGTAACACTATTTCTTTCTCCCCTTCTAAATATGATTGCAATCTAGATGCCATATCAAGGGCTTCATGCAATTTCTGAGGACGATTCTGATAACCTTGTATAGCGCTTAGATGGCTACCAATCATACGCTTATGAAATGGACTGGATTCATTTGCATACAATGCCAAAAGGGCATTTTCTTGCCTAACCGATCTATCTCTTAATTCTCGAAAATCTTTATCTGGATTTGGGAAGTATATAGGATCATTAGAATCTGGAACCCTTTGGTTTCCAAACGATTTATCATCTAGGTGCGATGCATACACAGGGTCGCTGGAATCTGGAATAGTTTGGCGCTCATCTTCTCGATCACGCATCCATGCGATAAGAGTAGATTTCACTATATTACCGTCTTCTTCGCCTATGAGTGAGGGGTTTTTATCTAATTTATTCATAACATCACATACATCATTACAGTCTCGTAGTGCATTGCGTAGCCCATTTATATCAGAAAATTTCCCAGAAAGCCGGCTTTGTAAATATTTATAACAATTTGCAACTTCTGGTTTAAGAAACTCGCCATTTAGATATGAGCGTAATTTGGATGATGTATCAAGAATTTTACGTAATCTTTGAGGGCAATTTTGATAATTTTTTATGGTAATTAGATGATCGCGAATCATACACTTATGAAATTCATCAGATTTTTTCGTGTATAATATTTGAAGAGCCTCAATGTGTTCATTTGAACGTTTTTTTAATTCTCGTAGATCTTTATCTAGACTGGAAGGATCTTGATGCTCATCTTCTTGATCTATTATCCGTTCGATAAGAGCGGATCTTGCTATATTATAGATTCTTTCATCTGTAGGTGAGGGTCTTTTATCTAGTTTATCCATAATATTAGAAATATTCTCTCCGTCTTGTAGTACATTACATAGTCTGGATACATTGGGAGCCGCCTCAGAAAAACAGCTTTGCAAGCGTTGAACAAAATTTATGATCTCATTTCTCTGAGACCCCTCTGGTATGAGCGGAATCGCACTCAAAAAAATCTTTACATACAAATCAGCATCACGCGCTAGTTCAACATTTTGCTCTAATAAATTTACATTAGCTGCTGGATTTAGATTGACACTAGTGCTAGAATGCGCAGTTACGCGATGCATCGCATAACTGTCAATAATGCTCAATGACATTAAGCATAAAACAATCATCCTATATTTCGACATCAATAGTCCCTTCGATTGAATAATATTATCCACACTATTTATTACTCATTTTAGAAACAATATAAATTGCGCACAAACTTAAAGAAAACCCTGGGATCATAGGAAGAATACTGGTTCCTAAATACGGCCACACTCCGGCAACAATGCTGCCAGTCAAAAGGCCAGCCATGGCGCCTGCACGGGTAATAGTTCGCCCAAACAATGCTGCAAGCATAAGTGGCCCAAATGAACTTCCCAAGCCAGACCATGCATAATTTACTAAATTGTACACAGAGCTGCTGTTGTTCAATGCGATAACGAGTGCTACGCAAGCAACAATGATTCCGCCGATACGTGATACCAACACAAGCTCGCGCTGTGTAGCTGAACGCCTAAATAATCTTCTATACAAATCCTCAGACACCGTAGACGCTGCAACGAGAATATGGGTATCCATACTTGATAAGGTAGCAGCTAGAATGCCACACAAAGCAAATCCAGCTAAAAGAGAAGGAAAAAGATTTTTGGTAATAATCACAAAAGCAAGTTCTGGATTATTAATTCCATGCTCAAAATAAGCTATGCTTACTAACCCCAAAAGAATTGCCGCAAGCAAAACTATTATTTGCCAAGAAATACCAACATATTTTGCATAACGAATCTTGCGGACATCATCAATACCCATAAAATTAATGAGGATATGTGGTTGCCCAAAATAGCCAAGCCCCCAACCAAGCGAAAGCATAATAATACTTCCTAATGATTTAAGTGATGTTGGCAATAGTGAAAGCGAAATATTTTTAGCATGAGCTGCTGCTACAATGCTTGAAACACCACCAGGCAATGTATACAGAGCATACACTGGAACCATAATAATCATGGTCAATAAAAACAATCCCTGAAAAAAGTCGCACCATGCAACTGCAACAAATCCCCCGATGAGGGTGTATAAAAGTGCAGTGCCAAGAGCAAGAATAATCCCAAGGTGATAATCCAGGTTAAAAGCAGACTCAAATAACCTGCCCATCCCAACAAGCCCGGATGCAATATAAAAAATAAAAAAAACCAATGCGATGCACGAACTCAGTACCGCAATGTTACCCGAATGATCTTGAAAACGCTTATTAAAAAATGATGAGAACGTTGGGGTATCCAAGCGCTCGGTCATAACCCGAAGCTTGGGTGCTACAAAGTGCCAATTTAAAAACATAAAGACAACGAGTCCCACAGCAGTCCACGCTTCTATCAATCCAGAAACATAAAGAGCGCCAGGATAAGCAAGAAAGAGCCAGCTTCCCATATCACTCGCCTGAGTAGCAATGGCAGTTACCCAGTAGTTCACTGAGCGGCCACCAACCATGAAAGCATCGGCATTCTTGGCTCTATGATAAAAAAGTGCGCCTATTGTCAAAAGAAGCAATAAATAGATAAAAAAGGCAGAAACCAAAATAAGGTCCATACTGTTTCCTTAGAAATTCAACCCGCCCTGTGGCATGCACAGAAATAGTTCGATACTCGCACAAACTAGAATGTTTTTAGCATAGCATTACAGGACAGATTGGGCAATTTTGAAAATAATTCATAAAATAATTGCATTATAGGCAATAACCTCACATCTCGCACAATTTTTAACGCCCCTCACGGGGAACACCAAATATTCGCTGCACATTGATGGTAGTTTGCAAAGCAATTTCCTCTACGCTAACCGAACGCAGATCCGCAAGATATTCGGCTATATACGCGATATGTCGAGGGTGGTTTGGTTGCCCCCGCATCGGTTGGGGGGGAAGGAAAGGTGCATCTGTTTCTAAAATAATATCATCGAGCTTGACGCGTTGAGCCACATCACGGAGCTCCACATTTTTTGGATAGGTGATAGTACCCCCTAAACCAAGTACAAATCCCATGGCTATTGCTTGATGCGCAAAATCAAGATCTTCAGAAAAACAATGGATAGTTCCGCGCAATGATGACTCATGAGCAAATTCTTCAAGACATGTAAGGGTTTCATCTCCTGCATCACGGGTGTGTATTACAAGCCCAAGATCATGTTCAAGCGCTAATTCAATCTGCGCCTTAAATACGTCTTTTTGACGACGTAAATTGTACTCTGGATAATGCTTATCGATACCACATTCCCCAATACCAACAATATTCAGCTCTTGTTTGCGACAAGCCAAGTGCTGCAACTCCTTGAGATCATCCATCCATTGCTCAGTGGCATCATTCGGATGAATACCAATCGTTGCATAACACGATTTATAACGGCGAGCGATTTCAACACAATTTTTACTTTCTATAAGGCTTGTACCTACATTAATAATAGTCCGAACGTTTTGTGTGTGCGCTTGTTCAACAATTCCACCCGCGGCTACCAGCTCTTGTTCGGTAAGCACTCTATCAAAATCTTTTTTTACCATCATATTGATGTGGCAATGAGTGTCGACCAAATGCATAAATCCGCCTTATTAAAAGTGTGATTGTAAATTTTTTGCAAACATGCTTCCATAAGCAATATACAAAAAAAATTCTAAATTTGACAAAGCTATAAATAAAATTACTATAGGGTACAAGTACAGAAGAAAAAAGCAACTAGGGTTTTAGTGAGGTAGCAGTGTTTTTTAGTCGTCCACCCCTATTTTTTGAGGAGTGTCTTATGAACAAAAGTGAATTGATAAATTCACTGAGTGAAGAAACCACTTTTAGCAAAAAAGATGTTTCTCGCGTTCTCGAGTCATTTACCCGTATCATCGAACGCGCACTTAAAAAGGGAGAAAAGGTTACCCTAACAGGATTTGGGTGCTTTTCAATTTCCCGCCGCCCAGCTCGCAAGGGCATTAATCCAGCAACAAAACAACCAATTCAACTTCCAGAAATTTTTGTTCCGCGCTTTAAGCCAGGCAAAAATCTGCGCGAATTAGTAAAGTGCGGCATTAGAGTCATGTAGCGTTCGTGACTGAGAAAAAGACTTACTCGCAAGGGTCGCCAATCGCGACCCTTTTTTCATTGCCTAACCATATTTTTTGAAAACAAGAGCTTTTTTGCAACCCCTGTAGATTTTGTATATCATGAATATCATGATATTTAGCATTCCCTGCACATAATCTGTTTAGAGGTTTTTATGATTGATCTCAGTCTGCTACGCAAAGATCCACAAATGATCATCGCCCTTATTCGCAGAAAAGAACCTACCTTCGATATGCAAAAGCTCTACGAACTCGATGTGCAAGTCAGAGAACTGCGCTCAGATATTGAACATTTGCGGCATAAAAAAAATGAACTGGCGCAACAAGCAAAAGGTGGCGTTACCCCCCAAATACGGCAGGAATCAATCGAAATAAGCACGCAACTCAAAGATCAAGAACAAAAACTTGTATCGTTAGAAGAAGCATTTAATAGTCTTTATTTGCGTTGTCCAAACATCCCTCAAGAAGACATCCCACTAGGTGGCAAAGAATCTAATAAACCGGTCAAAATAGTTGGTGAAAAACCTGACTTCACCTTTCCCGTAAAAAATCATGTTGAACTCGGAAAAATCAATAATTGGTTCGATTTTGAAGCTGCTTGCGTAATGACAGGAAGCAATTTTGCGTTATATCGCGGAGAAGCGGTACGGCTCATGTATTCGCTCACCATGTTCATGTTAAAAAACAACATGTCCTATGGCTTTGAGCCCATGTTACCACCATATCTGGTTAACGAAACATCGCTCGAAGTTGCCAGCAATTTTCCAAAATTTCGCGATCAAGTGTATGCGCTTCCTAACGATAATCTTTTTCTCACACCTACCGCTGAGGTCAATTTAACGAATTTTTATCGTAAGCACATTTTTGCCGCGCAAGACTTACCCATACGCATGACCGCTTGGACTAGTTGCTTCAGACGTGAAGCCGGCACCTACGGAGCAGCTGAACGGGGGCTTATCAGAATACATCAATTTGAAAAAGTAGAGCTTTATACGTTGTGCACCCCTCAGGAATCAGCACAAGAACAAGAACGTATGCTCGCATGTGCCGAAAATATTTTACAAAAACTTGGATTGCACTATCGCGTAAGTTTACTCGCTGCTCAAGATTGCTCATTCCCTTCAGCAAAAACGTATGATATTGAAGTGTGGATGCCCGGCCAACAAGCATATTATGAAGTTTCATCAATATCCAATTGTACTGATTTCCAGGCAAGACGAGGACTTATTCGCTACAGAACTGAGCAAGAAAGCAAGCCAGGATTAGTGCATACCCTAAATGGCTCTTCACTTGCATTACCTCGATTAATGGTTGCGCTGATGGAAACTTATCAACAAGAAGATGGATCTATCCGCTTGCCTGATAGCATTAAAGCCAATTTGGTATGGTGACCCAACTATCAGATATTTTACCCTATAAGGACCAAGACCGTGATTTCGCCAGAAACGTTGCGACGCATTAAACAAGTCGAAATACATACACGACGATTGCTCAATGGCGCCTTGGTTGGCGATAGTCGCTCTGCGGTTAAAGGTTCTGGTTTTGAATTTGATCAAATTCGTGAGTATCAGCTTGGAGATGATATACGATTTATTGATTGGAAAAGCTCGGTTAGAACTAATAAATTGTTGATTAAGCAGTATATCGAAGAACGAAGTCGCTGTATCATTATTGCGCTTGATGCTTCTTCCTCAGGTCTATACGCTTCAGGAGCGCGCACCAAATATCACGTTATGGCCGAAGTTGCTGCTGTGATCAGTCTTGTCGCTGATCATGGCAAAGATAGCGTGGGACTTCTTCTTTTCACCGATACCATCGAATGCTTTATCCCTCCTCGCAAGGGGCGTAATCATGTTACACACATTATGCAACGCATCTTTGAATTTCAGCCACGAGGTAAAGCAACGTGCTTCAGCGCTGCACTCAAAAAACTTATGTCCTTGCGCAGAAAAGACACGTTGTTCATCATGATTTCTGATTTTATCGAAACCTTTCACGATCCTGAGCAAGAAAAACTGCTAACTGCACTGAGTGCAAAGCAAGAATTGATGGCAATACGATGCCTTGATCTTCTGGAACACACTCTCCCAACTGTCGGTTTTTTAATCGCTGAAGACCTTGAATCAGGAGAACACGTGGTTATAGATACTCGTAAACACAGTACTCTTAATGCGTTTTTATCCTACCGAACACAAGAACAAATCACACAATTTAAACGCCACAACATAAGTTGTCTTGACATTTCGACCACAAGGCCGTTTATTGGAGATATCATTAGATTTTTCAGACAGCGTATGGCCTACTAGGTAATTACTATGGAAAAAGCAGCAGAATTATATCCCATGTACGGATTCTGGAAGCAACCCTGGTGGCAAACTTCCTGGTTTTTTTATGTAGTAAGTAGCATCGGCTTTATGTTGGCTCTAGGTCTGTTGTGGCTACTCGCACGGTGGTATCGTCAAAGAAAACGCAAAAAAACTCCCTGGGATTTGGCACTCGCACGGCTTACCGATCTTCAACTTATGGTAACCAAACAACCAGACATACCAAGCAAAGAAATTTACATCCGGATCACTATCATCATCAAGAACTATCTATATTCACACTATGCTTTTAATGTAGAAAGCAAAACCGACGACGAGCTCATCGTGTTTCTCGAACAAACATCCTTTGACCGTGCTCTCATCACCATACTTCAAGAAATGGTCAAGAATAGCACAGAAGCAAAATTTGCGAAGCAACAACTCGATGCTTCTATTGCCGTGCGCGATATTCAGGGCTGCCTACAGCTCATTCGTAAAACGATCCCTCAAAAACATTAATCAACTGAAGATTATTTTAGGACTATTTCGTGCATTATAATTATTCTATTGAAACAAAATCTTTATACATTCATTGGCCATTTTGTCCCTACAAATGCCACTTCTGCCCATTCGTTGCCATGGCATCGCAAGATCACTTTATGCATGATTATTATCAGGCACTTATCGCGGAAATTGAATATTTCGTGCACCAGTGTGGCCGTAAAATGCCCATTGATACCATCTTTATAGGTGGAGGCACACCAAGTACTTGTCCCGAACCTCTCCTACTTGACATGTTTGGTAAACTAAGAACATGGTTCGATATTGTTCCCGGTGCTGAAATATCCATAGAAGTTAATCCAGGTACCGTAAATCAGAGCAAATTAGCAGTCTGGAAAGAAGTGGGTATTTCACGATTAAGTGTAGGAGTACAAAGCTTAAATGATGAGGTATTAAAAAAATTAAATCGCCTGCAATCAAAAGACGATGTTTACCAATTGTTGCCGCAAGCAAAGGCACTATTTGATAATTTGTCCGTCGATTTGATCGTTGGCTTGCCAGGCGTGAGCAATGATGAATGGCGTAAAACGGTAAACGAGGTTGCTTCATGGCCAATAACGCATGTTTCCGTGTATTTTTTATCCATACACGAAAACACGCCATTGTATTTCGGGGTAAAAGCACAAAAAATAACACTTCCTTGTGAAGATGAGGTAGTTGATTTGTATTACTGGACATCACAAACACTCAAAAATAATGGCTTTAACCAATACGAAGTATCGTCCTTCGCAAGACCTGGCTATGAGTGCAAGCACAATATTGTGTACTGGGAACGAAAACCATACAAGGGATTCGGTCTAGGTGCCTGTTCATTTGATGGTGCTCGAAGATTTCAGAATCAAAAAAATCTATCTCTTTATCTTCATGAAATTCACCAACAAAAAGAATCGATCATCTTTTCAGAAAAGCTAACGCGTAAACAAATTTATCTAGAAAAAATAATGCTCGGCATGCGCCGATCAACAGGTATAGCACTCAGTACGTTGCTTGAAGGCTTAACTCAGGGGGAACAAGACAAACTTACCGAGGAGATCACACGGTTAAGGGACAACAATCTCATCATTTTGCACAACGATCATATTATACTCACCGTTGCTGGATTAGCGGTTGAGAACGAGATTGTAGTGAAATTATCCCTATAAAAATAAAGAAATTAAATTAAATAAACAAACGTAGCGTTGATTATTACTTTTTACGAGGTGTATTATGGCAAAGCATGTTGGTGTTAAACTTCCTGAAGACTTAATTGCGGTATTGAAAGAAGGTAAAACTGTCGGAGTCCTAGCAACATTTTCTGAAAAGGGCTTACCAAATACCACTCCGATTCAGTGCTTGTACCCAAAAGGACTTGAGAGCATCCTTATTTCTATTCACAAAGAACATACCGGCTACCACAATATGGTATGGCAAAAAAAGGTTATGATGTGTTTTATGGACGTGAATAATGTTGTATATAGCATACTAGGAAGAGCCGGTGTCGTACGCGCTCCATCCAATATTCATCCACTCATGAATATCGTGCGTATAGATATTATCGACATTAAAAGCGACCGCTCAACCTTAATGCGCGTTGATTCAGGAGTGCGTTGGAGCTACACCTCTTGGGAAGCTGAACAATTATCCGTCGGGCTTATGGATGAACTTAAAGAACTGGCCCGCACCCTGTAACCGTGCGGCATTTAGTAAAGGAGTTGTGTTTATGCGTATTGCTCTCCTCAACCTTATGATAGCATTCGCCGTCACCAGTGCACTGCTGGCACAAGAAAATGATGAGATTTTTTCAACAGAAAATGCACTCTCTGATGATACGCAGGCTATGCCCCTCACGGCTGAAGAACCGTCCGAATCGGATGTTGCAAGCTCCTTGGCGACTCCACTACAAGAGTCGATTCAAAATGCCGTTGAACCCGTAGCAGAAGAGCAAAAAAGTGCCTCAGCGATTACCGAATTTCCTGTGGAACCTCAAGAAGCGATCCAAGGCCCTACCCTACCAATACAAGAAAAAGGGCCTGGCGCCAACGCATCTTCGATTCCACAGTCAGTTGTCCAACCCGAGATTCAAGGAGAGCCTATAGCCGAAATTACACCTGTTAAGCCAGCGACCAATCTAGATGAACTCCAAGAATCGGTGGTAACTCTCACTCCTACGCCACAGCACCAGGAATTAGCCGTACCACAGATGACGGCAATACCACCAATTCCAGCGGCACCGGAACCCACCACATCCAAGCCAGTAGAAGCAGAAAAATTACCCGATGTGAGCTTTGAAAATGTTGATCCTGCAACAACAATAGGTTTTGATACGTTGGGATTAGAAAAGCCTTCTGGCAATTGGCTCTTTAAAAGAATTTGGTGGGAAAAGGCTGAAGGCCGTTACGAAAAGATCAAAGGACTTGTTGACCAGGTTATGGATCTGCGCATGCAGTTTCTCGCAAAACGCAGTGAAGTAGATAACAAAATTCTCGATCCATTTTATATAGAACAATCTATTAACCAGGGCCAACTAGAAGAAGTAGTTAGTTTTTTAATCAATGAACTTAAGCGTGAACGAGAACGTGACAAAAGCCTTTCCCCGCAAGAGCGCCAACTCTATGAAACTTTGGTGGCAGAAAAACGTTCTCTGGAACAACTACGCCTCGATGTAGAATCAATACGCACTATAGATATCGCGCTTGATGATGCGCTCACGGCACTCATGCAACAAGTGAATTTATGCCGATCATATGAAAATAAGTCCTGGGACCTATTCAAGGACATCGCTAAAGTTCTTGATCACGAACAGGCCCGTACCTTGTACTACAACATGAATACCTACCTGGATAACATTAAAAATATTCACAGCTATTTAAAAAACGCATTCTCTCAACATTTCGATGGCCTGATAACAAGCATCCAACAAAACATAACACGCATCAAAACAACAATGTCCGCACTACAAGAAAAGGGCGTAAACTTACGCCAACAGATGATCACTATTTCAGATCAGGAGGCAGCATTAGAAAAGCAGAGCACTCCTACCGCCCCGCAGCAAGTCAAAGATCAGGAGGAAGATGATGAGGAAGAGCCTAAGGGCTTTATATCGCTAACCTGGAGTTATGTTACAGGGTTTTTTAAGGGAATCTGGGATCTACTGACCTTCTGGCGATATTAGTTTGCTGCATATGCGTTTTTATGGTACTTTCTTACCCATGCAAGCATACTACTAGCTTTGTGCCGATGTAGCTCAGCGGTAGAGCAACTGATTCGTAATCAGTAGGTCGTCGGTTCAAATCCGATCATCGGCTCCAGACGGCAAGATAAACCCAATAAAATCAGTGTCGAAAATTCCCCAAGAACCTGGTTTTTCTTGTCGCTACGCACTTTGACTTTTAAACCACCTTTTGCAATAATGATTAAAAATCCGGTACTCATAAATCATATTTTCACAGGATCATATGAAAACTACAAAAAAGATCGCTCATGCTCCTCTTGCTCACGGCGTAGGTCGACGTAAATCTTCCGTTGCCCGTGTGTGGCTCCGTCAAGGAACAGGTGCTATCCTCGTTAATGGAAAAGCAGCTCAAGAATATTTTGAAACTGAATTCAATCGCACTACGGTAGGGATACCTTTTAAAGTCTGTGCTCCAGCCGTTCACTACGATATCGAAGTTAATGTAAATGGTGGCGGATTACGCGGGCAAGCTGATGCAACTGCCCTTGGCATCGCACGCGCTCTGGTAAGTCACGACGAAAACCTTCGTCCTATTCTTAAGAAGGAAGGTCTTCTTACGGTTGACTCACGTCTGAAAGAGCGTAAAAAATATGGCCAGCGTGGCGCTCGTCGTAAGTTCCAATTCGTGAAACGTTAATTACTCACGCAACCGATTATTATCCGGTTGCGTGTTTTACTTGAAGGGTGTAGTGAACAATGTGTAGCGTTGTCGGATACATCGGTAAAAATTCGAGTCGCCATGTTGTACTCGAAGGTCTTTTGCGTCTTGAATATCGTGGATATGATTCCGCCGGTTTTGCTTGCCTTGCTCCCCACGACAAACGCCTTGCCTTTACCAAAGTAGAAGGTGGCCTTTCAAATCTCATCACTGCCCTAGAAGCTACACCTATTGATGGGCATGTTGGCATTGGACACACAAGGTGGTCCACTCATGGCGTCGTGTCCCAACGCAATGCACACCCACAGTTTGATTGCGAAAAAACTATCTCAATTGTTCACAATGGCATTATAGAAAATCACCATCAACTTAAGAATAAATTAATCGCTGCTGGGCACGTATTCCATTCAGATACTGACACAGAGGTGATTGCGCACCTTTTTGAAGCACTTCTCGTTTCACATAATACGTTCAAGGCTGCACTTGTTGATCTTGTGAATCAGCTTGAAGGCGCATACGCCTTTATCATCATCTGCCAGGATTATCCCGATCAAATGATCGTGGTGCGTAAACGCTCACCCGTGTGTATTGGTATTGGTGATGATGAAATGTTCATAGCTTCGGACATCCTTGCCTTTGCTGACAAAACTAAAAAAGTTCTCTTTTTACCCGATGCAAGTTTTGCGCTATTAAAAGCCGATATGATTGAACTATACGACTTTACCGGAAAACCACTGCCCATCCGTGTGCAAGAGATAGATATTGACTGGAAAGCAAACGAAAAAAATGGCTTTGAACATTATATGCTCAAAGAAATTTATGAACAGCGTAACGCTATCCATGCTACCGTATCATTCTTACGTTCGATTAATCATCGTCTTTCTGATTATCTTGGATTTTCGGTTGAGCAGCTAAAAGACCTTAACAGTATACATATTGTTGGCGCCGGAACGTCGTGGCATGCCGGTAGAATTGCACAATTTTTCTTTGAATCAATTGCACTATTGCCAACTAAAGTATCGCTTGCTTCTGAATTTAGGTACACTGCCTTCTTTCCCGAACAGCACTGTCTCCATCTCATGATATCGCAATCAGGAGAAACCGCCGACACGCTCGAAGCAATGCGTTTTATTAGCAGCATGTCTCTCCCAACATTAGCACTTACTAACGTGGCATCAAGCTCTATCGTCAGAGAATCAGACGGTTTTTTGCTTACACAAGCAGGGCACGAAATTGCGGTCGCATCCACTAAAGCCTTTTCAACCCAGCTCACTGTTCTATACTGGCTTGCTCATCGTATTGCACTGGCAAAAGGTATTATTACTCAAGCGCAATTTGAACATGCAGAAGAAGAACTCCTGATCGCTGCCGAGCTTCTTGAAAACAACATAGAAAATTATAAGTTAGATATCGTCAAATCAATTGGTTCGCGCTATGCACACTACAAAAAAGCCATCTTCTTAGGGCGACACATAAGCTACCCGTTTGCCATGGAAGCAGCGCTCAAATTAAAAGAAATTTCCTATCTTTTTGCACAAGCATACCCTGCAGGGGAGCTTAAACATGGCCCTCTGGCACTCGTGGATGCAGAAACTCCAGTATTCTTATTTTCCCACCCAACTCCTCTCATCTACCAGAAACTACTTTCTAATGCCCAAGAGGTTAAATCACGCGGTGGACGCCTCATTATATTTGCATTCGAAGGCCAGGATGAACTGTGTCAACTCGGAGAAACGGTATTTATTTTCCCACTCGTCAATCAGTATCTATCCCCTCTGGTCATGACAGGTATCATGCAATATCTAAGCTATCAGATAGCCAAAGAGTTGGGATGTCCTATCGACAAGCCGCGCAACCTAGCAAAATCAGTGACCGTGGAATAATTTTCCACGGTCTATTTTTTTATTGGCAAATACCAGTACGCTCGAAACACGAGATCGGATCATTAAAATATAACGTTATGATACCTAATTTATACCTGAAAACGCTCATGCCGTAATTTAAGCTCCGCATGAGGTGTTGGACAGTGATGGCGCAAACCAAATAAGAAGAGAAGAAAAATACCAGAAAGCAATGAAACGGATAATCTAAACCGATACTTTCTACACATACAATCCCTCAAGAATGTTGGGTTTACGAGCCTATGCTCGGTAAAAAAACATGGTTTTAACGATATTTTTAAGTGTACTCCGCCTTCTTGCACTGTCAACGGCCCACTTCTAGCCAAAAAAGAAAGGACGGGCAAAAACCCGTCCAAAATTCCATTAAAATGGATATTAAATTACTTTGAAAGTAAAGCTGCTGCGGCTACTTTACGCTCAATCCCTGAAAGAACTCGTTTTGCAGAAGGCTCCTTAGATGCTGACTTCTTAACACCAGCAGCTTCTTTAAACAAATTACGTTCTTGCTCTTTAGTTTCTTTAATCTTATTTGTTAATTCACCCAGCTTTTCACGTGCTTCTTGTGTAGATCGAACATTCGCTTGAGCCAACTTGAGCTCTGTAAGCAACGTAACTTTTTTAAATGCTTCAGTTTCTTTATCTTTTTTGCATAGGTATCCCAAAGAAAGTACACGGATAATGGTTTGAGCACTATAAACCGCTTTACGTAACAAGCCAGGTTTTAGTTGCTTTAGTTGTTGTTGTGCACTTTGCTCATCATCTTTCGTCCATTCTTCCTTGAGAAGAAGCTCACGCAAGCTTTGGTATTCTGGCTTTGAAAAATCAGCATCTTTTACATAGCCTGCGATAGCAGCGCTGTTCATTGCTTTAACCGCATTAAGTTGCGCCTCGGTGAAACCATTCCATCTATTTTTTGCGCTCAGCATAATACGCATAGCTAATGCGGTTACTGGGTCGATGGTATAGTGCTTCGCATTTACAAGAGCTCCTTTTGCTCGTTGCGCTCCGGCAACTATAACATGCTTCGTTTTGCTGGCTTGAGCTGCGACGGCCGCTTTTACTCTACCAATTTTGGATAGTGATGGTGCTGCATCATTGATCTTTGCATCTGCTTGCGCATCATTATTTTTATTGTCAGCTAAAGAAGTTTCTCCTTTATTTTCATCAGTTGCTAATGGTGCATTGCTTTCATCAACTTTAATTTCTACTTCTGATTCATTGACTGGAGCTAGTGTCACTGATTCTTGTTGAATATTGGCTTCATTTTTTGCATCTTCAGGAGTAGCTTGTTGCTGATTATCGCGTGGCAATTCTTTTTGTGATTCAGGAACTAATACTTTTTCAGAAGATGGTAATGAAGACTGTCCTACAGGCTCTAAGTTCTGTTTGGTTTTTACTGCAGCTTCATCAACTGCTTGCGTCAAATCGGCAACATCAACATCCATGCCTTTTGCCTGCATGCATACACTCACTGACATGAGCAACGTTAATGCCAAAGCTTTTTTAGTTGTATTCATTATAAAACCTCTCGTGTAGATAACAACGTGAATAATAAGTTGAACTAACAATTAAGATATACAGCTCTGAAGTATAGAGCGTCCCTGTGCAAAGTCAAGAATCACACCGAATGCATTAGTGATTGCCGCAAAGCGCTAATTCCCTCATCATGTATTTTTAATGCGCGGCACTATACGCAGTACTAGGGGTAATAATACCAAAATAGCAAGAAGCGCTAGTGCTGCTATAATGTGCCACGAAAAAACATCATGCAGGGATGTAATATGCGCGAGCTGTGTTCCTGCATATACATAAACTGCCGCTGCTGGAGTCATTCCTAATGCAGAAACCCACAAAAATGTATGCCAAGGAATAGTAGAAAATGCCGCCAAAGAATTGATAATTACAAATGGTGTGACAATGGTAAAATGGAGAATCAAAAGATATACATACCCATAACGATCAAATCCTTCCTTGAGTCGCGCCATGCGTGGTGATAATTCGATACTATGTAATCGCGTGGTCATTCTGCGTAATAAGGAAAACGCCACGAATGCCCCCAATGAACCTCCAATAATTGAATAAAACAGCGCTAAAAAAAATCCAAACATAAATCCACCAGCAACACCGAGCGGCCCAGTAATTGGAAGAGAAGCCGCAACAACTATGGCATAAAAGAATATATAGATAAGCGCGGTCATGCCGTAGTGCTGTTTAACAACATCGGCAAGAAAGCTTCCGCAGTCTTTGATGCGCTCGAGTGAACACCAGTGTTGTAGACTGTTCACTTGCATAAGCAAAAATATGCCAACAACAACTACAATAATACCAAGCAAGATTTGTTTATAAGATATATGCATCAAAGCGCCTCTTTAGAATGATCCACCAAGTTTGAGCCAGCAACCTATCGCCTTACATGCTCCCGAGTGCTGCGGCGTTTCAAACCATGCGCCTACACCAAAAAAGCCATCGAATTTTGCTCCCTTGCGCCCCCATCCAAGGCTGACATGAATCTTGTGTACAAGTGTTCCCAATGCAGCTCCTGATCGCACATAAAGATCGCCTTCTTGAATCGGTACAAAATCAGCGTCATTTGCAGCTTGTTCGGCAATCGTGCTCAAACTCGCTGTAGTAGCAACCGTTGGATTGGCAATGTCTTTTATTCCTGCAAACCCCCATACGGCAGGAAAACTCTTTTTTAATTCTATCCGTTCCCGCGCATGCGCCCACAGATTATACCCAGCTTCTATATGCCAATCTTGATAAAAAATTCTTCCACCAGCACTCAAATCAACCATGCCATAGGGATGTACTTTTACACGCCTCGTCAGCACGGATGATGCAGGAACATTCTGCTCTGGTCCACGATCACGATGATTCAGAAGCATATAACGGCTCCACGGCTTATCACGCACGTCAAGTGTACGATGTTGTGTATTGTGCATAAAAAATATATTTTCTACATGCAAAAAAAGACAAGCTGCATACGGAGCAGAACAACGACTTGTCACTACTTGGAATCCTGCTCCGATCAAAAATCCCCAGTGACCATTATTGCCAACCACCGGATCAAACACGTAGACTGCGTCTTGTTTATTCCCCAATGGGGCAGAGATCCCAGAATAATAAACTACCTGAAAGTGATCTTCTGAAAGATATGCTCGCCCAAATCGTATATTGATTTCAGGGCATCGAAGACGAGAACGTGGCACTGACGAAATTTTTGCATAGCGTAAATCGGCGCGATTAAATGCTTGTACAAAATCTGATACAGAAGCAGATGCGGTGGTTTCTCCAATACGCTGCTTGATATCAATACTATTTTGCACTGCCACCAATGGAACACTCACATCTATCCAATAACCATCAAAAAAATCAATTGCCACAAACTTATTCAGATCCTGATGCGCATTTAAAAAAATACCCACTTGACGCTGTTTGGGTACCAGCTCAAGAGTTCCATAAAAATTACTCGGCAATCCAAGCCATTCTGCACGCACATCACGATCGAGTGCACCCGCAGCGGTATCACCAACAACTAAAACTTCTACTTTGCGATCAAATAAAAAATATTTATTAAGCGCTCGAGTGGTGAGCGATTCTTGATAAGCACCAATACATTGAAAGCTCGTTTTGCAGGACCCCTGTTTTTCGTAAACGTAGTCATGCCATATCGATTGGTACAGAGGAATATTTTGATTCAGCGGTCTAGTAAAAAGAAACGATCGATATCGCTCATCTTTGCAACATCGCCCTTCGATTGCCTTGATTTGATAGGGTATCACTAATACCATCACTGCAAGCGCTACTACTCTTTTTTTCATGATCAATCCTTTCTATGGAGTCTAATCTTAAGAAGTCCTCCGCACAAAAACAAGAAATTTTCTGTCGCCATTCCGAGAAAAATATTTTATCTTAACTGCGCAAACACACCATTATTTCAGTAAAAAAGGAGCTTCTTAATGGCTTGGTTCTTACGCTATTGCTTTATCACTATCACTGTTCTTGGCTATCATACCATCACTCAGACGCAAACGGCCCTCAATGGTCTTACCGAAGTAGCACAAAAATTCGATGATTTACATGAACCCATCATAAATCCCGAAGAAACCTCTTCTCAGGAACCATACCTTTCCACTTGTGCCGATGAGAAACCTGAACAGAAGTTCAAGATAAAAATTTCTGGATATGTTAAATATGAGTGCTTTGAAGAGTCGCGCCAAACCATTAATGCTCGCCAAGGCACCATTTTAGTTGCACCTAAAATGCCCGAATATGACCCAAATCATGTAGATATCTACGATGCTCCGCACTGGAATATGGCCGGCATCCGCTCGCGCATTTATTTTGATATTACCGGTCCAAAACTTGGCCATACTTATACTTCTGCTAAAATAGGCGCTGATTTTGCCGATGCGCATGAAATCGCTGCCCTCAGATTACGTGATGCATCAATACAGCTCTATTGGGAGCATGACCCAAGGAACAACACGCGTTTGATTATGGGTCAATCGCATCACCCTCTCGTACTTGGGGAACCCTACCCAGCAACGTTGGGGTATAGTGAAGGAATTTTGATAAATCCTGCCGGATTTGCACCACAAGTCACTATATTTCGATCTATAGGCTCTCTGATGCTAATAGGATCGCTCAACACCTTTATACGATCATTAAATGGAAGCACCATTACAGCAGCTGAACGCAATGCTGTTGTGCCAAGCGTTTTCTTAGCAGCTGAGATGAAAATTTTGGAAAAAAGTATTATAAACGCCGGTGTTAACTTTCATCGCATAGTTCCTCGACTTCACACCGATGCTGAAATTGCGACATTAGGAGAACATTTTGCAACCACCAATGGTCTTAATAGTTGGATTGCGTATCTGGCGGCCATGATTGATACTGATACGTTCAAAGCAAAATTTCGTTGGTTATATGCAGAAAATGGACAACGCTATTACCTACTCAGCGGATTTGCCACCAAGGCAGAAGGATATAACCCAGAAACCGATGAACGTCATTATACCAATTTGCGTTCAATATCTTACTGGACAGAACTCATTTACCGCTACAAAAAAGCAGAAATAGGAATTTTTATGGGGTATGTAAAAAATATCGGTTCACGCCATCAATTGGTTACCGATGAGGACGGTTTAGCAGATACCCGATTCATCACCACATTTTATCCGGATGCGGCCAAAACTGACTATGTGCTGCGCATTCAGCCACGCCTGCAATATTATTTGGATCCCCTTCGCTTTGGTATGGAACTAGAATATTGCTGCGCCGGGTATGGACAAGTGAATAAATTTGGAAGAATTGAGAAATCATCACCGACGAGTGTTGCACGCCTGCTTTTTGTTGCATGTTATGTATTCTAGATAGAAAACAGAAATAAGGCCCGGGAGATTCCCAGGCCTTATCTTTTAAATCAGCATGACGTTTATTTCTTCTTGTTTCTTCGATTCATCATGTTAAATTCTATCGTGCCTTGTTTTGGCTGTGTATTGCCTATTGTCACTTCCGCGTTCACAGCTTCCTCCGCTGGAGCTTCTTTTTTCTCTACCGGAACTACTTTGTTTGTGCTCTTTTTGCCAAACCAAGGGAATGCATAAGAAACAGCTTTTCGGAGTGCACCACGATACTTATAAGCAAGCCCAGCACCGACTAGCGCAGCTACTGTTATTGCTGAGGTTTTAGGATTTTCAAGGACAGTGTTATATGCTGATCCACCACATGATTTAAGACAAGAACCGATGCGGGCAATATATCCCTGTGGCTTTTCTACATCGATCTTGATGGCTGCAGGAATTCCAGGAATTTCATATTGTGTAGGTGCCATATCGTCAAAAGATTGACGTAAGTTGTTTTGAAAATCCGCTGCGTCGAAAACACGATTTGAGCCTTCAACTACAACTTCTTCCACTGCAGGAGCAACTGTAGCTTCTACAAATTCTTGAACAACAGGAGCTACCAACACAACTTCAGTTGAAGCAGGTGCTGAAACTTCTAGTATTTCAGGTTGTAGATTTTCGCCCATAGCCATTGCAGGGGCAATCACTGCCAATGCAGAAATTAACGCCATAACGTTAAATATTGTTTTTTGAGTCTTCATAAAGACATCCTCCATTTATGGTTATAAAAACACATTTCATATCTTATAGTGGCATAAATTATATATTTGTCAATTTATTATTTAAATCCGCTGCTTATAAAAATTACATATTGCCATAAAGCCAAATAACATATTTCAAATATCTTCTATGAGCACTATATACTCCAACTGTACCATGCCTATTTTTAGCGTCAAAAGCCCCTACTTGAACCTGAAGAACTACTCCGCCTGACGAACTGCCAGCGGTCTCGCTTTTTCCCACGCAGCCTTACATTCCTCCATGTGGTCGCGAGCTTTATTTTTTTCAGCCTGGGATGAACCTGCGGCGTACATAACACCGTGGTAAACTTTCAGGGATTCCTTGTAGATATTGGCTAAATCTTGAACCGATCTTTTGTCTTTTTGCTTATTTGACGTCCGTGCTAAATTTCTTTTACTACTGACTCTGAAACGTAGAGCACTCAGCTCTACTGTAGACTCACATCCAACACCTTCAAATTCGGTTTGAAGGGGGCCATCGTCTTGTTGTTTAGAATCGGATTGATGTGATTCCACCTCATGAGCCATGTTGACTTGCTTAATATTTTTTCTTTCCTTAATGAGAGCATCGATCTGTTTCTGCAGCAGTGTCATTTGATTCGTCCATCGCTCAAGACGAACAGCTAGATCAGCTTCCATTTGTACCTTACTTTCTGCAAGCCGTTCCATCTCTGTACGTGATTTTTTCAGCTTTTGATAAGCGTTATTCAAATTATGGCGAAGCTCTTCCGTCTCAGTCTGCATAGCACGTTTATCTTCTTCTAACCTATCCAACGTGATTTGTAGAATACGCAACTTGTCTCGTAGTTTCCCTTGCTCAATATTCATCTTATTTAGCTGCGCCTCAAGCTCATTAACACGTTTTCCAGAAGCTTCTATCATACCCTCGTATTTAAATATTTTATTTCGATTATTTATGGAACAATCGATAAGCTCCTGATTAGATTGTTTATATCGCTCTTGTTCTGCCAAAAGCTGAGTTCTTTCAACCTGTAACTCTCTTAATGCTTGTTGATTCTCTGATAGATCTTCTTCTAATCTTTGTTTTTCTTGCTGACAGCTAGCCAATAGGACTTCAAAATCGGCAAGACTTCTCCGTACCTCTTCAGCTTCTGCCTCACTTTTTTTCCATTTTCGAAGCAAAGTATTAAAGATTCTATCCTGTTCGACTTCAGCAGCTTGCATGGCACTGCCAAACCTTGTCTGCAAGGAATCATACCCTCTTTTAAGATCAGCCAACTCTTGTTGTTGCGCTTCTGATACTTGCTGACTCTCTACCAGATTTCGTGCTGATTCATCGCCTTTTGCCAGAAGTCGAGTTCTTTCAGCCTGTAGCACCTCTAATGCTTGTTGATTCGCCAACAGATTTTCCTCTAATTTTTTCTTTTCTGCAGCAAGCCGTGCTTTTTGACTCTTAGCTTTTATCCACCCATATATCCCAGCCACACATCCGATAGATGCTACTATCGCCGTAGTGGTCAAAATAGGATGCTCTAAAAAGGTACGCTTAGCCTCTGCGGCAGCATCAAAAGAGAAGCGGGCGAGAAAGGCGCCAATCCTCTTGGTTAATGGTAAGAATTTTAAACCCTTGGAAGAAACTTGTTCCATCTCAGCAGAAATATCGCTATCCAAAGATCCTACTAGGGATATTGCCGTCACGGTTTCAGTAATTTCGGTACCAGGATCAATAACATCGATAATTTCTTGGACAGCATTATCAAGAGGTGCGGCAACCGTTTCAGTTATTTCTTGGGCAACTTCTGGAGCCTGGACCTGGGTGATACAATCAGGGATAATGGCCGCTTTCGTAGAAAAATCAATAGGAGCTTGCACAACTCCAGGATATTCCACGCCACCATAGACTGCAGAAGCTGGAATTTCGACCGCGTATTCTACGGGGGACACCGCCGGAATAATCAAAGAATTCTGTTCATCAGGAATAAGATCTGTCTGCTGAAAAGGGCCAACCCCTTGGCAAGTCACAGAATAGAAAAATTGTTGCAAAGAGCGGACACTCCTTTGCGTCACCGATGCTAATGTATGTCCAATACGAGTCAAAACATTACTGAGATTCATCTCAGCCTGTAATTCAGGAGTTGAGCAAGCTGCACCCAACAGAAGCATCATAGGTATAAAAAATTTATGCGCCTTTTTATTCAGCTTTAGATTCATAATTCCCCCATTTAGATCAAAATATCATAATTAAAGTCTATTAAAAATTTTCAAATTGTCAATTTTATGTGATCTTAAGATCGAAAGGTTAGGGGTAGACTTGGTATAACAAACTCAACCTTATAAACCTCTCGGTGCTAAATACACCTCTGAAGGCGACTACCATCTTTGCAAGCAATCAAATCGTTGACTATTTTTGTGCTAAATAGGTAAAACCGTAATAGGGATTTTTTATCAGATAGCCTTTAGGGACAAGAATGAAGGGTTTGATTCGGGGGATATGTGGTATCATCATGGTGCTGTTTGTAGGCAGACCGTGTACCTATGCTCTTAAAATACTTTATTCGTGCCCACTGATTACCACCCATGTCATCGAGTATGATGTACGCCTTTCTTCGCAAGCCAAACAAGAAATCTCCCAGTTTATTACCCGTGAACCGATATTTAAAACATCTCGTGGCAAAGAACAATATCAACTTATCAGGCGACACTTCCCTTTTATACAAAACTATGCCTGCACAATTCATCCTGATGGAACAGGTCACCTGAGCCTCTATGCTGACAATGCCCTAGGTATTATCGATAACGCATCTTTAGTCTTTGATAATCTCGACCTCACAGATACGAGCTGTTTTAATAGTTCTTATCTGGATACGTTACCACGATTATATCTGGACAAGAGCCTTGGAATCACAGGAAATCAATGTAATAAAGCCTGCGCGGATTTCATGAAACATATTGATTGGCGTATTGCGCAATATTACAACTACCTATGGTACGGAGCCAACTACATAACACTAATACGCAAAGATAGTATTCCCCTCTCTATTGTGTGTTGTAATGATCACATACCCTCGCCAACGCTCATCGCCTCATGCGAACAACTATGGCAAAACAATAACGAACTAAAAAAGAATGATAAAGATCCTTTAATAATGGATACACGTTTTAGGGGACAAATTATAGTACACTCGTGCAAAAAGGGGGGTCATGATGGGAAAAATGTTTGCTGATCGCTTGATTGTATCAATAGATGTTGGAACTACTAAAATATGTGTACTGGTAGGTCAGCAGATTGATCATGATCATGTCGAAATTATAGGAATAGGTAAATCCCCTTCAGACGGATTAAAAAAAGGCGTAGTTGTCGATATTGCTCGTACCGTGCATTCGATTAAAAAAGCGGTGAAAGAAGCGGAAATTACCTCCGGATGCACTATAGAATCTGCCTATATCGGTATTTCTGGTGGTCATATACAATCAATGAATTCACATGGCATGGTCCCTATTAAAGGTGGCTCGGTCAGGCCAATAGACATAACCAATGCCTTAGATGCAGCCAAAGCCATATCAATCCCAGAGGGGCATTATTTATTACATGTACTCCCGCAATATTTTATTATTGATGGCTCAGAACGAGTGCACGACCCTCTAGGCATGCATGGATTGCGCTTAGAAGTCCAAGCACATCTTATCACCGGCGCTATTGCATCGGCACAAAATCTCATTAAATGTTGCGAAATGGCGGGCATCACGGTACTGGATATTATTCTTGAACAGTTGGCCTCTGCGAGTGCGGTGTTAAGTGAAGATGAGCGAGAACTTGGGGTAGGAGTCCTCGATATTGGGGGTGGAACTTCTGATTTTGCTCTTTATCAACACGGCACTATTCGCCATACTATGGTGCTCCCCGTTGCAGGAAATCACTTTACCAATGATATTGCAGTAGGCCTGCGCACTACACTCAAAGATGCAGAGCGGGTAAAACTGGAACATGGCTGCGCGTATACACCATTGCTTGAAGCTGCCACTATCGAAGTAGAGCTCGTACAAGGCACTGGGAATCAACGAGTAAGCAGCAAGGATTTACTGTGCATCATAGAACCACGCGCTGTGGAACTGCTTACTTTGATTCATGAGGACATAACGGCCAAAGCATTGCTCCCGATGATGCGATCAGGGCTTGTACTCACCGGTGGTGGAGCCTTGCTTAAGGGCATACCAGAATTGGCATGCGCATTATTTTCATTACCCGTGCGCGTAGGATTTCCACGACCTGAATATGGCATTATCGATACACTCAATAATCCGATTTACGCAACCGGTTATGGTTTATTGCTACAGGGTATTAAAAAACGTACTAATCATATTGATGCATGGTCTGGCCCAACGGTCAAACGAGTCCTTATGCGTATGAAATCATGGATAGCAGATTTCTTTTAACGATGGTCGTAATTCTCTTTATTAGATGAAGGAGTAGGTTGATGATAGCGTTTGATGCAGAAAAGGAACAACAAGTGCAACCCGTAGTATCCATTAAAGTAATCGGAATAGGCGGCGCAGGGGGAAATACCGTAAATAGCATTATGGATTCTGGCTCATCGGGAATCGAATGCTTAGTCGTAAACACTGACGCACAATCACTTGAAGCATCTCGAGCACCCGTTAAAATTCAGATCGGAGTTAAGTCAACCAAAGGGCTTGGTGCAGGAGCAAATCCAGAACTTGGAAAACGTGCTGCACAAGAAGATCTTGATAAAATAATGGAGGAACTTACAAGCGCAGATATTGTGTTTTTAACTGGCGGTATGGGTGGTGGCACTGGATCAGGGGCACTGCCCGTAGTTGCACGCGCGTTGCGTGAACAAGGAATTCTTTCTATAGCTGTTGTGACGCGTCCGTTCTCGTTCGAAGGTAAACGTCGTTCAAAAATAGCTGATGAAGCAATTGCATCATTAAAAAAAGAAGTTGATACCCTTATCATCATTCCTAATCAACGTCTTCTAGACGTAGTTGGCAAAGATGTTTCCATGATTGATGCGTTTGCTATGATCAATGATGTGCTAAGTCAATCAGTATGTGGTATTTCAGACATCATCACACGCTCAGGACACATCAATGTTGATTTTGCAGATGTAAAAGCGATTATGAAAGATATGGGACTAGCAGTCATGGGAACTGGTACTGCATCAGGAGAAGACCGTGCAACTAAAGCAACGCTACATGCCATTTCTTCACCACTTTTAGAAAATATGAGTATAACCGGTGCTCGAGGAGTGCTATTGAATATTACCGGAGGTCGGAATCTCGGTCTTCATGAAATTAGTGAAGCTGCATCAATCATCTATGAGCAAGCTCATGAGGATGCAAACATTATCCTTGGTTCCGTAATTGATGAATCAATGGAAGACCGCGTGGCCGTAACTATTATTGCAACCGGATTTTCTCATCAACAAGAAAATATTTCTTCCGTCACCGTACAACAAAAAATCAAAGAAGAAGTACCGTTAAAAGCTACGATTCTTGACAAAGCGCACGCAGACACCACACTTATGGCAAAAACAGCAGAACTACCAACAGATATGCCTAAGCAAGAACCAATAGCATACATTACACAAACAACAACCACTGCTACCCTAGCAACGCTTGAAGATTTGGATGTACCCACTTTCATGCGTACAAGAAAAGAACATGAGACTACAGAATAACTACCAAGGAGTAATTGTGTATCGGATTGTCTATTCAATCTTATGTATAGTTATCATGAATTTGCAACTGGCATCTATGTATGCTATGGAGCCGGAGGCAAACCAAACTACGGTAATCGGCTATCAACAGCCAAAAACTACTCTCTCAGATATAGTATCTCTTGAAGCCGGAGATCAATCTTCGGCTTCAAGAAATTCACTCAGCAGCACCTCTTTTCCTAGTCGTCCTCCTTCAGAGCAAATATCAATCGACATTGAAGATTTTGGACACGATATACAACAAGAAACTCAAGTAACTGTTGCTAAAATTCTACAATGCACCAACGTTCAAATACCCCAAAGTTGCCAAGGCCAAAGTTGCCAAAGATTGATACAACAAGAAATCGATAGCTCAAAACTCAACAACCCTACACAATATCAGGCATTACTCGCGGCGATCTCCAATCAACACAGAGGAGTAAGCGATGCTCAATCCCAACAAGCCGCAACATTATTTTTACTTGATGTTTTGGGACGTGGCATTGAAACCTATAAAAGTGATTTACGCGAAAATCAAGAGCGTAGTGAGGGACAACGAAAAACCATAAGTCGTCAAAAAGCCGTGATAACTGGATCAGTGATCACAGCAGTGGCAGGTGGAGCAGCAACTATCATTTCGGCGGCAATTACTGCTTATTTCGCTGCTCATAATAAGTGCTAATGGTTATCAGCGTAAAACAAGCAGCAGCTATTTACGATGCGTTTCCAAAAATTGGTCCAGAGATCTATACATAATTGCCTCTTGAATATGAGCAACTTGAATGACTGGCGACGATTCAAGATCGGCAATAGTACGGGCTACTTTTAATATCTTGTGATAGCCACGCATGCTCAAATGAAGTGCTTCAAACGCCTGTTTCATGACATGCTCTGCGTCTGCCGATAATACGCAGTATTTTTCAACAAGATCTGACGTCATATACGCATTCCACACATTGCCATGCCCAAAACGCTCGTGTTGCGCGATAACTGCTTTTTGCACACCCGCAAACATTTCTTGTGATGAAACAGATTTTGTTGGCGTCTTAATGGTATCATACGCAACCGACTGAACTTGTACTTGCAGATCAATACGATCAAGTAACGGACCAGAAAGTTTTTCAAGATATTTAGTCACCTGAAGTGAACTACAATGGCAGGCGCGTTTTTTATCACCCCAATAACCACAGGGGCAAGGATTAAGCGCCGCAATAAGTAGAAATGACGCCGGAAATGAAATTGATTGTTGTGCACGCGCGATGCACACGTGTTTACTTTCAAGAGGTTGCCGTAATACTTCAAGAGTTGTTCGCCTAAATTCGGTAAGCTCGTCCAAAAAAAGAATACCATGATGGGCAAGACTAATTTCACCTGGCTGTGGAAACGTTCCTCCTCCCACCAAGCCTGCTTGTGAAATTGTATGATGCGGCGCACGAAATGGGCGATCAACAATAAGTGCTTGTTTGCCAAGTTTACCGCTGATGGAATATATTTTGCTCGTTTGCAGAACTTCATCAAATGACATTGCGGGCATAATACTTGGTAGTCTTTGAGCAAGCATCGTCTTACCAGATCCGGGCGAACCAATAAAAAGAATATTGTGTCGCCCCGCTGCCGCAATTTGCAAAGCACGCTTTGCTTGATATTGTCCTTTAACATCTGCAAAATCAAAAAGTTCTTTTGCATTGGCAGTAGCATAATCACCAAATGAAGTATGCGTTGGCAGTATGGCACACTCGCCACGCAAATACGCTATAAGTTCGGTCAGGTGGTCAACTCCAATAATCTCCATGTCCTTAATCAATGCAGCTTCAGCGGCATTTGCCTTAGGAAGGATGATTCTCCGTTTTCCAAGTCTTTTGGCATCACATGCAATCGCAAGCGCACCTTTA
Organism: Candidatus Babelota bacterium; assembly: GCA_023382795.1. GTDB lineage: Bacteria > Babelota > Babeliae > Babelales > Vermiphilaceae > UBA6230. Next base: position 40,434 of record JAHDWT010000001.1, read on the forward strand.
ATAAATCGAATACTACCGTCAAGCGATAGCTCTCCCAAAAATAATGTTTCTTGCATCATCTCGGCGGTCATGGACAAGAAACCACCGGCCTGCAGTATCGCGAGCGCTATAGGAAGATCAAAAACGGTTCCTTCTTTTTTCAGATCAGCAGGAGCAAGATTGACGGTTATTCTTTTGGCTGGAAGCTTAAAACCACTATTTTTAAGAGCGGTCAAAATTCTCTTGTTACTCTCTTTGATAGCAGTATCAGGAAGCCCAACAATATAAAATTGTGGTATGCCAAAGGACAAATCAGCTTCAACCTGCACAAGATGGGCATCAACTCCTATGGTAGTAGCTGAACATATTGACGAGTTCATAATTTCAACTTTAAATAAGACAATATTTTTAAATACGATAATTATATTATAGATATAGCATGGCTCAGGTGATTTGGAAATATAAAATATTTGCAGTACACTCTTTGCCAAAGTTTCCTCTCTAACTTCTATTCTCGTCAAATTAAAAGGATTCGGGTATGGCACGTGCATGCGTGAAAAGCATAATACTGTTTACAACGTTACTGAGTGGGAGCCTTCATCTAAAAGCAGCCCAACTTCTTCAGGGCGATCCCGCAGCTGCGGCTCAAGAATCATTTTCAAGTCCGATTGCCGCACATGCTTCAAGTTCAACCGGGCAATCATTTTTTGTTGGTGCTGCTCCGGGATCATTGTTAAGTGAATATGCACTTTCAAGCATTGATCGTCACAGCACACAATTTTCTCCCCTAGCACCACAATACGCCACCATCAACAATGTTTTCATGCTTAATCCCTTGTACAATAATGCAATCACCTTTTTATCATTATTTGAAACTCCAGGCGTTGTTTCAGGCACTATTGATCACCCAATCGTAGTAAGTGACGTTGAACCTAAAAGAATTTTTGTCATAGAAAATGCAACCGACATAAAAAAAATAATCATGCTTGTAACGGGCAAACTGAATGATGCCGCTGGCTTAGAAAGTTGTGGTATCGTTGGGCTCGTCGCTGCCAATCTAAGACAAGGAGGCAGTATTGCGTTTGCAGCAGTCAAAGATACCAATGACACTCCATTTGGTACCGGCAATAGCGGTGTTGCCATGGCAAGCTACATTGAAACAAAAATCAAAGAAACGACGACTGATGGTAAAGAGACAGAACGATCGCTACGTCTTTTTGGTCAAATTGATGCGCAATCAACGGTTATCGCTCCCCCTGTAAGCCGCGCAGCTCTTTTTAACAAAACTTCAGACTTTGTAAAAATTGGCATAGACCTTGCAGATATGACTATTACTGATATGTGTTGGAGCCAATATCTCAACCGATTATATGTAGGACTTCGCGTAACGGGTGCGGGAAACGTTGGTGATGGCGCACGATCAATCGCAGTAGGCAGATTGGTTTACACAGAAACTCAAGATGATCATGGCAATAAAACAACACGCATAAGCTTAGTTTTTGAGCCTATAGTAGATACTAATGTATTTGTACAAGATGCAGCAGATGAAATCATCGGCGCCATCGAAGCTGATGCCGCAATCAACGCACACAAAATTCGTGTTATGCACACCAGCACACGCTTAAACTATCTCGTGGTGCTTGGTGGCAATGTTGACGCTCCTGACACCACAGCAACAACTCTTTTTGCTTTGCCTTTAGTCTGCGATACCGATAGTTCGGCCAAGCAGGGAACATTGGCACACAAGAATGCAATTCCTGAAGACATTTTTCTAGGACAAGATCAGATATTTGTTGGTCGTTTGCTAAAAACTCCTGCAACCGCAAATGCCGATATCCTGAAAGCAAATGATACTGCGGCTCGTGTTGGCGGTGGCCCTGTTCCTGCGGGGAATGTCACCGATATTTTTGTACAATCGGACGCTGTTTTTGTTGCAGTTGGCGACGCAGATGCAAATCAATTACCTGGATTGTTTGTTTCCACTGCGTTGTTTGATGAGCTTGGCAGGATTAAAGGCTGGACACAATGGCAACGCGTCGCGGGAACAACTGAGCAAACTTTTTCCGGAGCATTTGATCCAGAACAGGGTTCGTATTTGTTTTTAAGTGGCGATGCAGCCAACAATTTAAAAACGGTACAACGCACCGTATGGACAGGATCAACGGGAGATGACGTCACACCACTACAAGGTCTTATATCTTTGCTCAGTCAAGAACTTCGAGCTCAGGATGCTGGCATTCATGCGCTATTCGATTTTCCATCTAATACTCCTGGCCTGGGACCCATTTCATGGATGACAGCAACGGGCTTGCGCAAACTCGTGCTCGTAGAAACGGGAAGAACAACCGCAGGAACCTTCACCCCAAATACCGGTGATTTTTCTACGGACTTAGTGCGAGAAACCACTGGTGGTATTACTGCTGCAATTCCAAATACCTGCAAAGTTGTCGTGCTAACTGGTGGCGCACTTGATACGATCGGTGCAATCACAAGCGCTGAGGTTGCAGATGGTGGCGTTGACAAAAAATTCCTTGTGATCGGCGGCGTTAATGGACTTGCAATACTCACTAATGATGCAAGCAATGGCTGGAATGCGATGGATAATGGATTTTCTGGTTTAGCTCAAGGCATGCAATTCAGAATGATCGGTAATTATTCTTTCGTTCGCAAGCTCATCAGCTCACAGAACTATGTGTATGTGCTTACCGATACCGAACTTGATCGAATCGACTTAGCTGCAAGTAATTTTGTTACCGGAGCACTCACCATCGCACGACTCGCTTCAAAAAACGCATTTTCTGGACAAGGACACTTTTTAGATATGTTAATTTCTGAAAAATTAGCACTCCTTGCAACCAGCAAGGGTGTCGTGCGTAGCGGCAACGGTGTTAACGTTGCTGATCCGTTGATAACTACTCAAGATGCAGTAAAATGGACCGCCGTTGTTCTGCCTCAAGCATTGCTACCGGTGTCATATTTTTATCCACTTGCTACCTCACTACTCTCTAAAGATGTAGCTGCTGCGCCAAGTGGCATGGCGTATCTTATCAGCGGCGATATCGGTAACAATCGCGCTCGCTTGATGCGCATTTCTATTGCAGATGTTTCTGGTGTTAACGCGGTTGATAACAGCACCGTACAACCACTCAATGATCTTTTTGTTAAAAATTCTCCGTCGTATCTTGCCAACTTAAGTGGATTTAGAAATTTAGTGTCAACCGATGGCTCTATTCGCTTGGTGACGGTCGACAGAGATTTAACCACAGCTCCTTCTGCCGTGGTACTGATGCCTTCCTTGGCAACTGGATTAGGCGCTGTATTGGCAAATTCTACCGTGGTACCGCTCAACTTTTCACATGCTGGAGACATCGTTGCATGTTTACGCACAAGCGCTCTAGGCAGTTGGGTCATGGCGGGCGATTTTGGAGTGGTGGTGAACGAGTAGCAGTATTGTAGAAAGAAAGAAAAAACATGATGAAAAAAATCTACCTAGGCAGCTTTTTTCTGGTTAATACTATCACCGGACTAAGCGGAATGTATCTCACGCGCCCTTATGAACGTATGCTGCTTGTTGAACGGCGCGATCCTTTCTGCTTGCAAGCAAGCATATTTGTAGAACACGGTTATGGCACAACTGGTTACAATGATGACGGGCGTTCAGTCAATGCACTGCGCATTTGGAATAACGATCAAAATGCATTAAAAATGCTTGAGGGTTTTGATCCTGCAAGTGAAATTGGACAGTTAAGAATACAAATCGGCGCGAATGATGACGGCACGCGTGGCCATTTTACGCTACGTGGTGACCTTGATTATCGTTTTGGCATTGGCTTGGGAGCCGTTGCCAGCTTACCGTGCGATTTTTCACTCAGCGCATATCTCTCCTTCTATCAACTCAAATTGCATAATGTGCTCTGGGAAAACAAAACGCTTAACATCACAGCAGATGATGCGCGAGTTCGCACCTATCTTACTGATGACTTTTTTGCTCACGTACGCTCCTTAGGAGGATTAGAGCTTGACGGGTGGACGCGCTCTGGTATTGGTGATTTTACACTCATGGCAGAATGGCGTAGAAACTTTGAGCAGAAAAAAGATTTTCTCCAAAACGTTCAACTCGGTGCTCGCATCGCAGCCATACTCCCTACAGGGAAAAAGAGTGATGAAGATAGAATTTTTGCACTAGCATTCGGTAATGACGGTGCATTTGGTGGCTTGCTTGGAGCAGATTTATTGCTCACCGTTGCAAATTACTTAAGACTTGGCGTGGATGTTGAATTAACTCATCTGTTTAGTTCTACACGCGAACGACGCATAAAAACACATGTCAATCAGACAGAATTTCTACTTTTACAAAAAGCACTTGTACTGCGTGATTATGGATTAACACAGCGCTTTAACTTGTCTGCCGAATTGTATCGTTTCTTTGGCGGATTATCAATCAAGGCAGGCTATCAATTTTTAAGACATGGCGATGATACCTATACCGTATGTGACAACAGGTTTTCTTCTAACATTGCAACTTCAGCAGCAAGCCTACAAGAATGGACTTTGCATAACTTATTTTTGATTGTTAGTTATGACGGCTCTCATGATGAATGCGCACGCACTCACCGCTATGTCTCTGCATTTATCAAGATGCCATTTAATGGACAATATGCCGTAGGATTTAAAACCATTGGCATGGTATTTGCGTTAGACTTTTAATACATTCATGCCTGCACTCTCATGCGTGCCTTTGCTTCACCGGTCAGGAGGGCCTGCATGAGATGCTCTTCTTTAGTTTTTAAAGATGCTTCCTGCTCTTCCATGGTGCATAGTAACAGAGGATTTGCCGCGAGATCTTGTTTAATTCCTTCATAAAAGCATACCGGAAGATCGTCCGCAGCGAGCGTCAAAAAATAAGCAAAACGATGTGTTAATGACCAATACAGATCATCAAGCGCATCTAAATCGGTCAAAATATCGCATTGAGCACACTGCTCTAAATGATGTGCGATACTTCTCATTGAAGGCCATATCGTCTTATGATCCTGCGAGCTCCAGATGAGCTTGCTTATGCAGGTATCCAAAAACCGATACGCCGCTTGCTGAACATGAATAAGCATCACTTGCTCATGTTGATCGTACTGCGCACGTAATTGTTCAACAAATGACTGCGATACCTGATCAAAGAATAGATCTGGATTTTGTTTGAGCATATCGAATTGCGACAAAAAACTATTATATAAAAAATTATTCAGGGTTTTTTGCATCTGATCAAAAAGAGTAACTGCATCTGGCGTAACGTAAGGTTTTAAGAGCGATTCAAAATGAGGCAACATAGCAGTGAACGCATACGCATTGATATATTCGGTTCCCTTAAGCTTGTTGCCAAAAAGTTTTAATACTGACTTAGCATATGCTCTAGATGCACTTTCTCGCCCATGATACAAAAATTGCAAAAGATGCCGAAAATTATGTGGAAGAATTTCCTGACTATAATATGGATTGTTAAACACATCTCGCATGAAGTATTCCAAACCCTGCGTAGTAAAAGAAATCGGCGCGAGTAACAATTCATCTTTGGTAACGTTACTAACTGTTTTAAATTCTGATAAACCCACAGGTTGTTGATTATCAAGAGCGTTTAGATTATGACTAATCAAGTAACCTGCTATACTTAATGCATACCATTTTGTTTTCATGGTCGACCTCTATATGCTAGAGAAACATTCTATGATAAGCATCGTACCATGAAAATAGTTGCACACTCAAGCACGTTACCTTGTACACATAGCAACGTTTTAGCGAGGGCCGCACATATGGCGCTATATGCTTACCAAGCATTCACAAAAGAAGGCAAAAAAGTTTCTGGCTATCTTGACGCTTCATCGCAACAAGAAGTCAAAGAACGACTCGTACAACAGGGGATGTATCCTATCACTATAGAAACCGCGCGTGAAGGAACGCGTCGAACGTGGTTCAGCTGGCTCATGCCCATGAGCGTAAAACCCAAGGATCGTATTTTATTTACAAAACAGTTGGCCGTGTTGTTAAAATCAGGCATTCCACTTTTACAAGCAGTAGAGTTGTTAATCGACCAAATGTCAGGGACGCTAAAAAGCATATTAGTAGCCGTAAAGGATGATATTAAAGAAGGTAGCTCATTTGCTGATGCACTCAAAAAATATCCCAAAGTATTTGATAACATCTATGTACAATTGGTCCGTGCAGGCGAAGCAAGCGGAAAACTAGAAACTATTTTGGAACGTCTTACCGGCTTTCTTGAACGCAAGGAGGAAACGCGCGCCCGCATCCGTTCAGCACTTGCTCAACCCATGATCCAACTCGGTGTAGCTGTGCTAGTGGTTGCTGTAATGTTGATTTGGGTTGTTCCTACCATGGTAGAAAACTTTACCGAGTCTGGTAAACAGCTCCCGGGTTCTACACAATTGCTCATCGTCATTTCTGACTTCCTTGTAAATCACTATCTCATTCTCTTGATCTCTTCTGTTATTATTTATTTCTTATATCGCTATTGGAGCACTACACCAACTGGACAGCGATTTATCGATACATGGAAATTGCGCATTCCAGTTGTGAGATACTTTTCACGCACAGGAGCAGTGGTACAGTTTTCTCAGACTTTGGGCATGCTTATAGAAAGTGGCGTAAATTTATCTGAAGCTCTTGATATTGTGGTGCAAATTACCGATAACAGAATATTAAAAGATGCCCTCAATGCTGCACGTGACAAAATTATTAAACAAGGGAAAATAGCACAGTATCTGCAAGAAACGACCTTATTTCCTCCTATTGCAATTTATCTAATCAAAACAGGTGAGCAAAGCGGACAACTTGATTTTATGTTACTCACCGTAGCGCAGAATTATGAGACAGATATGAAAGAAGCCGCTGATAGTTTAACAGCAAAAATAAGTCCTATATTATTAGTAGCAATGGCCCTTATTGTTGGTTTCATCGTTATTTCAATAGCGTTGCCTATCATGCAAATGGGACAAAATTTTGAATAATTTAATGAAAGGATATGAATGATTACCATGCAAAAACATACACGCGATGGATTTTCATTAATAGAAATCATGATTGCGATCGCTATTCTCGCAATTGTTGCTGTATCTGTTGGGCCAGCAATATTTAGACAACTCGACAAAGCAAAAACTGCACGTGCCAGAACTGATTTGGTCGCAATACGATCAGCAATCGATCAATACAATCTCGACACATCTCAATATCCATCAACATTACGCGATTTGGTCGTAAGGCCTGCAGAAGAAGCAGCCTCTCGCAAATGGGATGGACCATATCTAAAAGGTAAAGATGCCCCAAAAGATCCTTGGGGAAGAAAATTCATCTATGAAGTTACTGAAGGTGAAGAACATCCTTACAAACTTCTTTCATATGGCAAGCAGGGTAAGAGTGCCAAGGAAGCTGAATGGATTAGTGTGTGGGATGAAGACTAAAACCGGCTTTTCGCTTATAGAAATAATGGTTGCCATAGCAATTATAGCGGTTATGGCAGCCGTTGTTGTGCCGAACTTCCAACGACAACGCGTAAGCCAACAGCGTACTATGTTTTTTGATCGCCTTAACGCACTAACACAACTTGGTTTGCAACAAGCGATTAAAACTGGCAACGTACATCGAATTTCATTTTTTTTTAACACTCGTCGCGTCGAGCTTTTTGTAGCAACCAATAAACTTGATGATGAAGGAAAACCTGGATTCGAACGCGTTCGCAGATATCAACTTGCATCTGCTATCACATGGCCCGAAACTATGGTCATAAGAAACTTCTTTATCGAGGGCTTCGATGAGATGAAGCGCTCAATGACAGAACTTACTCAAGAAACATGGTTTTATATCATGCCAGAAGGAATAACACAATCCGTGATTATCAATGTATCGGATGCTGGCGATAGAAAAAATGAGCACAAAAAAGAAATTGGTCTGGTATTAAATCCCTTTAGCGGCACATTTAAAGAATATGATACATTTCAAACGCCTTAACCAATCGCCAGGATTTATGTTAACTGAGGTGCTCCTTGCACTTGCGATTATCGGCATCGTGCTTACCTCTCTTTTTAGCTTGCAATCCACCGTCATGACTAAAATAGCGGGAACTTCTGGAAAAACTCTGCGATTCCTGGCTGCCGAATATTTTTTACTCGATGCTCGCCAAAAACTTCTTGCCCAGGAATCAGGACGAATGACTCAAGAAAAAACTATCACTGCCCCCCCCACAGTAATGCGTTATCAAGCAAAAAATATTCCGCAAGAAGAGTATTTCAAAAAAACTCCGGGAATGGTGCAAGAAGAAATGGAGATTACGTGGAAGGATGGCAAATCGACACGAAGTGAATTTATAGTAACATTGCTTTACAAACCAGAAAAAAAATCTAAAAAACCACAAACGGCATGAAACAAGGATTTATTCTTCTAGAGGTTATCATAGCAAGTGCTATTGCGGCTATGTTGAGTATGATGCTCCTCAGCAGCGTCGCTCAACTCCATCGTAGCGCATCTAGCATACGTAACATTATGTCTGTTGATGTTCGCTTTATGCTCTTTTTTAGACAATCCATACGCGATGTTTCTGGAGTATTTGTACCTCTGATCGCCAAAAAAACGGAACAAAAAGAAGAGACACAAAAAATTGAGTTGGTCCCTATCGAGCACGTATTTACTACCGGTGAAAATACACCGACACGCGAACTCAGTTTTGTAACCACCAATGTATTGCCTAGCTACAACACAGGAAAACCCCACCTAGTACGCGTAACCTATCGCATGGAACCTGACCCAGAGCATCAAGGCTCATATCATCTACTCCGTTCTGAAGCATATGATCTTGCGTATCAAAAAGCTGATACCAAAAAATCAGAGACGCACACATTAATTGATGGCGTTAAAGATCTTAGCTTAGAATTTGTAGCATTTGTAGAGGAGAAAAAAGAGGTGAGTGGCAATCAAACTTCACAACAGGCGACCACCACAACACCCAAAAAAAAGAAAATTATTGTTAAACAATGGCCATCAGAAGAAATTGATAAAAAAATCCTGCTACCTGACTACGTGGTGCTATCATTAACCTTGTGGAACAATCGGTACACACGCGAAACTAGAGTAGAATATACCCTGCCAATTATTGCTGTGTCAAAGATTCCAGAAACACCAAAAACAGCAGAACAGACTAAGCCATCATCACCAACTAACCAAAAAAATCCTGGAACACCATCAACCTCTATCCAACAAAAAAACACCAATAAAGCACCAAGCACAAAATCAACAAACTCATTCGCTGGACGACCGAAACTCAACGTAGGACCAAGACCAAAAGCGACCAGAAGTAGTCACCGCGAACTTTTAGCAGGAATGATACGATGAAACAGCACGCCTCAGGATACATGTTAGTCGTTACTCTTATGCTTATCGGTCTCGCTATGCTTATCGTAACTGGAGTGGTGTATCGCTCAGGTATCCACGTCACCACCATGCACGTAGAGCTGACTCAGGAAAAAGCACGTCTTTTGGCACTCAGTGGACTAGAACTTGCGCGATGTCGCCTTGCAAATCCACTAACATCAGAAAATAAAAAACAACAACCTACTTCTCCCCAACAAGCTGCAAGCACGGGAAAATCGTCAGCAGCTGATCAACGGCAAGCAGCAGCCAATCTGATTGGCATGATCATGCCCCAGGTGGATTCTTGGCAAACTTTTGCTATAACAGAAACGCAGAAAACTGAATATGGCACCATCAAAATCTGCATCGGATGCGAAGAAGGTAAGGTAAATTTGAATCAACTCTATGATTTTACCAAGCATGAATTTTTAAAAACGACAGATCCCCAAAATAGCCCCAAAGCCCTTGTAGAACAACTGTGTACTATACTTGATCGCGAAATGGGCACTAAAAAATTATTTGAAAAAATAGAAGCATTTCTCAAAGAACGCACGTATCCGTTAAACGACATTACAGAGCTATGCGCTATTAAAGAGATTGCATCAGCATTCGGCCAAAATCTATTTTTGGAACCACACGATACTAAGGCTTCTGACAAACCACAGGACTCGAAACAAGCAAGATTATATCTATCCGATGTTTTTACCACCTGGAGCAAAGACAAAATGTTACAACCCTGGCTATTTTCATCATCGCTCAAACGTATACTCGGATTCCGACCATTTGGTAAAGAGCAAGAAAATGCACTCAAAACAAGTTTAGAAAAAATGACTCTACAAGCTAACTGGACACAGCAGTGGAACCAGCTGTTAGCGCCAATTTATGGCAAAGATTTTTCGTCCCTATCGCCAGCATTAACGCCTTTATTGAGTACAAAATTTGAACCTATGGTATTCTCTGTGGTATCTTATGGTTCTATAAAAAACGTTACGCAAAAGCTTTACGCAATTGTGGAACGTAAGCAGGCACCACCATCAGATGGCCCTGCATATGAAATAATAGTAAGACGATTATATTGGCTTTGATACGTAAGGAATTGAGTTGCGCAATTCAATAGAGACGCGCGTTGGCATATTCGTGCTGCTTGCGCTTGGCATATTTACTTATATGGGAATTCAGGTTGGAGCATTACGATTTGATCGAGCTCGTTATGCACTTTACCGAATATATTTTAAAGATATCTCTGGGGTATCTCGTAAAGCCGAAGTTAAAATAGCCGGCGTTAAGGTAGGTTGGATAGAATCTGTGAGTCTCATCCCGGATCATGAGATGACGGTTGAAGCAAATGTCATGATTTCACGTGATTATTCACTCTATGCTGATTCATATGCCATCGTACGCCAAGATGGATTACTGGGACCAAAATATCTCGAAATTATTCCCGGTGATCCTCTGACTAAAAAATTAAGTCCTGGAGACGCCCTCCCACGACCAAGCAGAGCTCCGGTACAAATGGATGAAGTATTACAAAAAGTAAAAACAATTGCATCCAACATAGAATCAATCACTGATTCGGTTAATGATGTACTAGGCGGCGTTCGTGGTAAAGAACAATTACACGACATGATGGAAAATTTAAAATCAACAGCGGAGCGCTTGGCTTCCTTCTCTGAATCCATCGACCGTGCTATCGGCCGCAATGATGAAAACATAGATAATCTCTTTGCACTTGGTGCTGACATGAGAAGGCTGGCAGAAAAGATTGAAACGCAAGTTGTACCAGCAGTGCGCTCAGGAGCAGACAAAGTTGCTCAAGTGCTTGACCGTGACTTTGACCGTATTGCATCAACACTAGAATCGGCAGCAGAATCATTTGAGGACACCGCTGCCCATGCACGTGATGGACTTCAAAGTATTAATTCTGTGATGGGTAAAATTGATGAAGGAAAAGGACTTCTTGGCAAGCTTATCAATGAAGATGATACGTATCGAGACATCAAAGTTGCCGCACAGGGACTTAAAAATTACTTCGCCAAAATCGACCGCATGCAAATTGTCTTTGATGCACACGTAGAAAGCATGCAGCGCCCCGCTGAAAATTATAAATTTGAAGATGCAAAAGGATATTTTGATATTCGTATTCATCCTAATGATGATTATTTCTATCTCGTGCAACTTGTTTCTTCTGAGCGAGGATTTGTTAAACGCAAAGAAACATTCCGAGAATATACGGATGAAAAATGTGAACCCGTTAATCCAGATACCCTAGATCTGACTGATCGAGATAAGCTGCGTTTTATCTACGCGAAAAAACAAGAGCGTTTTTATCGGGGATCCATCCGCTTCGGTCTTCAATTTGGTAAACTCTTTGATGACGTTGCGGTACGTTTTGGTATTTTTGATAATACTGTTGGTATTGGTATCGATTATGACATTCCATTTAAATCTGAAAAATTCAGATGGGTCACCAGTATAGAAGCATTTGACTTCACTGGCTGGAACAGATTGGATGATCGCCGGGTACACATAAAATGGATCAACCGTGTCTACATGTTCAGAAATCTTTATGTAACATTCGGTGCGGATGACTTTGTAAGTAAGCACAATGCGAGCGCATTCTTTGGTGTTGGTATCCGGTTTGGTGACAGTGATGTCAAATATTACTTACCAAATCTAAGTGGTGTCGGCTCACTTGGCGCAGCAATTGATTAAGAAAGAACTACAAACCCTCTAAGGACAAATCAATGCAATTTTTCGAACGCACGGCGTTTTGTGGACAGGTGAATGAAGCTCACTTGCAAAAGAAAATCACTCTGTGTGGATGGGTACATCGACGCAGAGATCATGGAAATTTAATATTTGTTGATCTGCGTGATCGCCAAGGATTAATGCAGGTAGTTTTTGATCCACAAGTCTCTACACAAGCACATAAAGTGGCAGAAGATTTGCGCTCAGAGTATGTCATTTGCGTCACTGGGGTTGTTGTCGACCGCATGCCTGGAACAATAAATAACGCTTTGGCAACCGGCAAATGGGAATTGCAAGCACAAACCCTTACCATCTTTAGCACCTCAAAAGCTCTACCATTTAGTATAGAAAATGCAGATGAGGTTGATGAAGAACTTCGCCTGAAATATCGCTATCTCGATTTACGTCGCTTCGACATGCAAAAGCGTTTGGCACTCCGACATAATGTTATTTTTGCTATGCGCGATTTCTTAAACCAAGAAGCTTTTTACGAAATCGAAACCCCTATTCTCACTCGCAACACTCCCGGTGGAGCACGCGAATTTTTGGTGCCTTCACGTATCACTCACGGCGCCCTCTATGCACTGCCACAATCTCCGCAACTATACAAGCAACTGTTGATCGTTGCTGGGTTTGAGCGTTATTTCCAAGTGGCACGCTGTTTTAGAGACGAAGATTTGCGATCTGATCGGCAACCAGAATTTACGCAACTCGATATTGAAATGTCCTTCATCAAAGAAGGTGATATCCAAGATCTCATCGAACGCTTATTAGCACATCTTTGGAAAAAGATTCTTGGCAAAGAATTGACTATTCCATTTGAGCACATGGATTATACCACCGCTTTTGCTCGCTACGGCTCCGACAAGCCTGACAATCGCTTTGAAATGCCAATTCATGATATAAGCTCACTACTTATCAACACAGAAATTAAATTCATAAAAAATGTACTCGATCTCGGTGGCAAAGTCGGCGCTCTTTGCGTTCCTAATACCGTGTTTACGCGCTCTGAATTAGACGGATGGGTCACCAAGGCACAAAAGTGCGGTGCAAAGGGACTTCTGTGGATACGCTTTAAAGAAGATGGTTCGCCAGATTCACCGATTGCTAAGTTCCTCGAGGCAGATTTTCTTAAACAGCTACAAACAATCATCAAAGAAGCTGGTCAGGCAAGCACCCTCTTTGTGGTAGCAGGCCCTTACCAAGAGGCGTGGGAAGTCTTAGGTCGATTACGTCTTGCGCTTGCACAATCACTTAATATCATTCCGCAAAACGTATTTAACTTTTTATGGATCACCGATTTTCCACTTTTTGAATATGATGCTCAAACCAAACAATTAAAAGCAGCACATCACCCATTTACCGCACCTCAAGATGGTTGGGAGCACCAAAAGCCTCAGGACATGAAGGCCCGCGCGTATGACCTCGTACTGAACGGCAATGAAATTGGTGGTGGTTCAATTCGCATTCATGATGCTCACGTACAAAGAAAAATTTTTGAGCTCATTGGTCTTAGTGAACAAGCCGCCCAAGATAAATTTGGCTTCTTACTTGAAGCACAAGAATTTGGCTATCCACCAGACGGGGGCATTGCACTTGGTATTGATCGTTTAATCATGCTTCTTGCGGGTGTTGATTCAATTCGGGAAGTAATCGCATTTCCAAAAAATCAACGTGGCTTTGACCCTATGATGGAAACGCCAAGTGCCGTAGATGACACTATTTTAAAGGAATATGGTTTACGCCTGTTGCCAACGATCAAAAAGAAAGAATAACAACGAAGAATAGCGGTTTCTATTGCAAATTCTTGCGCGTTCCCGATACAGTAGACAGTAGTTTTTGCTTGGGATGTAAGGGGAAGCGCTATGAAAATAACCAATGTTTTTGCTCGAGAAATCGTTAACAGTTCTGGATATCCTGCTTTAGAATGCGAATTAGTACTCGATGGGGAACTGCGTGTTGTAGCGTCAGTCCCTTCGGGAACTTCGCGTGGCTTTCATGAAGCACGTGAAATGTATGATGGCGGTAATCGCTTGATGGGCAAAGGGCTCCTCAACGCAATCAGTGTAATCGAACGCAACATAGCCCCACTTCTGCTGCATCAAGAACCAGATGTTTTTCAGATCGACATGAAAATGCTCGAAATGGATGCCACAAAAAATAAAGAGAAACTTGGTGGCAACGTTATGTTGGCTGTCAGTAGCGCAGTGCTCAAAGCGCAAGCATCCATGGAGCAGCTTGAGCCCTATGAGCTTATTGCTCATTTAATGGGAGTTGAAGAAGTCACACTCCCCTTTCCTCTTTTTAATATGATACATGGTGGTGTTCATGCTTCAAATAATCTATTCATCCAGGAATTTATGATTGTGCCTGCAGGACAACACACAGTGCGTTCCTGCGTAGAAGTCGGCATGACACTCTTTCATCTTTTAGAACAAGAATTACGCAAGCAAGGCAAGCATTTTTACGTAGGCATGGAAGGTGGTTTTACGGTTGATTTTGAAAGTGATTTTGAAGCGCTTGATTTGCTCAGCGGACTGGTACAAAAAGTAAATAGTACCTATGGTGCAACGTGCGCATTAGCGCTTGATGTTGCAGCATCGCAACTTTACAACCAAGAGCAAAGAATATACCAATGGGGAGATAACAAATTTTCAACGCAAGATATGATTGAATTGTATGAAGGTTTAATCACTCATTATCCTATCTATTCCATAGAAGATGGATTGAGTGAATTTGATTGGGAAGGGTGGGCACTACTCAATGCACGTCTCGGTCACGTTGCGCAACTGGTTGCTGATGATCTAGTGGTCACGAATCCTGAGCGCATCTCCTACGGTATACAACGGAATACCTTTAATGCCGTGCTCATCAAACCAAATCAAATCGGTACTATCACTGAAACACTCCAAGCGGTACGCTTGTGTCAAGAACACAGCATCAGTACCATTTTTTCACATCGGTCAGTAGAAACTGAAGATACGCTGCTTGTAGATCTTGCCGTTGGCACCAATGCAAGTCAGCTCAAAGCAGGAGGTTTGTTGCGCGCAGAACGAACCGCTAAATACAATCAGTTGTTACGCATTGAGGATCGCCTCACCAGCGACTTGCTGCTGCGCTAGCAGTGGATTCATCTCATCTTTCAATAATCTTTTAAGTTGATCGGCCCGAGAATCCTTATCTTGAGTTTCTTGCGCATGTGCTACTGTTTCGCTATCAGAAGATGTAGTTTTTTGATTCTGCGCACGAATTTCTGCCATCTGTTGGTTGTGTTCTGCTATTTTCCCTTTAGATGGCATTGCTGTCTTTTCAGAAACACGAGAAGTATCTTGAGACGATTCTATCGTTGCCTTAGGAGCATCAAATAGTTTCTCATCAATCTTAGTTTTTTGTAAAAATGCATCGACGCTTTCATGGGTATCTTCTGCGGTCTTAAAAAACCAACGGGTAATAGGATCGCGCATAGTATCAAAAAGCGTTCCTTCTTTTGCATATCCATGCGCTAGAGCAATATATTTTTCAGTATACTCGCTCATACCACCTCGCAAACGTGGTTGCACCATCGTTGGTCGTATAAATACGGTTAAATTATTGCGTGTATTTTCGGCGTTACGACGCTTAAACAACCAACCGATAATTGGAATGCGTTCTAACAACGGCGTATTACTTTGAGCTATAGCAGCCCGATCACGAATCAATCCCCCTAACGGTAGGATATCTCCTGAAAGAACCGCTGCTGACGTAATCATTGTACGCGTAACTCTATTTGCATCAGTCGCTGCCGAAGAGATAAATTCATTTATTTTCACTTCAACCTTCAAACTGATTGTTCCCCCTTCTTCGCTGATCAAAGGTGTAAGCTTTATTTCTAAATTTGCTTTAACAATGTCCTTCTTCACCGTAATTGCGCCTCCAGCGCTACCAACTGAATCACCATCAACAATACGATCTTCACCGATAGAAACGGTAGCTTGCTTATTATTGGTTGCCACAACATGCGGATGTGAAAGAATTTTTGTTTGGCCGTAGCTTTGCAATACCTGCAAAATATCCCACACACTACCATCTTTATCGCTTATCGTAATTGCAGTTGATCCAGGTGTTAGACCAGCAAGCATATTAACATCTACCACACTACTTCCACTATAATGATTAAATTTTGCAAGATCTGCGGCGATCGAACTTTGCGAGGGAGGTAATGCCGGTGTTTGTAGATTAGTTGCAACCTCTCCTGGCGTAATTTGAGCGCTCTGGAATTCTACGGCACCATTACTATTGCCAATTTTGAAAAGCGGTATTGCCTTAGGATTACGCATCATATTGCCAAGCGTACGATTGTCTCTCATGGTTAGATCGACAATCAAAACTTCTATAATTACCGTTGCTTGTGGTGTATCGAGTTGTTCAATAAGTTTTTTGATCTGGTTCCAATCATCATTACGCGCTGCAATAATAAGGTGATTGCTCCCAAAGTATTCAGCACTTCCCAGTGCTCCTGATTTACGCGGCTTATCGGTAGTGATAATAACTCCCTCGAAATAGCGCTCTGAACCGGTTGCTCCTGCCGTACCTGTCTTTGCCTGTCCTGTTCCTTCTGCAGATGCAGATTTTACAATACCCTCTAATACTGGAGCAAACGTATTTGCATCTAGATATTGTAATTGGTAGGTATGAATAATGGATTTCCCCGATCCCAAATCAACATCTATTTCTTTGCGAATAAAGTCTTTAACCCGATCTATGGCTTGCCGTGTACCGAGGACAAATAATCGGTTCGTACGAGGCTCTGGTATAATGCGTGTACCCTGTGGAAAATAAAATGCTTCTCCAGGCCTACGAACATTAAATCGAGTACGTGGATCGGTTACAGCCAGAATACTTTTATTAAATAAATCCGCAATGGCGTCTGCCTGCGTATAATTTAGCTGTATAGCATCAAATGATTCTTGAAAGCCTGGATGATCAAGTTCTTTAATGACTTTCATGGCACTTCGAACACTATTTGCATTGTCATTGATGATGATCGCATTCGAAAATTGTTCATAGAGCACCAGAGTATTCTGTGACAAAAGTTCTTTGAGGATACCATCCAACTCACTTTGCTTTTCTGCACCTGAAATAGGAACTTTTATATAGCTTAAATAATAAATATAGGTAATTCTTTTTTCAAAATCTGGTAATTGTTCTGGCTCCATACCTATATAGATTGGCGCAGGATCACGCGTAATGCCAGCCGTATTCTTAATAATGGTATAAGCGCCATTTTTTTCGATCATACTATACCCTGCCACATTGAGTAATGTGTAGAGCAGCTGCCACGCCTGGGTAAGCGTTACCTGCTCAGTCATATGCAAAACTACTTTAGCAGTTAATGCGTTGGTACCTATTGGTAATATGACATTGACGCCTTTTTCCGCCGCGAGCATATTCACAATATCAACAAGATCAATCGCATCAAAATCAAATTTTATTGATTTTTCTCGACGATGCTTCTTTGCAGAACCCCTGTGATTGAGGGCAAGCTGCTCCTGAGTACTTGATGCTGCTTGTTCATGTATAGCCTGTAGATGTGGCGTATACCATACGAGACTACATATAACCACTAGAAACTTTTTATGCATACGCAAATCCTATTCCGATGTCGCCGTACGTGGCTGTAATGTTGCTATGGTCAATGAAACATCTATGGTACGAGGCACTTTAGTTGAACGCGTAATTTCAAGCGCCTTGGTATAAATGCGTTTATTTTGCTCTATGATGTTCAGCAATTCAGTAAGCTGCTTCATGGTAATTTCAGCAAATTTTACGCTCAAGACACTTTCACGGTAATTGTCATCCAACACTACTTGTGTGGCTGTCTCTTCTTTTTTGTTGGTAGCGATACCGAGCAAATCCAATTTTTCATCCAAATAGCCACCTATTTTGAATGCTTCATCTTCTGCCAATATAGCATTGACCTCAGTACGCTGTTGTTTAACGTGTTCTATACGTCGTAGAATAGATTGCACGCGACTAGATCTTAAATCATTAATTTCTTCTAGCTCACTTTGTAATGACTGTATCGTACGATGCACATAATACAGACCTGCTCCTGCCAAAAGAAGCGTCCCCACAACACTTACTATAATATATCTATATACCTTAGCGCGCTCGAGCGTATCAAAATATGCATATAATTTCTGTATAAATTGCATACTATTCCCCTCCATTTTTTGCGAGCGTAATCCGCATAGTAAAATCTGTTTTTTCTTGAGGTTCTATTGAACTAAATAAGGGAGATTGCTTGAGATCTTTTTCTAGTTTTCGTAATGCATCGTAATCTTTGACACGTGCTTTGAGCGTGAGTATGCCTCTGCTAATATCAAGACGATCAACCACGAGTCCTAGTCCTTCTTTGTCTAATGCATGTAATGCAAGAAGATATTTTAAGAATGATGACCGAGCTTGACCAGAAAATGCAAACCACATCTGTTCTTCTTTTTTAACCTTTTCTTCTGCAGAAACGATCAGTTCTTCTAGGTCATTGTCTTGCGATAACACAAAATGTTGCTTTAGAGCACGAATAATTTCCTGTTGCGAGGTTTGAATTTCATGAGACAATAATCGCGTTCTTTGCCAGTAATTAAACCCTAAAATACCAACCAACAACACCGTAAGAACACCTCCAACTGCTAACTGCTGAACAAACGTACGTGTATCAGTAATAACAAATTCCTTTTGTCTTAGATTACTTTGTTCTGTAAGCGAAGAAGGCAGCGCATTAGCAAGGCTCTGCGCAAACGAATTGTGTATAATAGATGGCAGCTTATTTTTGATCACCTGACTAGTAAACAGCCCATTGAATTCAAACGATTCACAGCGAACACCAGTAAACTGAGTCATAAAACGTTCAATGTTTTTAATAACAGCACCATCACCAATCAGTACTATAAGCTCTAAGCGCTCAGTATCTTTGCTTGAAAATGACGTGAGGGTGAATTGAATTTCTTGCACAAAGTCCGACATAATCTTGTTTATTGATTCACTATAGGCAAGATCATTATTTGGTTCAAGACCAAATCGCTGAAGAAGATCAAATGATTCAGCGATTGATATAGAAAGATCTTGATGCACTTGTTTAGCGAAATAATTCATGCCACGCGGCAATGACCGAATCATGCGTAGCTGGCGGTTAAAAATATACGCGATGGTGGTATGCGTAAATCCCATGTCAACAAGAGCTACACCACCCATGTGTTTCTGATATGTTGGGACGCGTTCATAAAGTGCATACAAATTAAACATGTCAACGGTAACAACCTCAGGATCTATGCCCGCTTGCGCAAGCATATCAAGATGCTGGATAACATGGTGCTTTTGCACTGCTGCAACAAGAACTTCACTTGACGAATCTTCAGGATGTATTTTGGTAATAATAAAATCTACCAGTGCATCAGAAGCTGCAAATGGCAACAATGGCTCAATCTCATAATTGATAATCATTGCAATTTTTTCACGATCAACAAAAGGTAACCGCAATGTTTTGAATACCATCAAGTTGCTTGGAAGTGCCGTATGAATAACACATTTTTTGTGTGCTTGCCCCATAATGACGCGAAGAGCTTCTACAATTTTTTCTTGATTTGATGGAGTAGTTCCATTTTCTACAGCTTCCTGAAAAACTTTCTCTGTGGTTATCGTCCTACCACGTAGCATAACTTGAATCGCGCGGACATGACTCTTACCAATGTCTAACCCCAAGACACGTTTACTCACGAGATAGTAAGAACCAATTTTTTCCGGTATTAAAACATTTTTTAACATGTGCTTTGTTCCGTAGATTTAGCTGCTGCATTTTGCATTGCTGTTTTTTTCTTCTTTCGCCGGCGTTTTTTCTTTACTAATATTTTTTCTTGCTGCAGATCCGCGAATGGCGTTCCTTTGAATATATTATAATCAACCGTTGCGGAAGGGCTGCCAACCTTTTCCTTAAAGAACGTCCTATCAACAAGATCACGATCATTAATCACTGATTTAATATCTTGAATATCAGCATGGTACTCATCAATATGTGTTTTGGTAAAGGTTTCAGCCTGCTTTCTATTTAATGGTTGAATAATACGTGTAGAAATCAACACAAGTAAATTCTCCTTAGAATCTTCACGCTTTTTGTTTTTAAACAACCAGCCAATAAGCGGAATATCACCCAGAATAGGGAATTTACTTTCGTCAGTTGCAGTTCTATTTCTTATCAATCCACCAAGAGCTAAGATTTCTCTATCTGCGACAATAGTTGATGTTTTAATAGTCTTAATCGTCCTCGATCCATCCTCTGGCGAAGCACTACGAAATTCTTCTATCGAAATCTCCAAAGCAAAAATGATCATACCATCAGAGTTAATCTGCGGGGTAATCTGTATGGTAAGATTTGCATCAATGTCTTTTTTTGTTTGCGTTCTAGATGTCGAAATAACTTCTGCTGTTACAATACGGCGTGTTTCACCTAAAGATATGCTTGCTGGCGTCTTATTGGCTGTTACTAAAAAAGGATTTGAAACGACTTGTGTATTACTAATACTTTGTAGAACTTGGAAAATGCCCCATACACCAAATTGATCAGTACCAAGCGATAAAATGGTATTACCTGCCCCCTTTCCAATCACTAAATTTATGAGATCTCCCAATATACGTTGTGCTCCGGTTACAGCAGAGTCATTCGTTATTATGCCCTGTGGAGAACTTCCAGCACGCAAACCTGATGTTTGAAATTTAATGTTATTACCAAGTAATCCACTTACCCCACCTGGCGTTTTGCTTCTGATTTGAGCTCCCAATTCCTTGGTATTAATATCACCAAGGGTTAATATAAGCATTTCTATAGCAACCTGCGGTTGTGGTTCATCGAGTTTTTCCATGATTTCTTTAGCTTTAAGAAAATCATCGTAATCACCACGTACAATCACACGATTATTGGTTGGTTCAGCGGTGAACGACATTGGTCTAAAATACTTGTCGTCACCACGAACACCTCCTACTTGAGCAGCCGGTATATTTTGGCCAAATTTAGTGACAGTATTCATGGTTGCAGCTACCGTCTCTGCATCTGCATAACGTAACGGAAAGATATGTAACGGTGAATAGGGAGTTGTTGGCTCAACGTCAATATCACGGATAACAAAATTTTCTACTTGACGAATAGCATCGCGCGATCCAAGCAAAATCAGAGAATTGGTACGCTGCTCTGCAATGATGCGCACATCATCAGGAAAATAATTAGCACCGGACGATTTTCTTGGGCCAATAATTCTCCCCGCAGCTCCCGTCTGTTGATCTGGCTGAATAAGACTCTTATATAGATCCTCAACACGCTTAGCATCAACCTGTTTTAGTTTTAGAACAGACATAGCTTGTGGCATAACAATACGATCAAGTTCTTTAATAATCCGCATCAACACTTTTATGTTGTAAGCACTATCAGTAAGCATAAACGCCTTGAGTTCTTGCATAAAAACAACTGAGGAAGAGCTACTGCGCAAGTTTTCTATGACGCCTTTTAACGTATCAAGCGTGGTAAATTCAACAAAATAAACATACCGAACCTTGGCATCAGTATCAGGCAAGGTGTCGGCATCAACACCTATGAACGCGGGTATTGGTGATTTTTTTGTATTATCTATGCTGGTAATGCGGTACACTTTAGGAGCAGCTCCATCCTGATAAAGTGACAATCCAGCCATGTTAAGAAAGGTCGTAAAGTAAGACCACGCTTCTGGTTTGGTGAGTGGTTTATGTGTTTTAAATGAAATTTTATTCCCATTTACTGCTTTTCCACCTGGAGCCATAGGATTAATTGCATCATCGGAAATAAACGTAACATCAAAAATTTGCTCAATGTACGTTAACAAATTCTGCAGATCAGCATTTTCAAAATTAAAAATAATTTCAGGCTCATCGGGTTTTTCAGCATCATAAGCACTACCAGTAGTTTCAAGCTGAGCAGCTTCATCCAATTTTGCTGCTGGTACACTTGGCTTGTCTGCTAGATCTTGCTGAACTACTTCTTTAGGTCCGGTATTGGGTACTGAAACATCTTTAAATTCTCTCGCAGGCCCCATCGCTTGACTAAGAGTAAGCGTGTTCTTCGGTGCGACTTCAGCAAGAAGCTGTCCTTTGCTTGCCATACCTTTAGTAGTTTTTTGTGTCAGCTGGGCACCCGCCTGCACCATAACCATCATGGCGAGGACTGCGATCATAACATTCAAAAATGATAGCGTTTTTTTCATACAGTTACTCATGTATCGTTTGATATGCTGCAGATGCATCCGATGGTTTTCCCTGCTGCAACATATTCCGTCGTTCTTGTTTTCTAATTTCTTGGAGTGTTGGTGCAAAGGTATGTTTTTTTTCAAGTATTTTTTGCTGTTCCTCGGTTAAGCCAAATTCACTTACCATGCCAGGAGGTGGCGTTTTTTCAACCTTTCGAGACTCAGTAAATTCTTTAAGCGTATAACTCAGTGTGAATAACTGCCCATTTCGCTGCAATGTCACTTTGAACGAATCACCTTCACGAAGCAATATAATATGATCATAAATTTCTTTACGTTTTTTAGTGCTTGTTACTGCTATCCCGGCTATATCCATAATCATATCGCCAGCTTGCAAACCCAGTGATTGCGAAAATAAATCAATATCCGATTCCCCAACACGGACACCAATGCCCTTACCATCTTTGTAGCTCGTGGTTAGGTCAAGCAAATCAATTAATTTCCCTAAATTAGGCACTCGCTCAACAAATACAACGGGATCAATCTGATAGTTATTTGGTGCAATTTTTCGTATCGCATTCGTCCAATCACTAATCTGAGCAAAGGTTGGATCATCTTGCGCATCTTTGGCTCTTAAATAAAATACTTCTTGCTGTCCGTTAGAACGCAAGAAGATAACTTTATTTTTGAAGATACGTATAAGTTGCGCATCTTCTATTTTTTCACCTACTTTGTATACGCCTTCACGCTTTGTCTTATTATCGAGTATGATGGCTATATTGTTTGAGTCATCGCTCGTTGCCATAATACCGTGTAAAGTTATCTGGAGCGGATCAAGAAATTGTGGTTTTGGTTGCGCAGGTACTTCCATAGAGCTTAGTTGCGGTGGTTCCGGCAAAGGAGTTACTAGAGTCGGTTCTTTTGGCGTCAAAATCTCTTTGCGATAGGTATCAAAAAGATCGTATTCATATATTTTGCTTATGTTAATTTTTGACACTTCTCGCGTAACCTCTTTGGCACGTTTTTTTGGCTTGATAGACTCACGCTCAGGAACTTCCTGTTTAAAGAAAAAGGTAAACGCGAATGCTGCGATGACAAGACCTGTCAAGATGCTATTAAATATCCAAAACGGATGTCTCATGCAGCGATTCCTTCATCAATATGTTATTCTCACACCATACCGATCCCACATTTCTCTTGTCAAGTAATAGTACACATCATGACTCTGCGGAAAAACGGCCTAATAAGTGTTAATCTAGTTTTACTAAGGCGTCGCAATGGTTTTTACTATTTTTTCCACTACCGCATCAGGGCTCATACCATCCGCTTCTGCTTCATAGGTCAACACAAGACGATGACGCAAAATAGCAGGACACACGATTTTCACATCATCAGGTGTTACAAAATGTCGCTTCTTTAAAAAAGCGTGTGCTTTTGCTGCGTAGTATATTGCAAGAGTCGCGCGTGGTGAAACACCATAGAGAATATATTTTTTAAGTTCTTTAAGATGGTACATCTCAGGTGAGCGTGTTGCAAACACCAAAGCGAGAATGTAATCGACTATTTTTTCATCGACATAAATTTTTCTGACAAGCTCCTGCGCAGAAAAAATGGTAGCGCGATCAATCACTTGATGAATGGTTGACTCATTTAATGATCGTGTCATAATTTCACGCTCTTCTTTTAGGCTAGGATAGCGCACCAACAATTTAAACATAAAGCGATCAACTTGCGCTTCGGGTAAACGATAGGTGCCTTCTTGTTCAAGAGGATTTTGCGTCGCAAACACTAAGAAAGGTTCATCTAAAATAAATGTCTTGGAACCGATGGTTACTTGATGCTCCTGCATAGCTTCTAGAAGCGCTGCTTGTACTTTCGCCGGCGCACGATTTATTTCATCTGCCAAAATAAGATTGGCAAATATCGGTCCTTGTTTTGTTTCAAATTCCTGAGTTTTTGGATTATAAATCAGTGTTCCAATAAGATCTGCCGGCAATAAATCCGGAGTAAATTGAATTCTATTAAACTTCAGACCAAGCGCCTGCGCAACAGCTTTAATCATAGTTGTTTTAGCAACACCGGGAACACCTTCAAGAAGAATGTGACCACCACATAATATCGCTATCGTTATGAAATCGACAATATCGTGTTGTCCCACAACTACTTTTGCGATCTCATAGCTGAGTCCATGAAACCGAGAACTCTCTTCTTTGATCTGTTCAAGTAAATGCTCTTTTTCGGCTGTTTCCATTATGAATCCCTTAAAAATGGAGAACATGTAGGGGTTATTCGGGTTTATTGTAGCAAGCCTACATGTTTCTTACAACTCATATAGATTGCTCTACCAAAGCATCAAGTACAGCTATTTATAGGCACATCTTTGCGCAAGATGTTTACAACAAAATATTGTGGTATCTTTACTTTATCAACTTGTAGTATTGCACCCCATTACCCCAACACCTAAAAAGGAACATCATGATTCTTTCTGGCAAAGAAATTAAAAAAAGGTTAGGTACTGACGTCTGGATAGACCCATTTAATGAGCGCCAACTTAATCCTAATAGTTACAACCTGCGATTGCACAACGAGCTTCTGGTTTATGAGAATAATGTTCTTGATATGAGAAAACCCAATAAAGCAACGTCAATTATTATCCCACCAGAGGGCTTAGTGTTGAACACAGGAACACTCTATCTCGGACGTACTATGGAACACACGCGTACTGAACACCTAGTACCGATGCTCGAAGGACGTTCGTCAATTGGCAGACTTGGGCTCTTTATCCATGTTACCGCTGGTTTTGGAGATGTTGGATTTAATGGCTTTTGGACGCTTGAAATGTATTGCATACAACCAATTCGTGTGTATCCCGGTGTAGAAATATGCCAAATATTTTACCACACGATTGCCGGTGAATATGAAAATTATATAAGCAACAAATACCAAAACAATAGCGGCATTCAGCCAAGTTTATTATTTAAAGATTTTGAAGAATAGTACGAAGGGGAATGGTTATTACACATTCCCCTTCGTAGTTATAGAATTCAATTATTTAGGACACGTTGCGCAAGTCGTTTTTTTAGGCGCTACTTTTTTCTGCTTGGCTGGCGCGGTCTTCTTTTTGGCCGGTGTTGTTTTCTTAGCTGGCTCTTTTGCAGCTTCTTTAGTGACTTTGCCACCTGATTTCATTTTGTTATTGATCACCTTCGAGGCTTCTGACACAAAATCATCTTGCCCTCCAACCATCCTGTCGACCTCTCTGCCTTCAGCAAAGAATATGGTGGTTGGTACTCCTTTAACACCATGCTTCGTTGCGATTTCATTATGTTTATCAATATCAATTGCTAAGAAGGTAACATCACCAAATCCCCCTTTTCCAGCAAGATCTTTATACAGTGGGCTAAGCTTTTTACAAGGACCACACCACGTGGCATAAAATTTAGCTACCACCGCACCCTTGGGCTTGAGTTCGTTAAAGTGTTCAGTTGATGTAACTTCAATCACCGCCGCTGAAACCAGCGTACCTAACGAAATTCCAGCTAGCAAACCAATTAAATAAGACACACGTAGTGTAACCATGAAAACTCCTTTAATAAATTATGATTCTTGCCCCTTTTGCGCAGGCACACTTTTTTCTTCTACCCAACGATATAATTTTCTTCCCGGCTGTCCTGGACTACCACTCAAAGCCCACACGGTTCCATCATTACTTGCGGCAACGAGATATAAATCGCTGTTTACGCCACGCTGTTCTAGTTTCTGGTTTTCGTGATTCCAGCTATATGCTTTACCGCCCATAGCTCCTTCGCGAATTATAAGCCAAAGTGTAGTATCACCTTGTGCGGCGATGCTCATAATACCTTTTTCCTTTTCTTCTGACACTACATTTTGTTTTTGCCATGTTTTGGTAACATTTTCCCATCGCAACAATTCGAGTGAATGTGCTGGAACCGCAGTTACGGGGTTAAGCGCCGCTTCAAAATTAAAGCGTCGTGCAAAAAGGGTATTTCCCCCCCCTGCGGCTACTTCACGCAACCCTTCAATGGTTCCTAATTGATGCCACGATTCGCCGTTAAGCATATAGGCTTTTTCATTGATAACTGCGCAAATTTTATTCTTGCCCAATGCGGCAAGAGATCCTATACGTGCATGCTCAATGCGATACATTTCTTGCCACGAAGAACCGTTCCAAGCCTGTAATGATGCCGCGCCGTTTGTTTTTTGTAGTGCAAATAAAATATTGTTATTATTTGCCGCGATCGCCTCGACATACGGCAATTTTTTACTTATTTCCTGCCAAGAACTACCTGCTTCATGCCATGAAAAGAGGGCCGATTCTTGCTGATTTTTTATGCCGAGCGCCCAGATAACATGCTGGTTGCCAATCGCAAGTGACTTTATGGAAAATCCCTTTATAGTCGTGGGCACAGGTAATTCTTGCCACTGCGCAACAAGAACCGTACTGCTTACCACGCCGGCTATAAACGCTATTTTCCTTATCATGTACTATTCCTTTTTAACCAAAAACTATGATTTGTCTTTAGCATAACAGGCAGAGAGAAGAGATTGCTAGCTTAACCACATGAATACGCTAGGAAAGTATTTAAAGTGTGTTCGTATACTATAGAAATCGTATGCACCAAATTATTAAAACTTATCGCGTATATGGGGGATTTCTGCCTGGATAGGACCTTCAATTAATCCTCGGATGAATTGATAGATATAAGGATTATCTGACTCCCAAATTGTTTTTGCTTCACCGTAATACTTAATCGTGCCATCGTGCAGCAGCGCAACATAATCAGCAAACTCAAACATTTCTACATCATGGGTAACAATAACTGAAGTCAAACCTAATTTGACCTGCATATCACGAATCAGTTCGTGTATAACCCGAGAAGTAATAGGATCAAGACCAGTAGTAGGTTCATCATATAAAATAATGTTGGGATTACTTACCAACGTACGCGCTAATCCAACACGCTTCTTCATACCCCCAGAAAGCTCTGATGGATATTTGTACAAGGTTTCTTCGCTCAGATTTACGAGCGCAAGTTTTTGTTTGACGATCTTCAACACATCTGCATGTTGCATACGCGCATTTTCAAGCAACGTAATAGCAATATTTTCAAAAACGTTTAATGAGTCTAAAAGTGCTGCAAACTGAAATACGTAACCAAACTGCTTAAAGTGGTATTGAAACTGTTTCTCAGACACTTGAGTTACATCAACGCCATTAACAAGAATTTTGCCGGATGTTGGTGGAATGAGTCCAATCATTTGCTTCAATAGCACTGATTTACCTTCACCAGACCTACCAATGATACAGGTTGTCTTGCCATCAGGAATCACCAAATTCACACCCTTAGTGACTTCCTTAGCGCCAAATTGTTTACGTAGGTTAACCAGTTCAATCACAAAACTCTCCCTACAAGCGCTCAAGAATTTTGGTGAGGAAATAATTTGAAATAAGAATCATAATCGAAGCGATCACGACGCTCTTCGTAGTTGATGAACCAACACCTCGCGCTCCGCCGGTCGTGGTATATCCCTTGTATGAACCTATCCATGCCAGAATTAATCCAAACACAGATGACTTGATAAGCCCACCCACGATATCACTCATTTCCACGTACGTTCTAATTCCAGATGTATAGTCTTCCGGACTTAACCCCAAAATATGTATGCACGTAATATATCCTCCGACAATACCACAAATCATGCAGAATAACGTAAGAAACGGTAGAATGATCATCCCCGCAAGAATGCGAGGAATAACAAGATACTGAAATGGATTAATATTAAGTGTTTTGAGCGCATCAATTTGCTCAGTAATACGCATGGTACCAAGCTCGGCGGCAATTGCTGATCCTGCACGTCCTGTTACCATCAATCCCGTTAATACGGGACCAAGTTCTCGGATTATGCCAAGAGCAACAACCGTACCTATAAACTGCTCACCACCAACACGCTGAAAACCGATGTAGCTTTGCAGCGCAAACACCATGCCGGTAAAAAGGCCGGTTAACACTATGATGGTCAGCGAATCGACCCCTATTCTTTCCATTTGTACAAATAGCTTCTGCCATTTTAAACGCGTAGAAAAAATAACCTTAACCGTCTTAAGAAGAAATAGGGCATAAGAACCCAAGAGTGTACACAGTAAAATTGCATAATGCCCAAGATTATGAACAAGGCGCAGTACCATCTTTTTGTGTTATTCCGCAGTTGCTGGTTCAACCGGTTCTTCTACTCGTTCTGGAAGCTGTTGGGCTTTTTGCACCTGCTGTTGTGCCGTTTGAGTTATTTGCTTAAGATAGCGACTTTCAGCAACATAATTTGTTTTCATAAGCGCAAGAAGAAGCGCAAGGCCCATGAACGTACCACCTAAAATCCAGGTGATTTTTTGAAAAATATCTTGGCCGCCAGAACCACCGAATAACATTTGTGCACCGCCGCCCAAAGATCCGAGACCTATGCTGCCTTTGCTTTGCTGTATGAGAATAATAGGAACAAGAAGAATTGCGTCAATTATCAATAAGGTAAGTAGAAAACCATATAGCATGTCATCCTCACAAAAATACGCGATTTTATCATCTGGAAATCATGTTACTATGTTTTGTATCTTTTGGAAATCCTAGCCCAACATGATGCACACCACTCGTTACCAATTACATGCTTGAATTACCACTTTATACTCGGCAACATTGATACTTGTTTTTCCCACTAAAAATCCATCAAGATCTTTTGTGTTCTTTAAAGAATCTACGGAAGATGGATTAATGCTCCCTCCATATAAGAGCTTAATTGGTGGAATATCCAATCCATGCGTTAATGTTTTTATAAAACTAAATACACGTTCGACTTCATGCTGGTGAGGTAGCTTTCCAGAACCAATTGCCCAGACAGGTTCGTAAGCAACCAAAAAATAGGGCACTGTTGATCTAGTTATCACTCGGATGACAGCGGTTAATTGTCGAGCAATCACTGCATGGGTCTGATTTTTTTTCTTTTCTTCTCTTGTTTCCCCAATACACACAATGGGTATAAGACCTTGATGTAAAAGCTGCTGCGCCTGGTGTGCAACAATCTCGTCAGTCTCATGATGATATATACGCCGCTCACTATGCCCGATGATACCATAGGTACAGCCAAGCTCGCGGAGTGATTGCGCATCAGTTTCACCCGTATAAGCCCCTTGGTCATAAGCGGAGCAAGTTTGCCCGGACAAATAAAATGGTGCCGATTTATCATGAGCAATGGCAGCTAACGCACTCACCGTAGGACAGACAATTAATGTATGACCAGTAGTGGTAACCGTGGACACCAGTTGTTCTTTATACTGTTGGTACAACGCTATGTTGGCCCGATATGACAAATACATTTTCCAATTGCTTACAAAAAATAATGGTTGCTTCATAGGCATTTTCTTCCATGTAGGATTTAATGCATAGGGTATATTGGCCACGCACAGCTTGTTAAGCATTTTAAAAAATATCTGGCAGATCATTGTGTGCTCTTACAATACTGTGATACCTCTAAAATTACTTAAAGCACGTAACCATTTCTATAACAATAGTCTACAGGGAGACAAAAAATGGATATTTCGATAGGACTCAGCGAGCACCAATGTAAGCAGATGGCTACCGTATTGAATGCCTTACTTGCCGACGAATTCACCTTATACGTAAAAACGCTTAATTTTCACTGGAATGTCATCGGGCATGATTTCAAACCCTTACATGATTTTTTTCGCCAACAATATGAGGATGTTTTTTCATTCGTAGATGACGTTGCTGAGCGGGTACGTACATTAGGCGGAGATTCATTAGGCAGTATGACTAAATTTCTTGCCACAACACATCTGAAGGAAGCTCCTGGAAAACTGCTTACCTCACAAGAAATGCTGCGCATACTCTTGGAAGATCATGAAGCCGTTATCTGCACCCTGCGTGAATATATAGACGAATCTGCAAAAGTCGGTGATATGGGAACTAACAATTTCTTAACCGATCTTATGGAAAAACATGAAAAGATAGCATGGATGATTCGTTCAAGTATGGTAAAATAACATACTTTCTACCGCTCAAAAAACCTGGCATCTAGTGCCAGGTTTTTTTTGACAAATATGGCGAAGTGTTATACTAAGCGCATTGCAAATTATGCGAACACTACCTTGCACTTCATCGAGATAAAACATCTTGTAGTGATTTGTACTACTATTAACCACATAGCATAGCGCTACTAAACAAAGGATCGCCGTGAGCTCGCAAGAAAAACCACAAACCTCATCACAAAATAAACAAACATATCCTAGTTATCTTGATCTGCTCACCGAAGAGCAGTTTTCAGCTTTTGAAAAAGGAATTCGCCTTGCTCGTGATCGCAAAAACGAAGAAGCAACCAACTATTTTCAGGGATTGATTCCAACTTATGAAGATCAACCTTACATGCTCACTGCGGTATGCATAGTGCTCGCAGACCTCGATCATGTAGCTGAAGCGACAGAAATAATGCAAAGAAATTTCGAACGCTATAAATCGAATGGCATGTTCTTATGTGGTCTTTTGCGCCTTGCACTGGCAGAGCAGAATTTTCAGCGATTTGATGAACTTTATCAACTCGTAAAACAGTGGCTCAAAGAAAATGAACCAAGTTCAGATAAGGCTGAAATCCCCTATCAAAGTCGCCTAGAAAATGCGATCGTGTTCGCTGAAGCAGCCTATCTAGGCGTACGTTATTGCGTTGCGCAGGGTATCCTGGGGCAAGCCGCATTCCTTATCAAAAATTATGAAGAGATCATGCCAGATCATGACATGCATATTGCACTCAAACTCTATCTTGCTCAAGCACTGCAGGGAGTCGTGAAGGACTTCAAGTTGCCACAACAAGAACATGAATTTGAACCATTTATGGATCATGTTATTGCGCAGATAATCGAACAAAATAAAGAAAACACACAAGGCTAGCGATTTATCAGATTGAAAAGATTAAAGGGTCATTCAAAATATATGGATGCCTCTTTAATCTTTTGCTTGTCTATGTTTTCTGAACCACTCTTTGGTATATGCCACCTCTTGTGCATGATTAATCATGGGACGCGGATATACCAGTACACGTGTAACGTGTTTGTCATGATACCATGCATGGATGATAGATGGAGAAGTAGATCGAAGCTCTGGAATCCAGCGTTTGATATAGGTAGCGTCTGGATCAAATTTTTTTTGCTGTAACCATGGATTAAAAATTCTAAAATATGGCTGAGCATCACATCCTACTGATGCAACCCACTGCCAATTTCCATTATTAACTGCTGGATCATAGTCAATCAACTGCTGCGCAAAATACTTTTCACCCCAATGCCAATCAATACGTAAATCTTTGGTTAAAAATGACGCAACAATCATGCGTACACGATTATGCATATAACCGCTTTCATTCAATTGACGCATACCGGCATCAACGATGGGAAATCCCGTGGTACCAGAACACCATCGTTTAAAGTTGGTTACGTTATGCTCCCAAGCAAGAGAATCAAATCTCTCCTGGTAGGCATGACCAAACACAAAAGGTGAATGATAGGCAACGTGCGTGAAAAAATCTCGCCAGTAAAGTTGCTTAACAAGTGGATGAAACATTCCTAGAGACGCTTCTATCGCATGTAGTACTTCGCGGATCGATACTGTACCAAATTTCAGATGAGCAGAAAGATTACTGGTAGGCAGCGCAGGAATATCTCGAGTTACTTGATAATTTTTAAGTATTGAAAGATCATCTAACAATACAACTCCTTCTTTACGACCACCGCACGTATGCATGGCGGATTGCATCGGCTCGGAGATCTGTCGATAATACAGCTGAGCTTGTTGTTCAAGAGGGTTCGTCTTAGTGTGCCAAATACCTGATGGCAAAGAAGTAACTGATCTCATGGTGATGCGCGACGCTTTTTTGAAAAATGGCGTAAAAACGACGTAGGGTGATCCGTTTTGCGAGAGAATGTCCTCGGGCTCATGAATCAAAGCATCCCCAAAACTATGAAAGGAAACAGTATGTCGATTACACACCTGCTCAAGAAGTTCATCGCGACGTATACTAAAAGGAGTATAATCGCGATTTACAAACACCGCATCACATGCCACTTCATCCAAAATGCGCTCCAATAGTTCATGAGCAACACCATAGAAGCGATATAAACGCCCACCGTGTCTTTGTAATTGTTCATCAAGATCAGTAAGGGAATTGAGCGTAAAGGTGATACTACGCACGCTGCGGTATTCGTTTTCCTCACCAGCTTGGCGTGGATCAAGAATAAAGCACGGTAAAACGGATGCTGATTGCTGTAGAGCTGCGATTAGACCAGTATTGTCTTCTAGACGCAGATCACGCCTAAAGATAAAGAGAGAAATTTTATAGCGATGTGCCATAGATTTTCGGGGGGGCAACATGTTATTTTACCAAGCTATGTCAGCGTACGAATGATGAGATAAGTAATACAAGAGATCGTGTACATAATTTGGTGGAGGCGATGGGAATTGAACCCATGTCCGCACTGCGTCAAGCACCAGGCACTACATGCTTATTCGCTGTTTTTACCACATTGTCATATCAGCGACGCTACGTAACAATGAGGCCATGTTAGTGTATTTCTGCACTACAAACCTGGGAAATCTTATGCAGAAGTTCTATCGGGTCAATATTTGATAGTCAACGTGATAGACACCGCTCACTATCAAAAGCTACTTGCCCTTAGGCAAAAGCTGGTGCGAAAGATTCGCCGTTTATAGTTTGACCAATTGATTTACGAGCACTCAGTCAACGCTCGGCATGCTCCTAAAACTATCAACAACACGTCGAAGCCAGGACGCCCCCAAAACATTTCAAAGAGTTATTATTTTAAGTATAGAATTGAAGCTGATTCTGTCAACCCACCGCTCTAGAATTTGCCGTTTCAGCTGATTAACAAAAAAACCATAGTGAAACACGTATAAAACAAACCCCACCACTAGATAGTGGTGGGGTTTGTTTTATATTGCTACTTTATCGATGCCACCGATAATCATCCAAGCATTTTCTCATACACTGACCCAATTCTTGTTCTAATTGATGATATTGAGGGCGATATTTTTGCTCAATACGCCAACGATTAGCGTCATAATTATCTTGGCTCATAGAGAGTTTTTCTTTTTGTTCATCCAAAGCCTGTATTTCTTTCATTCTTTTCTGATTCAATTCAGTCACCTTACTAGCAAACAATGACTGGCAAGCATTTCGACATTGTAGCTCTTCATCGCTTATAACGCCTGCGGGAAATGTGCGTGCCCAGCTCTCCATGCCTTTAAGTGACACACAGCCAAGACCGGCAACCACCATGACAAGCAACCCTAAGGTAGTATTTTTTCCTCTAAACATAACTTATCCCCTTTCCTATCTCCTAAATACCATCTTTTTTCATGCAAAATCTAACCATTCACTTTAAATTATAACAAAATCTTGATGTCAAAATGCAAGATTTTGCTTACAGGCGGGCAAAATTTCAACTCAAGTAGAAGCCGCGCACAACCCTATGAAAATTACCTGCACAGGTTCAGCAATTATTTTCTAGTTTTGCTTCAGTTCTCGTCTGGTTTCACGAGCAATATCTCGTTCACGTAGCTCTAAGCGTTTGTCCGCAGCCTTTTTATGCTTGCACACACCTATAGCCACTTTGGCAATGCCGCGTTCATTAAAGTAGATTTTCAGGGGGATCAACGTAACTCCTTTTTTGGACACATCACCAAAAAGACGATGCAGTTCTCGTTTATGCAGAAGGAGCTTACGGCTCCTGGTGGGATCATATTCTTTGCTATATGCTTGTGCATACGCGCTAATAGTACAATTGGTAAGATAAAGCTCTCCATTTTTAAAGGTAGCATAGGAACCACTCATAGAGACATGCCCAGCACGAAGCGATTTTACTTCGTCGCCAGAAAGCACTACACCAGCTTCGGTAGTATCGAGAATATGATAGTCGTGGAATGCTTTTTTATTTTGCGCGACTATTTTGATGCCCATAATATTACTTTAGTGGAATTAATCGACTAAAAAAACGTTTCATGATGGGGTACAGCATACCAGCAATGGCAAGCCCTAGCAAATTACCTCCAAGCATAAATGACCACCAGGAAACACCGTGCAATCCGGTATACGAGTACAACAACTCATTCAAATAAGACATCCAGGCTGGATTAGCTGCAATCGTATCGATGCCAAAAATGCCATTCAAAATAAATTCACCCGTAAAATAACCAAATGAGTATACAGGAACCATGGTCCACGGATTATTGATGAAATGGGTAACTGAAAATACAATTACAAAATTCAGTGATAGCAACCATGACAACCCGATTGCCATCACGGTATGCAATCCCACAAAAGGAGAAAACGCTACAAAAATACCTAAAGCACATGCGGAAGCGAGTGAAGAAGTATTCTGCTCTCTGGTGATGAGCGAATTGATGAAACGACGTATCATTTTTGAAAATTCCTACCTTTACGGTATGCTACTTTATCAAACACTAGTATACCCTATCGAATGAACGACACCAGTTTAAAGATAGATATGCTAAAATTCTATTGATGGTATAAAAAAAGTTGTTACGGTACACACAGATATAACCTCAAATTGATATTGCAACCGCGATGAAAGGCATAATGGAGACACTATGGAAAAAAAATTTCTCTTCCTTCTTGTTCTACTAACTACCTATGCAGGCTTACAAGCGGATACCATTGATCCAGAACTTTTTTTTGTAGAGCAAGCAACAATAACAAGTTCCATACTATTCCCAAAAAATATCACCCAACTACCAGAGATACCCATATTTTGTGCAGGCAACGAAGCACGCTATGAGATCGATCACCTAAACAAAAAAATCACGTTTAATGTTTTAGTAAGCAAGAAATCAGTTTCTTGCTATCTGCTCATTTGCGACCAAGTAGTCACACACATGCATGAAGACATTAACTTCAAAAATCTCGTACAATATCTCAAGGTAAATCCCGACACTCCCTATCGGCTCTACCGAATATCATTAATGCCGCCCATGTCGCTACAAAAAACTGTAGACGCGCAGCGCTTAAACAAACGTGAATGGCAAATCGAAGAAATGATTCTAGGTCCTGAAGGAGCACTACCAGATCAAACAATTATTGTGAGCTACAATGCTCACTGGGTAAGTGGGCTCGAGGCAACTTCTACAGCGGAATTTCCCCATATCATTATGAGACCAGATTTGATGGAGTATCTTGGTGGCGAAGAAGCATTACACCGTTCTCTTGATCAACTGCGCCTTGCCACGCTTGATATGCGACTCATTCACGCAAAAATTAAGCCGGATTTTAAGAAACATGAAAAAACTATTGTAGCAATGATAACACGTTGATCATATGAAGAAAAATCTGCTCATTCTCGGCATAGAGACGTCATGTGACGAAACTGGCGCAGCAGTATATCATCCGGAATTTGGTCTGATTTCTCATGCGCTTTTTTCTCAAGATCACCACAAATATTTTGGTGGCGTTATCCCGGAATTGGCTTCACGATCGCAGCTTGAAAAGATAACTATCATAGTTCAACAAGCATTGCATGATGCCAATGTCTCACTACAGGACATTGATGCTATCGCTGTTACCAATAAACCTGGCCTTGCAGGATCATTACTTGTCGGCGTATGTTTTGCTAAGGCACTTGCTTGGACAGAAAATAAAAAACTCATTGGCGTCAATCACCTCGAAGGACATGCTTTTTCCCCATTTCTTGAACATTGCGTGCCATTTCCTCACTTAAGTATAAGTGCTTCAGGCGGCCATACCGCCTTATATCGCGTAGATGGATTTGGTGATTTCACCTTGCTCGGGCAAACTCTTGACGATGCAGCTGGCGAAGCATTTGATAAGGTCGCCAAAATGATGAATTATCCTTACCCTGGTGGACCAATCATTGAAAAACTAGCCCAAGAAATACATTTCTCTGATACACGATCATATCCTCGTCCTAAGGAAAAAACGCTTAATTTTAGCTTCTCGGGACTAAAAACAGCAGTGCTTTATGATCTTGTTGATCAAGGAGCCTACGATCTTCACACACGCGAATTTTTGCGTCCCGAAGATCATCGCCTTAAGCAAGAAGTTGCGAGCTCTTTATTAGTGTGCATTGGGGATATATTTGAGCAAAAAATAGCCCTGGCCTATAAACAACATCAAGATATCAAGGCCATAACACTTGTGGGTGGCGTTGCGTGCAACAAATATTTGCGCCAACGACTCTCTACTTGGAGTAACAATCATAATCTAGTCTTCTACGCACCTTCACCACAGTTTTGTACCGACAACGGCGCCATGATTGCGTTAGTTGGTTATCACAAAGCTCATCGTGGAGAGTTTTCCAACCTACTGCTCGACATATTCGAATAATTCTTCATCTTCTCTGCACATAAGCTTGATTACAAAATAGCACCGCGCACAACAAAGAGAATTTTACTCTTGTTTCAAAAAATCTTTGTCATGCGACATTTTATATGCAACAATCTCAAGCAGAAATGTTTTGCGCATTATTGGCGATATGCCATGGAGATCCTCTATTATGTCTATGTCAAAGTATGTATCGTTTTTAATAATTACCACAACTCTACAACTTAATAGCGTGCAAATGCCTATCTCTTCCTCCCCAAAACCTCTGTCCTTAGAGCAGAAAAAGCAAGCAATCTGCGAACAGGCGCAAGCCATCCAAGCTTATGCACGCACGGTACAGGATTGCAGATCAATAGACCAAGTGATAGATATGCTAGACGCAAGTATAACGCTATTCGAAGAAGCAGACACTGATCGTAGTGATATCTTAACCGATCGCCAAGTATGGGAACATCTGATGACCACAGAACGTACCATTGCTAATGCTTACCAAGTTACGATTCAGGCAAATGCCCAACATATTTTTAAAGATTTAAAGGCTATTTCTGATCTCTCTATCGAAATAGAATCAACTCAACAAGCTCTCTGTTTCGCTCGTGATAGCAAATACTTCTTGTGCCTCATTAACGCGGTAAAAATGAACCACAGTTGCGTTCGCAATGCCATCAAAATGGGTATAATTTCAGACCCTAGAGTCGCTAACATGCTACGATCACTATCCGATAGCCTTGCCTTCGCCGATCAGTTAGTCGCGGCAAATTTTTTTGAAGGGGTTGTTACCGCCAATAGTATTTGTCAACAAAGCAATCGCTAAAAGATCCTATAAAAAAAATCTTCGGGCAAATACCCGAAGATTTTTTTGTTCTATTACGTTACTGTTTTTTATTTATTGCTTCTAAAAATTCTTCATTCGTTTTTGTCTTTTTCATTTTATCGATAAGGAATTCCATACCCTCAACCACATTCATGGTTGATAGGAACTTCTGGATAACCCAAACTTTGTTGAGTACATCTTCTGATAACAAGAGATCATCACGCCTGGTCCCGGACATTTGGAGATCGAAAGCTGGATAAACGCGACGATTTGAAAGTTTTCGCGTCATGTGGATTTCCATATTTCCCGTCCCTTTGAATTCTTCGTAAATCACTTCATCCATTTTTGATCCGGTGTCGACCAACGCCGTAGCAACTATGGTCATAGAACCGCCACCTTCAATGTTACGAGCGGCACCAAAGAATTTTTTAGGACGCTGCAGTGCATTCGCATCAATACCACCAGTAAGCACTTTTCCTGATGCCGGAGCAATAGTATTATAAGCACGGGCAAGACGAGTTATCGCATCAAGGAGAATCACAACATCTCGCCCAGTCTCCACCAAACGCTTCGCTTTTTCTATAACAATTTCTGCTACCTGAACATGGCGCTCTGCCGATTCGTCAAATGTTGAGCTAATAACCTCTGCCGTAGTGCTGCGAAGCGTTTTTTTGAAATCTGATACTTCTTCTGGCCGCTCATCGATCAGCAAGACAATAAGGTGCACTTCTGGATTTCCCGCCAAAATGGCAAGAGCAATTTCTTTCAACAGAACTGTTTTACCAACCTTTGGTGGAGCAACAATTAATCCGCGCTGCCCTTTACCAATTGGTGCAAAAAGATCCAAAATACGCGTAGAGGTGATAGCTGGATCATATTCTAACGCAAATTTTTTATCGGGATAAAGAGGCACCAACCGGTCAAAATTTACACGGTCTCCTGCGGGAATCGGCTCTTCATAGTTCACCGTGGTTACTTTGAGTAATGCAAAATATTTTTCACCATCTTTTGGCTTACGAATTACACCGGTGATGGTATCTCCGGTTCTCAGACCAAAACG
Organism: Candidatus Babelota bacterium; assembly: GCA_023382795.1. Lineage (GTDB taxonomy): Bacteria > Babelota > Babeliae > Babelales > Vermiphilaceae > UBA6230. The sequence goes on from JAHDWT010000001.1 coordinate 79,135, forward strand.
GCGAATTTGTGACGGCGACACATAAATGTCATCAGGACCGGAAATATAATCATATTCTGCTGAACGCAAAAAACCAAAACCATCAGGTAATTTTTCCAATACACCAGCTACTTCAATTTCACGATCAGGATGTGCCTGTACATCGAGTATTTTTGCTATAAGCACTTCTTTATTCATAAGGCTTGCACCAACAACTCCAAGACGGCGAGCCTGCATATTAAGATCCGCCATGGAAAGTTGCTTAAGCTCTTCCTCTGACAATAAGGCGCGCTGATCACTCTGACGCTGGTCACGATCGGGATTATTGCGATAGTCTCCTTTATGGTCACGAGACGAGTCGCCAAAGCGTTGATCTCTGTGTCGTGGCGACGAATGCTTGCGCTCACGTGGAGTATATGATTCCGAAGATTCTTCAGATTCGCGGGCTACAGAAATCGGATCTGCTTCGGTTTGAGAGACTGATTTTTGTGCGCTATTCTGCTCCGTGACAGGCAACGGATGAGAAGCACTTTGATCTTGATTTATCATGTCACTACTGGTTGATTCAACATTATTTTGATCTTTCCCCTTCATTTTTCTCCCTCGAATTCCTTGATTACTCATATAAATATCCTTAAGAAACAACCCGTCCTAAGGCCGTGCGTCAATTCCTGTCAGAATAATTTCGCAAGAGCCTCGGAAACTTTGGTGACCTATTTAGTGTTAAATAATTACTCGCGTGTTTAAGTTTTTTGTAACGAATGCACAATAACTATAATTTCAAGAAGTTGGGTATACACCCGGGGATAAGAAGATTTTTAGTATTGGGTACCGCATAGTAGTACGGTACCCGCAATATTTTTAAGCGTGGCGACGATCTTTATAAAAGAATAGCATAATCGGACTAGCCATATAAATAGATGAATAGGTACCAAAGAAAATACCCACTAAGAGCGCTAAAGAAAAGTCTCTTAACGCCTCTCCACCTAAGAAAAACATGGCTGCAACAGTTAGAGCAGTCGCAGTACTCGTTAGTATAGTCCGACGAAGCGTTTGATTAAGACTGATATTTACAATGTCATACATAGAGGTTGAGCTCATTTTTGCAACATTTTGACGAATTTGGGCAAAAATAACGATGGTGTCATTGATCGAATAACCAAGGACAGCCAAGATTGCACCTATTACATTAATCGAAATTTCTCGATTAAAGAGTAAAAACACCGCAAGCATAACCAACGCATCATGTAACAACGCTATCACCGCCCCTGCTGCATAAGCAAATGACCAGAAACGCCATGCTATGTAAAGCAACATAAGAATCAATGATATAACTACTGCACGCATTGACTTCCAGCGTAGCATGGCGCCAACACTAGACCCAACTACTTCACTCTGCATGAGATTAATTTGGTTATCTGGCATCGATTCCTGCAATTGTGTTCGCATGGTTTCTGCAAGATCCTTCGCCCCACCAGCATGGTCATCAATATTTTTTACACGAACCAAAAGTTCTTGTGCAGAAAATTCTCGGGTAACAACGCCTTTCCACCCCTTTTCTTCAAGAATTGATATTACCTGTTGAGAAGAAACTGGCCGCGAAAACTTAAATAGGGCCTGTGCACCACCGGTAAAGTCTATGCTGTACGAAAAAACATAACCTTTTGTTTGCCAGCGATAGATACAGGTACCAACAAAAGTACCTATCAACGCCAATGAAAAGGCTAAACACATAAACCGATATTTTAGAAAATCAATACGCGACACGCTATTACTAGCCATAATACTCTCCGTGATTATGATTCATATGATTATGGTCTTAATGAACTTAGCAAGCATTAACGCTCGCTATTAATGGAAACGTATTTACGTCTTTTTGCACCATGATGGAATTTAACAAATCCCGGTTTAGTAGCAAACAAGGTATCATCCCCGCCACGCATGACGCCAAATCCAGGGTGTACACGAGTGCCGCGTTGACGCACGATGATTTCACCGCCGAAAACTTGTTGGCCATCAAATAACTTAATGCCAAGACGCTTACTTATACTATCACGACCATTTTGCGTAGAACCACCCGATTTACTCGTTGCCATGGTAATCCCTTGTTAAAAAATAAAGATTTTATAGAAGAAACTGCTGTAAGAAATGATAAACAGTCATATTAGCTATATTGCCCTTATAGTATGGGGAGTGTGCAAAAAAAGTCAATAAGCCAACTCTCAAGGCAATCTCATCAGACAAACAGCTCCTGCTAGCCATAATCTGACAGAAATAAAACAAACACCCCGTTGACAGACTGGGCAACTAAGAATAAAATTAAACATTATATATTTACATTTGAATAAAATATTGGGTGGGGATATGGTTAGTAAACTAAAATTAGCTCTTCAAAAACGCTGTTTTAGCGTAGCAGTAATAACATTGTTATTAAGCGTTGCTCCCTGCCTAAAAACCTATACTCAAGTCAATAACGCTTTGTGGTGCTGCATCGCTGAACAATGTGATCCAACCAAACAGGATGCAGTTGTTGATATCTTAAAAGCTCTCATTAATGCCAAAATTTCCCCCATTCTCACCACAAATAATCTCTTTAATCGCCTGGGGAATTCTTACGGAAAAGCCATCGATCAACACTGGCTCCTATACAACTACAAGGACGAGATTGCCATCATGGTACCCAAAGACGGCGCTATAAACCATCCCTTTAAAAATTCTCTCGCCCGTAAAAACTTCACCGCCACGACATTCACCCAGCAAAAAAAACTCCCAACAGAGATCACCGAAGACATCACCAAGGAGTGCCTGAGTGAGCTTTTGGATGATGATAGCAATAAGCCAAATTTCTTTTTCTTCACTGGCCATGGAAGTCTATTAGCACAGGAAAAATGCAGCGATGAAGAAGAGTTCATTACAGAAAGCCTACAATGTGGCATGCGATTAAGCTCGCTGCTTGACATATACCATTTACTAGATCAAAAGGGCGCTCAAGGAGTATTTTGCCGAACTTGCTATGGCTCTAATCCTGAGGTCGGCACTGTTTTGGCAAAACAACATTACCACTTCCCAATCCTAAGCATGTGCTTCGGAGATACTTTTTCTTCTTTTATCCCTGATGGATCTATGGGCAAAAAACTCGAAGATTTCCATACAACACTACAAACAATCCCCTGCATTACCCAAGAAACACAAACTAACATCTTCGGTGCACTCGACATTTTACTTGATTATAAAAATGAACCAAACAATATTCCCTGCGCTCTATGGCCTAATGCACCACAATTTTCTGTGCTTCACCCAACGCCAAGCAGTTCAAATACCGATTCTAATGTCATTACCGCAGTAGATGGTACACATATTTTATTACAATCAACTACTGATCAAGTATCTCTTGATCTCGATAAAATTGATGATCCTATTATAACTGGCGGGCTTATAGATCGCACAAACTACACCATTAAACAGCTTATTATTTCAGGCGAATGCGATCTTAAAAAATTAGCATCAATATTTCCCAACTTGAGAAGGGCAAGGGAACGAGATTACACCATCAAAACTGTCCTAGTAAAAGGCTCCTCTGGCATTAAAAAACATCAAAAACAATACCACAATGCCTTTGTTAGATGCACTGAACACTTCACAAGAATCGTTGCACATGATGACTCGAATCAGCCGGTAAGCGCAAGCAAAATATGGTAAAAAGCACGAAGGCATATCTATGAATGCGATACAAACAAAATCTAAAAAAGGCTGGATCAACACTATAGTTTTTTCTACAATTTTTTTCTCATTCTGGGGATGTAGTAAGGTATACCCCCAAATTCAAAATCAACACATGTTGTGGTGCTGCATAGCGGAGCAACATAACGCCTCTTCTAATGATGCACTTGTCAAGACACTTGAGGCGCTCATACAAGCACAGACATGCGCGATATTAACATCGAATCATCTTTTTTCATTTATTGGATTCAGCGACGACGAGCTACAGGAAATAAAGAATAAATGGCGCATTTTCGATTACAACAACACCTTTACCTTGATGATTCCTCACACCCAAAAGTATGCTAACTCTTTTAAGGAGGCTCTAGAATCAGAAGAATTTTTCACGTCAACGAGCCTCGAAGAGCAACTCAACGATGACACCGAATTTATCCCTTATTCGGGTACATTCGTAAACGGACTGGAAAAACTATTGATCCAGGAAGAAGCGCCACTCTTTTTAGTGCTTACAGGACACGGAACATATCTAGAATCAAGCGGTATGGATGCAAACTCATTTACTCAACAAAAAAGAATTTGTGGCATGCAACTTCATGATGTATTAAACATAGGTAGAATATTAGAAAAGAAAAATACTAAGGCTCTTTTTATGCAAACATGCTATGGATCAAGTAGTGATGTTGGCTCTATTCTGGGAAAAGAAAATTTTAGCTTCCCTATTATCAGTGGCGGCTTTAGCGATGCACACGCTTCCACGACAGGCATGTGCACTGACAATATCCTACAATTTAACGATCATGTACAAAAAATTTCCCAATTTACCAAAGAAAATCAAGAAAACTTGTTCAAAGCGATGGATGTCATTTTAAGGTGCGACAAGGCTCCAAATAATATCCCTTATGTGCTATGGCCACGAAAGCCACAATTTTCGATTCTCAGTCCTCTACCACGACCAGCAGATACAAGCAACAACACTGATAATCAAATTAAAGTTCACCGTTCTTTGGTTTTAACCCAACCTGATATTGAAAAAATATCACTTAATGATAGTGAGATGGTCGTTGCAGGCGGTGCTATGTATCAACAACCTCGTCTACAATATACCATTGATGAGCTCAACATTACCACTTCAGAGAATGATTCTGCAAATACATCACATCCTCAACTCGCTTTATTAAAGCGCTTTAATAATTTGGGCAGCAAAAGGAAAAATGTATTCAAAATCAAAAAAACACACTTTCACCACAACGGACACATCTCCACATACAAAAACATTCGTGTTTTGTGTAAACAAGGTGTAACCGGTGTTATGTATTCAGATAACCAGAATCAGTGCTTTATTGCCAGTCAGGAGCTACAAACCAACAATATAATAATAAGACCATGTGCACCTCCACCCAACGACTCGTTTTAACAGACTTACCTTGCTCTTATTTTCTATTTACTTACTTCCTTCCATGAGGATCCAGATCGAGTAGCAACTATCAGCGGTATAGACCATGAAACAACTTGTTCGAGAGTCGCTTTCATGAGCATTTCAACTTGAGAAACGTGCTCCCGCGACGCAGTAACGAGAAGTTCGTCATGAATTTGCACTATGATATGTGCATCAAGATTCTTGGTATGAAATAATTCATGAATCTTGATCATGCCCATCTTCATAATATCGGCAGCAGTACCCTGAGCTACAGTATTGATGGCAACACGTTTGGCTAGATCATAAAGACTTTTATTTTTTTCATAGATGCCTGGTACATAACGCCTGCGTCCCCAAAATGTTTCCACGTAGCCGTTCTTTTTACAGGAATCAACGATACGCTCCATCCACCGTGAAACGTCTGGATATTGAGCAAAATATTTTTCGATATAATCTTTTGCATCTTTAAAAGGAATTTTAAGATCCTGTGATAAACCGAATGGCGTTAATCCATATAACACACTAAAATTAATACGCTTACCAATTTGACGCTGCTCGGTGGTAACATGCGATAATGAAACATCAAAAAGTCGCGCAGCGGTTTCAGCATGAATATCATGTCCCTGTAAAAAAGCATGAATAAGATTTTGATCTTGCGAAAGATGCGCAAGCACACGTAATTCAATTTGTGAATAATCGGCTGAAATAAAAACGTGACCTGATTTTGGTTTAAATGCTGCTCTAATTTCTCCTCCCCACCCGCTACCAGTAGGAATATTCTGTAAGTTTGGTTCTGAGCTCGCAAGCCGACCAGTCGCTACCGCTGTCTGGCTGAACGTGGTATGAATTTTTCCCGTTTCTGGATTTATGTACTGCGGCAATGCATCAAGATAAGTGTTTTTTAATTTTGAAAGTTCACGATATTTGAGAATAAGGCCAGGAATAGGATGGAGAGCTGACAATGCTTCTAATACTTCTTGATCAGTGGACAAGCGATTACTCGACCCACTCTTTTTTTGCGGTGGCAACTGCAGATGATAAAACAAAAGCTCTTCCACTTGCTTTGGAGAATTCAAGTTAATGGCTCCATAGGCATCACCCACAAGGGTAGAAATCTGCTTCTCTATACTCTCCAACTCCTGCGCAACGGATATTTCAAGCGACTTCAGAATACTTTTATCACAAAAAATACCCTCTAGCTCCATTGCATAAAGAACTTGTATGAGAGGAAATTCAATATCTTGATACAACTCATCAAGCTTTTCTTTACGTAATTCTTGTTCAAAAACTTTTTTTAGTCGTAAAGTTTGATGTGCATCGGCAGCAGCATACAACGTTGCAAGGCCGAGAGGCACATAAGAAAAATTCTTGAGTTTATTTGCTTTGACTACCTCATCGTAGGAAAGCATACCTTCACCCAAGTAATGTTCTGATAAATCTTTTAAAGAAATTTTTTGCCAGTCTCGTGCCACAAGCCGCGCTGCGATGAGCGTATCAAAAGCTAAACCGTGCACATCGATACCTGCCTTCTTGAGCACTAATTGATCAAATTTAGCATGGTGCATGTATTTTTTAGATGTGGGGTCTTCAAGTAAGGGTTTAAGCGTATTAATTATTTCTTCTTGAGTAAGCTGCTCAGCATCAGTTTTATGTCCGCATGGCAGATAATAGGCAATACCTTCTTGTACTGCTACAGAAATACCAACTAAATCTGCTTGCAGTGCATTTAATCCGGTCGTTTCAGTATCAATTGCGAACGCTGATCGCTTTTTCATCTCAACGATTAATTGCTTAAGCGCATCGGTGGTTGTCACCGTAATAAATTGATATTTTTTGAAGTTATTTAATTTGCTCTCAACAATCTCCGCAGCGAGTTCCTTGTTTTGTCGTAGTTCTTGCATCAGCGATTTAAAGCCCAATTCTTGAAAAAGCGGCATCGCGCGTGACCAGTGTGCACTATCAAATGCCATATCACTTCTCGTAAGTCCTGATGGATGGTACTGGAGCAAAAAAAGCTTATGACTCAAATAGGCATTATCTTTTTGTTCTTGCAAAAGCGCACGTACTTTTGGACGCTTTACGGCATCAAGATTCGCATACATAGAATCAAGTGATGCAAATTGCGTTACTAATTCAAGCGCTCCCTTATCGCCGATACCACGTACACCTGGAATATTGTCCGAAGCATCTCCCAACAAAGCGAAGTAAAAAGGAAGCTTCTCGATAGGCACACCTTTTTTTGCCGTAAATTTTTGTGCATCAACAATATCATCTTTAAATGGGTCAAACATAACTACGCGCTCGCTCAACATCTGCGCCATATCTTTATCAGAAGTAATCAAACATACCGTGTCGCCTTCCTGCGATCGTTCTTGTGCAATCGAATACATGATGTCATCTGCCTCAATACCGCTCTGTGCTTTTTGACACATACCGATAAGCTCAGCGAAGCGTATAATATATTTTTTCTGCTCATAGAGATCGCTGGGAGGCGCTTGGCGCGTTGCTTTATAAGCTTGATAAAGCTCATGGCGCGTTGTTTTTCCCTTAGAATCCCACACCAGCACCACGTAGCGCATACCAAAAGTTTTGATGAGTTTTTGTATCATACGACAAAAACTGTACACCGCTTGTACAGGTATTCCGCTGCTCGTATGTAAAGGACGCAAACTATAATAGGCACGGTATAAAAAAGAAGAACCGTCAATTAAAAAAACGGTTTTTTGAGGATCCAGATTCACTGATTATTTCCCAACGATTTTTCACTATTTTCCTGATAACCCAATGGCAAGTCTAGTAATAAACTGGTGATCAATCAATTCTTAATCACGCCCAAGAAAAGGGTTTTCTTGTTGCTTTATATTCTTCACCACATACACTAAACATAATCATCTTTTAGTCACGGACAATGAATATTTCATACTCATGTTTATCCAAGTAAAATTACTTCACGGATGGCAAGAGCCTTTGTGGTACGAAGCTCCAGAAGAGTGGGAACATAAAAATTTAGAAGGCTCTCTCGTACGTATTCCTCTACAAAAACGCATAACAACAGGACTTGTGATTGCCGCAATGCGACAACGTCCTACCGTACCTTTCAAACTACGCAAAGCCATAGCACAAGAATTGTTTCCATGTGACACTTCTTACGCATCATTTCTTGATCAATTAGGCATCTATTATCATCTTGAGCCAGTGCGTTTTTATCAACGCATGCGTCATTTTTTGACGCAAGACTCGGCATCGTCAACCACACATGAATCGCTCCTTACACCGCAATTACCTGCTACCAATAATACAGTTCTAACCGATGAACAGCGTGTTGCATGTGAAAAGATTATGCCTCATATCATCAACGCACACTATCATGTTACCTTGCTCCACGGCGTCACGGGATCAGGAAAAACCGAGGTCTACAAACAGTTACTCCGCGCAGCAATCTCCGTCCATAAAAGTGTGCTATGGCTTTTGCCCGAAGTCACCCTTGCTCTTCAGTTTGAAAAAACGGTGCGCGCACAGCTTCCAGACATAGTTGTTTATGGCTTTCACTCTGCTACGAGCGCAAAGGATAAACGGGCAATGTGGCACGACTTATTGGCGCAGAAACCTATCGTAATTATTGGCGTGCACTTACCCATTTTGTTACCCATAGCACATCTCGGCCTTATTATCATCGACGAGGAGCACGAGGTTGGCTATCAAGAAAAAAAGCATCCCAAAATTAACAGTAAAGAGGCTGCCCTGATTCGAGCGCGTAGCGCTAACATTCCGATCGTTTTAGGCTCAGCAACACCTTCGGTGAATTCATTTTTCAATGTCACTCACAAAGGGTGGAATTATATCCAGCTTACCAAGCGCTTTTCAGGAAATTTCCCAACCATTAAGACGGTGTACTTATCCGATGGTAGACAACGACGTAACTTTTGGATTAGCCAAGAGCTTGAGCAGGCTATTAAACAGCGATTGTCCAATAATGAGCAATGTATCATCTTTTTAAATCGCAGAGGTTATAGTTTTTTTGTACAATGCAAAATGTGTGGCCTCATCTTCTCATGCCCCCAGTGCTCAGTAAGCCTAACTTTACACCAAGACAACAGCCTCACATGCCACTATTGCGACTTTAATCAACACCTTCCATCGACGTGCTCCCAATGCTCAGCTGATCAAAAAAACTTTCTTAAAAAAGGCATTGGTACACAACAAGTGGTTACCATCTTAGAAAAACTTTTTCCACATGCACGCATCGCACGCGCTGATTTAGATGTAACGCTTAAAAAGAAAATGTGGCAAAAAACACTGCATGACTTTGAACAAGGTCAGATCGATATATTGGTGGGAACACAAACTATCACCAAAGGTCTTCATTTTCCACGAGTGACGCTCGTAGGAATTTTGTGGGCAGACATCAATCTCCACTTCCCTGCTTACAATGCAACAGAAACAGCGTTACAACAGCTTATCCAAGTTGCGGGGAGAGCTGGTCGCCAAAGCGCAGAGAGTTTAGTTATAGTGCAAGCACTCGCACAACACGCAGCGCTCGAATTTCTTGATGAGCGTACTTATGAAACATTCTGTACCCAAGAATTAGAGCAACGCCAATTACTCGCATATCCGCCATGCGGGCGATTAGCAGAAATCGAAGTGCGTCATACGCAGGAAGAGATCGTTGAGCAAGAAGTAATGCGCATTATTCATAGAGCAAGAAATATTATTCACACCAGCGGCTTATCAGTACAAGTATTGGGCCCGTCAAAACCTGGGGTGCACAAAATAAAAAACATGCATCTGCGCAAAATCGTTCTCAAAGCATACGATATGCGCGAGATACATGTTGTGTACCAACAGATAGTTCAAAAACGGTTTACAAGCTCTTTATTTTTTACCCCAAATCCTGTGACGCAATAAAAAAATGCTTGCGATAGTAACTCAACTCCTCGATCGAAGCGAATACATCAGCAAGAGCTCGATGACATTCTGGTTTTTCAAAAATTGCATGTGGATGGTTAGAATACCAATGACGCACGAGCTCTTTGATGCTACTTACATCAATTATGCGATAATGAAGATAATCAAGAATTCGAGGCATGTATTTTGCTAAAAAAATGCGATCTTGCCATACCGTATTACCTGCAAGCAACAAGCCCTCCTTGCCGGCATGCTGCTTCAAAAAATTAACGGTTTGCGCTTCAGCCTGCTCAAGAGACAATGTTGATTTTTTAACTTCATCAAGTAGCCCTGATTTGGTGTGCATGCGCTTGACATCATCATGCATTCGAGCAAGTGCTGCTTCTGGATGGCCAATCACCAGAGATGGCCCCTGTGCAATAACATGTAAATTACTATCGGTGATAACTGTTGCAATCTCGATTATAACATCATGATTCACATCAAGCCCCGTCATTTCTAGATCTAGCCACAGAAAATCACGTATTTTGTGCGCATTTTTCATGGCTTAAAGCTCTATCTCAAATACACCGCCATCTGGAATATTCATCTTGGATGTGGAATTAGTGGAATTTGAAGTTTTTGATTGCATTCTGGCTAGCTTCACAACAATTGCTGAAAGTGCGCGAGCGCATTTTTTGAACTCACTAGTCTCAACATGTTCATAATTTCTGCGTTCATCATCCTCAAATCGATCAAGCGCCCCGAAAAGCTCGCTCAAAGTGACATAATGCTGACCAAGCCCCGGTTTTACAATCTTATCCCAGTTTTTTTCTATGACCGGAATTAAACTATCCAGTTGATCTTGATTTATAGTATCCAAATAACCCTCAAAGGATAATTTATCTATGCTGGATCTAATTTTATCGGCACTACGCGCTCTTGATTTCATTGCAAGAAAAGCATCACTTTTTCCTCCCTCTATGCCACACAGAATTTTTAGAGAAAGACCGCACATCAACACAGCAAGGGTTACGCGTCCATATATCATGAGAATTCTCCGTCTGTTTTTAAGTTTACGAATACACAAAAAAAATAGAAACTAAATGTAGCGCTTCTACTATACCAGACTGCTATATAATGTTGAAGGACGATTAAAGGACTATTATGAAACTACGCGTTGGTGTTTTGATCGGTGGGATATCTGTTGAACGAGAAGTTTCGTTCAATTCTGGTCGCACTATTTGCGACCACCTTGATACAACGCGCTACTCTATTGTACCAATTTTTCAGCGCATAGATGGCAAATTATTCCTTCTTCCTTGGCATTTTATGCACCGCGGTAAAATCAGTGACTTTGAACACAGACTAGAAAACGAGGCGCAACACGTTCAATGGCAATCACTAAAACAACATATTGATTTCATGTACATCGCGACACATGGTCGCTATGCAGAAGACGGAATACTCCAAGGTATGCTCGAAGTGCTTGATATTCCCTACTTAGGATCAAAAGTTTTTGCGAGCGCAATGGGTATGAACAAAACCATGCAAAATCATTTGTTGCGTATACATGGTATAGATGTTCCTCGCGGCATAACCGTTTCTCCGGAACATATTCTTGCATACAGCGAATATTCACCTATCATTTTGCAAGCGATGGATAGTACTCACATAGCGTTCCCCTGCATTGTAAAACCCCAGGAGGAAGGTTCGAGTATTGGCATAAGCTACGTCGCATGTGAATCAGATTTATATTCTGCACTTTATAAAGCATGCACAACTCATCACAATAAATACCAATCCGTGCTCATAGAAGAAGTATTGACCGGCATGGAGTTTTCTTGCGTCACCTTATTTGATTACAAAAACAAATCATTCATACCTTTACCACCCACAGAAATAATTCCTGAAAGCCACATCTATGATTATGAACAAAAATACATGCCAGGAAGAGCGCTCAAATTCACACCAGCACGCTGCACACTGGAGCAAACTCGTTTAATTCAAGAAACATGCGTGCGCGTTATGGAACTACTCAATTTTACCACCATGTCGCGCATCGATGGATTTTTAACTCCGGATGACCGCGTAGTGATTATTGATCCCAACACATTATCAGGCATGGGCCCAGCAAGTTTTATCTTCCTTCAAGCTGCTGAAGCAAACATGAGCCACACAGATTTAATTAACCATCTTATTGAAACAGAATTAGAACATTATGGCATGCTCGCGCCCATCCTAGAACAAGAAAGGATCCATGAATCTATGAACTCATCACCAAAGAAAATACGTGTTGCAGTACTCATGGGAGGAGACTCTAATGAACGTGAAATCTCCTTAGAATCGGGGCGGAATGTCGTATATAAATTATCACCCACTAAATATGAAGCTCTTCCTTTATTTGTAACTCAAGACATGCAGCTTTATCGCATTGATCAACGTCTGCTAGTCAGAAGTTCAACTAAAGAAATTGCACGCGATCTCGATCAAAATGCTCATATTGCTTGGGATGATTTATCTACCATAGCAGATTTTGCATTTATCGCGCTTCATGGTGGTAAAGGTGAAAATGGATGCGTGCAAGGAGCCCTTGAAATGCTACAAATACCCTACAATGGATCTGGTGTTCTGGCGAGCTCACTCTGCATGGACAAATATAAAACCGTTGAGTTGTTGCGAGGACATGGCTTTGACGTCCCACTATCACACCTTCTGACAAAGCATCGCTGGCTGAACGGCCGTGAAGCAAGTATTCAGGAAATAGTAACGCTCTTATCGTTCCCACTCATTGTAAAACCGCACGATGATGGATGCAGTGTCATGGTCAATAAGATTACTAATCTACAAGAACTCAACCACGCGCTTGATGAACTTTTTGCACACAACAAAGAATATGCGATGATTGAAGAATTTATTCACGGTATGGAATTAACAGTTGGCGTAGTCGGCAACTTCAATCCTCAAGCACTTCCGCCAAGCCAAGCTGTTGCAAGCCAAGGGGTTCTTTCCATCACCGAAAAATTTCTACCAGGAGCAGGAGAAAATCAAACTCCGGCACCATTACCATCAAACACCCTCACCTTTATCCGAGAACGCATCGCGTACGCATTCAAGGTTGTAGGAGGAAGAGGATATGCCCGAATTGACTGCTTTTATCAAGCGGCAGAGCAAAGCCCAACGGGTCAAGAACGCCTTATCATACTAGAAATCAATTCCTTGCCAGCCCTTACCCCTGCTACATGCCTCTTTCACCAGGCAGCCGAGGTAGGGATGAAGCCAATGGAGCTCATTGATCTGATTATCACCTTAGGATTTGAAGAACATCGAGACCTTGAACCAGCCCATCTGGTTCAAGGTCGCCCAAAACACATATCTGGATTACAAACCAAATAAACTCTTCTGCTTAACCTGATTCGCCTTTATTCATTATTTTCAGATTGACAATTTTAAATAAATAGCTAACCTGTAATTAAGCCAAAAAGAATCAATACGTCATTCGTGAAAATGGAGGCTTTTAATAATGAATAGAAGGTTATATATTTTGTATTCTTTTCTGTCTCTCGCATTTTGTCATCTGGCTTGCGGGCAAGATCCATTGAAGGAGCTTCAACAAAGCGCCCAATCTCAGGCTCTTTACCAAGCATTCGAAGATACGGATGAATGTGATAAAGAACATGCTCTGTGCGAATATGTTTTCTTTCGTCTGGCACACAACCTCGAAGCGCTTTCCAAAGCACTACCGGGTATTGATCGCATTAATAAGTTTCTCGAAAAAAAGCATCCAGAAATCAATATTGTAGTAAGCTTGGTCGACCATCAACAATTTGGCAGAACGGCGATCGATGATAAAACAGGCTCTATATCGTTAGAATTTGGCAGAGAATTATTTTTACATAAACGCCATCTTAAAGCATACATACAATTTATTATTGAACACGAAATCATTCATGTAATACAAAATCTATGCGGCTTTGCATATCAAATAAACAATACACCTATCACTAATCACTTCGGCACGAGCGCACAAAGAGCAATCCCTCTTTATTTTGCGCATGAATTTCCAGCACATTCATTTTCTTCCGCTAGCGCCCAACGCTATTTAAATATGCTCGAATTAGAAGCGGATACTTTTGCATTGCTATTCCATCCAGATAAAAAGGGACTCTACGATTATCTACAAAAGAGAAAATCTCTCAGTAGTAGGCCACTATGCTACATGCAAATCCCCATACAAAAGAAGTGGCTTGAATTCTTATTTGCTCGTACTCCTTATACGCAAATTGAATACAGTTTATTACTAGAACGCTGCGCATTATTAATCTGTACTATGCACATGGATGGATATATACCTATCAATTGGCAAAAAATGAAAAATCAGACTCTTACAGAATCAAATAAAAACAATCTCAAAAGTATCGTAAAAACGCTGTTGCAAGAATCTTTATATGAGAAATTTTTCTATACAATGCAACACGTTCCCAAGCTCTATGAATTTATAACCACGTATCAGATATCCATGAGCACCGACAATAAATGGGATATATTCTTTGATAAAAAATACAAAACGTGCAGCATTTCGTACGGCCGAGATATACGTGAAGGCCTCGCACTAATCAAAAAAGCCGTATCCGAATTTGTGGACAGTTATATAACCGATAGCGTTGTAACCAATTCCACAGCAATAAATCCCGTAGATATGCTGACGGATAAACTATTTAGAGATAACCATTTAATGGAGAAAGTGCAATGATACCACGATTTATTATTTTCTTGATGATACTTGCAACACTAGGAAACGTTTTTGGGCAAGACACTTTCAAGCAACAACAATCAGAATTAATGTCTCAAGAATTATATAGCAAAATTGAACAAGCTTCTGAAGCAGATGTGTTAGCAGCTATTACTGAGTATGTGAATTTTCGCTTTCAACATAATTGGGAGGCATTGATCAGCATATTGCCCGGGCTCAAATCGATTAACGACGACATATTAAAGGATCTACTACCCTATATTGGAGTAAACTGGATACTATCAGATCAAGAAAAATATTATGGTTTAGCCGTACCAGACGGATTGGGCGGAACGATCATCTCTTTAAATCCTTTCATATTCAGTAACCCACTCCTTGCACAATTCGTCATTGAACATGAAATAATACATGCCGTACAGGTACTTTGCTTTACTGCCCTTGAATGTAAAAAGGTGTCCACTGTTGTCCACAATGTTCCGCCGCTATCAGGATTTTCCCCTCTTAGCATAGGAAATCTTTATCCACAAATGATTTCCGTAGAAAGTAAGGCACGACGACATGATATTGTTGAAATGGAAGCCGATTTTCTTGGGATGATCCTTCACCCTCGCAGAACAGAATTTTTAGCGTGGGTACATCAGAATAATTTTGGATGTTCTAATTCCAATATGAGTTGCTGTATATTTAAGAAGTGGCATCAGCTATTGTCCACATCGGGGAAATCCTCCATCGCAGACCTCGCCAACATAATCCAACAACATTTGAATGATATTATAATTATCCGAACACAAGGATATGTGCCACTTATGGGTCCCACGACTCAAATAACTCAACCCTTCGCCGACCAAAGGGCCCAAAGACTAATCGATACTATTAAATTTAGACTACAGGAAACATTATATGAAAAGTATCGCTACGCACTCAATCCAATTCCAGACCACACCGTATTCATTAAGAACTACAAGCTGAACCCTAATGCTTCAATCGGGCCTAATATTGCTATTGATGCACAAACTAAAACGTGTACTATATCATACCATTCTGACCCTTATGATGTGCTGTCTCTAATCGATGTGTCAATTTCGTTTTTGCTCTCACATTATGAAACCACACTGGAACTACCAAAAATACGAAATTCTAAACCAGACGATATGCGTCCAGGCATCCACACTGCAGATTATGATGCGGTTTGTGCACTTCAACAAACGCATATCGCTCGCCTAGGAACCAACCCGTCAAATGATATGCAGGAGCAGAGAGTACACAGGACAACACTACCTATGAGCGAATTAATACATTAAAGGAGGCAATATCGTGCACAATATACATAAAATACTGTTGAACGCTGTAACCATGCTCGTCACATGCCAATACATTATTGCACAAGACCCCTTTGCTCTTTATCAAAAAAATCTCAATACACAAAACAGGTATCATCAAATCGCTACCACGCCTGAATCTGAAAAATGGGTTGCCGTTGACCGATATGTGGTTTCGAGACTAGAAGAACACTGGAAAACGATGTGCGATGCATTGCCCGCATTGAGAAAAATAAAGCAAAACTTAGACAAAGAATCCATTAACATTACTACAAAGCCACTTAGTGCACATGAAAAAAATTCGGTACAAGGATTAACCGAGGTTAATGAAAAAAATAACTCTATTGAAATTCAACTTAACCCAGCATTATTTAGCCCCAGTGCCCCAAAAGCATTCACGACGTTCGTCATTGATCATGAGCTCACCCACGTAATACAAGCGATGTGTAGCTATGTATTGCACAAGAACAAGATTCCTATCATTGATCAATTCACGAGAGACATCAAAAGAATTGTCCCAATCAGCTTAATAGACGAGAAATCACAAGGAAAATCTATTGGTACGACACGCTGTCTCAACATAGTTGAACACGAGGCTGACATGTTTGCACTCATAATGAATCCCTACAAAGAGCAGCTCTTGCTTCACTTACAAAGAATAGAAAATACAAGGCAAGCACCCCAAGAAAATATGAGTAACATTGCAAAACAATCTCTACTTAACCGTCTGCTCTCTGAGAAAAAATCTTATACTGCTGATGAATATCACAAAGCAATCCATGATCATATAAAATCTATTCACGATCACCATATGAAAGGATATTTGCCAATCAATTGGCAAGAAAAGGATATCATCGAATCAAATGTTGGTACTGATACTGAGCAGGCCTCTTGCGATTTCATTCAACATGCTATAGAAGCACGACTACAAGAACTACTCTATGAGAAGTATTGCTATTCTGGTCAACAAATCCCAGAAGCCTCATCACTTATAAGCGAATATGTGTTTATCAACGAATCTGAAGATTCAAGCATCACACTCGATTTTGACCAAAAAACGGCCACTATTTTCTATGATTCCGATCCATTGCTTGCTCTAGAAACTATGGAAGAAGATATTGACATGGTTACCGCTCAGTACTTTAAAGAACAAACACTTGCAAATTCTGCATCGGAAAATAGTTGTCCGAAAACCATAGCAGACTTATTAAATTCGATTTCAAGCAATAAAAAGAGACCTCTTTCGCCAACGCAAGATCATCCGCATAAAAAACATAAAAGCAATTAATGCTTAAATGTTCCCTCAAAAGCGAATAAGTTCACCGGATGACGATCCGATTTCTCTTCACGCTCTTGAAGTTCTTTGGGTAACTGTTCTTTTTTACCCGGCCTTCCAATAGCAATCATTGCTTCAACCGTGTAGCCATCGGGCACAGCAAGCTCGCGTTTTGCTTTTTCATAATCAAATCCCTCCATGCCATGAACTACTAACCCCATTGCATATCCCTGCAGCGCAAGATTTTGCCAAGAGGCCCCGGCATCAAAAGAGTGGGTACGTGCTGGCTTGTCATTCCAAGGAAAGGTATTTTTCGATAGAACCACCACAAGAACTGCTGCGGTAGTAGTCCATGATTGATTAAATGGGACCAGCAAATTAAATAATGTTGTCCAGTATTTAGTATCGCGTCTCGCATACACAAATCGCCATGGCTGCACATTGTAAGATGATGGTGCCCATCGAGCCGCTTCAAACAGCGTCATCAATTCTTGCTCGGTAATAGACTCACCCGACATAGCACGCGGAGACCAACGATCTAATAGCAACCGTTCAATAGGGAATTGTGCCTTTCTTTGCACCACTACTTCCTCCTTTTTTTGTAATGAACTAACGCGATTTCTCTTCTCGTTCCTTGATAGTCTGTGAAACTGTAGATGCTGGAAGCGTCGTCATGACACGCATTGGTACAGAAATCTCAATACCATGTTTGCGCAGTTCTCTTACTATAGCAATACGTACATCACTAGCTATATCCCACTGATCAAGTGTGTAATTAGAGCTAATAAACCCACGAATTAAAAATTCCATACCAGCCTCTGTAAAATACTCTAATCGAATAACTGGTTTTGGACTTTTAAGGACATGTGGATGCTTATCAAGCACATACGCAAAAATATTCTTCACTTTTTCAGGATCTTCCTTGTAGCCAACCGTCACAGAAAAATCATCAAAGGCACAAAATCCTTGTACATAATTCCAGTTGGTAACTGGATTACTCAACACTCGTGTATTTGGTACAACAATCGTGGTACTATTGCGACGCCGTATAATAACAGAACGGGGAGTAATTTTACGTACTACTCCCATGACATCGTCATCCATATACACATAATCACCGATTTTAACGGGTCTTTGAACAAGAATAATAAAGTAGGATATAAGATCACTAACCGGATCTTTAATCACCCAACCGATAGAAAGAATAAGAGCACCGGTAACATAAATAACCAGCGATCCAAGACCAACATTTTGAAACCCAAGCATGATTGCGGCAATAACAATCAAATAGCGAGTAAAACTTGCAACAGTATTCTGTACCCCAGTATCTACCAGCAAAAGGTCAAATACTCGTCTTAAAAGAAAGCGATTAACCAATATAGCGAGCGCATAACCACCAAGGCAGAACAAGAGGATGCGTACTATTGATGATGCAGTCACTGGTTTTACATCCTGCCCCAGATAAATCAGTGGTGACTCCAACCACTCAAATATCTCTTTGAGCGAGATGAACCACCCCCAGATACGCGCAATAACAAAGGCTCCAATGATTGCTGCTACAAAAAAAGCCGCTATGACAAATAAACCATACCAACTTTTTGCATAGACAAATCGCTCACGCACCGTATCTTCATCGGTGGTAAAAAACACTTGAGAAAATCCCCTACGTGCCATGTCGTACACAAAAATCAGAAGTCTAATCAGGATTGCCGTGTAAACGATACCGCGCAAAACAAAAAGTACCAATCTACTAAAACCAACATAGGGATTGCTCAAAATTATTACGGTCACCAAAAATACAAGAATAAAATAATAATAACGATCTATAAATTCATGAAGCCATTGCCACATGTTTCCTCGCCGAGGAATAATACTGAGAACTTGCTCTTTGGTAATTAGGGAAATGAGACACACCTGGAAAATAATAAAATTAATGGCCAACAGAATCGCAGGGAGCTCCGACTTATGATAAATGCCGGTCATAAGCGCTTTTCTAAAGAATACAATACTTACTGTTGCATATGCGAGTATCGAAAATACCTTAACAAAACGATCTGCATAGTCGCGCGAAATAATTTCAAAATTATGTTGCCCATTAAAAAAGGCAAAATAGTGTATCCCCAAAAAAGATGCATAAAGCACATATGGAATAGAAGCAAGATAAAATAAAATATGCACGTAATGATTTGAAATAATATTAAAACGTACCGTGAGATACAAGAATGCCCATATACTTAATAAGACAAAATAACGCAACGCATAATTCACCATGAATAGAGCGAGTAAGCGCACGATATTGAACATACGATTAGCAAATTCACGCGTAAGCAGAAGACTACGCAAACGAGGAAGTGCCATGCGCACGGCAAGTATCAAAAACAATACCAGTAATAGCTGAATAATTGTGTAGAAGAAGAGCATTGGTTGCTGCACGCTTTGTTCCACGAGGTGTATGATAAAAATCGGAGAAATTTGCCCGACAAATGAATAAAGTTCTTGGCCAAATCGTTCTAAATCGGGAATTACATTGCGAATCCCTTGCAGGGTAATAGCGTACTCAGGCCTATACCAAATGGTAATGGCATCAAGCTCACCTACAATAAACTCTATGTGCTTCAATGTGCTTTCAGCAAACGCGATAACATCGGTGTACGTACTTGATGTTTTACTAATTAAATCAATTTCCTGATTTATGCGTACCTCTGATTCGCTAATCAATCCCAAGCAACGATTAAATTCTTTAGAGTGAGAACTGAACAACGGCGCACCCTGCTTCTGCAGATTATCACGCAGCATTCTAAGATTTTCTGACGCACGTTTTTTGAGATTCAACAGATTAATGAGCGTATTAAGCTTTTCTTGAGTTCGCGAACTTACAGCACGTATCCGAGCCTGTAGAGTACCAAACTTTTTTATTTCTTTGCGAATTTCCTCTTCATTCACATATTGACGAGAAGTAATTCTGTAGTAAGCCTCTTTGACTTCTGTGGCAATTTCTTCTCCATCCATTTTCTCATCCTCAAGCGCAACCTGTGCTTCAAGGAATTCACGTCGACGATCTAAGAGTAAAATTTGTTCGTTTAGACTGGCAACTTCGCAAATGCCAATATAGGAGATCATAGTTTCACGTGGCGTAAGATTCCACAGGTCTACATCTCGCTCAAGAGGAATGTTGTACCGTTTGCTTAATGTGTTGAGTATGCGAGTTTTTCTTTCTTTTTCAGCAACAAGACGATCAATTTCCTGACGATAGTTTTCTTTGATCGCAAATGAAGCCTGCTTCTTTTTCGTGAACTCCGCTCGAGCAGCAAGAACCTCTGCTTCGCGAATTTTTACTAACGGCTTAACATGACGCAAAGCAGCTCGCAATGCGGTTAATTTTAGTTTATCAACAAAAATTTTAGTTTTTATTAAGGATATTTTATATTCAATTTCTTGGATGCGTAATCCATCAAGCTTTTTTTCATAATCATATAACTGCGCCTCAAGGCGGATAAGTTCTCCACGTTGTTGTGTGTCAAAGCCCAACATATCTTCTGCTTCTATAACTCCAGAAACGTTCTGTGCAAGCTTACTTAACACATCTTGTCGTTTTTTGAATGCATCTATGGTGCCTTGCGCACTCTTTTTGCGATGCTCAAGTTCTGACACCGCATTATTTTCCTGAGATAACAGATATTCGATATTTTTTTCTTGTTCAAATATTCTGCGGTCAAGACCCTGCAGATCGCTGAATGGATAAGGCCTATCATCAAGATACTCTTTAACAAATACATTAAGCTCTGGATCTTGAAGATATTCACTAATCAACCTGAGATGATCGGTAACAAGAGAAAGACTGTGCTCTCTTGATTGCGCTATATCATTGAGCACCTGTTGCTGCTTGCTTAGAATTTCCAATTTTTTGTTAAGGAATTGATAATCCCTTGGCTCCTGTTTCAATTCAAGGCCAATGCGGGAAATTTGATTAGTAAGCTCGTCAAGTCTGGGTTTTTCGTTACGTGTAAATTCTTCAATGTCACCCTGAATGCTATTTTTCTTTTCGAGCAACACCGCTTGTTGTTTCTTTTTTTCATCAATAACGCTGGTAAAAATAGGTGATGATTCAGTCACATCTCCAAATAATTGCTTGCTTGCTTTGGCAATTTCACTTACCACATCAGCGTATGCATATGGCTTGTACAACGTAAGTAGTATGAGTGGTATAAGGCGGCGTAGATTCTTCATATTCTCCTAATGAATCCATTGATACCATGAAAGCGTTTTAAAATATCGAGCGTGGGGATGACTCATGATGCAGGATTTAAGCCACTGATCGAGTTCTTGTTCAATTCCTAAATTTAAGATCGCCTGACTTACCGTGTCAATAGATTCTTGAGCAATATTGTGGAATCTTTTAACGTACAAAACCATTTCTTCAGGATACACGCCAAGCATAACGAGCAACTTGAAAATGATACTTTTTTGCGTTATACGAGAAAAATTTGGATCACATTGATACAGTGCATGAAAAAATGACACGAGATCACGCGCACAACTTCCTATCGGCAAACAATAATAGCACAATTCTAAAAGATGGTGCAAAAATAAAATATCATGTTTTGCCAATGCGCATGGCATATCCAAAAGCTCTATAGAAGTAATATCCCACCATATATTTTTTCGGTGAGCACTATATGTGATTAGGCTACCCACCCTCAGCGCATCGCCTCGCATTTGAGTAGTAATTTTGCCTTCCTTATCATCCATAATCACGATATGAGGACGATGTTTGGTAGAAACTCTTAAAACAATCCCAGTATTTTTTTTCATACTATTCCTTCGTGTACTGGGGTACTTGTATACAGCTTCTTTATTTCCGATTTCTTTTATATTAGGATGATGACCACGTGGTCATGAGGTAAACAAAGCATACAAAAAGTGAGAATTTAATGAAGCATTCTGTACGCCGTTCGGCATTATTTTTGTTGCTCAATATTGTCTGTCTATCAAATTTAACTGCCGGCGCGCCTCGCCTTGCCGTAATACTAGTCATCGACCAACTCCCTTATCATGTTTTTGCATCCATGCATCAGAATTTGGTAGGTGGTCTAAAAAAATTAGTACAAAGTGGAATCAATTTTACCAATGCCTATGCACCCCATGGACTTCCTTCTACAGCAACTGGACATGCCGCGTTTAATACAGGCACATTTGCCAAAGATCACGGCATCATAGCAAACTCCTGGTACTCGGATAATGGTGAGCGAATCTTCGCGGATTGCGATAATTCTCCGCATACAAAAATTTTTGGCGCATCAGATACCATGGCCGGCAAGTCGGCTCACCATCTCATGGTGGATGGCATCTCAGACACCACCATCATGTATCCATCATCAGGTTGCGCTAACAAAGTTTTTGCATTATCGCTTAAGAGCCATCCTGCTATTATGTGCGCTGGTCATCTTGGCAAAGCGCTGTGGTTCGATGAACAACAAGGAAAATTTACTTCAAGTCACGCCTTTTTTGAGCAGTTGCCCCAATGGCTCATTCAATTTAATAACGACCATATAATTCCAGATTCCATCACCTGGTGTCCTCGCCATTGTTTTTCAAGCTGCTTTTACAAAAATGTGTGCCCCAGTGCACGCATCGACGATCTTTCACTTTTTGAATCTCCTATCAAGACACATGATAAAGTCAATGGAATAGAGACTTATAAAAATTATCTCAAAACTCCGCAAGCAACTCAGTTGCTATTTGATGCTGCGCGAGCCTGTATAGAAGCGGAATTGTCATGCAATAGGGAAGAGCAACTCATTGTCTGGATATCAGTAAGTTCAACTGATTTTATAGGTCACGAATTTGGCACACAAAGTATTCCTTATGTAGACCTTATATACCACATTGATTGCCAATTTAAAAAGTTCATGAGATTCGTCACGCGACTCGTGAAGAGTAGTGATGTGGTTTGGATACTTTCATCAGATCATGGATCTGCGCCAGTTCCTGAGCTTTTAGAACAAGAGGGATACCACTCTGCACACCGCATCAAGGTTACAGAACTTGAAGACGCTATACGCAAAGCAGCACAGCATTTAAACCACGATACTACACTTTCTACAACCGTAAGTGCACCTTATGTATATATAGCTAAAAATAATCTCAATACTATTGATGCACAAAAACGCAATGCTTTATTTAGTACTATACAAGAGACGCTTTTAAAAAACGCATGCATCAAACGCACATGGACTTATGAACAACTAAAAAACGCCGTCTTCGACCCTTATACCCCCGAATACAATCTACAACAGCAGCTGTATCCGGGAAGAAGTGGCAACATTATTTTCCAGACAGCGCCTTATTGCCTGGTATCTAAGTACACCAGCGGAACTACCCATGAGTCTCCTTACAATTATGATACCCATGTTCCTTTAGTGATGTACCAAAAGGGGTTCGTTGAGCGTAAAATCATCAATGAAACGGTGTTAACGCTGCAGGTTGCACCGACCATTGCTCACCTCATGCAAGTACCGAAGCCTTCAACATGCACCTTCAGCATGTTGCCAGGAATTGCTGGACACGAAATACTAATTTAGCATTATCGTTACAAGGCATCACCATAAGCTGCAAATCTTTACAAAATCTGGATCATCTTGTTCAAAAAACTTGTAAATCCATGAATTCGAACTAATTTCGGGAAAATCCTTGTTACTATTTTCTTCTTTTCTTGCACATGCAAGCAATGTCGCCATCGCAAAAATACGTTTTGTTGGTTGATTGGCAAGTCCAAGAGAAATAACACGAGTGAGACCTCCAGCAAGATTTATGATTAAATGCCTACCCGAAGGACTCAATTGCATTGAAACAATCGAATATTCTTCTCGGGGCATCCTAAAAACCTCATTATCAGCTTCGCCATCAATAATAAAAACTTGCGCATTTGCCATGGCAATTACAAATTTCTCATCATGACTAAAATATGCCGATTTAAGATGATTACCCGCAATAAGAGTAGTTGGCTCCTCTTCCATTTCGAGATCGAATATTTTTATCCCATTGCTACGAGAAGCCGCAAGCACATAATTATCAGAACTAAATTGCATAGAGCTAAATCCAGAAGGATCGTTAAAATAATCACACAGTTTAGTATTTAGATTGAGAACACATGCAGTGCAATCTAACGAAGTAGTTGCCAAATAATTACCATCAGAACTAAAAGACATAGAATTGACTGGTCCATCATATTCAGTGGTAGCAATCTCTTCACGTCGTGCAAGCTTAAATATTTTCACTGTATTTGCACGCAACTTACCATCGCTACAAACAACAGCCATATACTTGCTGTTAGGACTAAATTGAATCTCACAAGCATCATTCTTAGTATTCAAAGTAAAAATAGCGCTAGTTTGATCATGCTCTTTTTTTGATTTTTCTGGCCAAAAATAATATGCTCGAACCTTTTCCATAAAGGAATCACGCATACTAAATAATCTTAACGTGCCATCATAAACAATAGTAACTATATACTCACCGCTAGGGCTAATTTGCGCATCAATCAATTCATTGTCATGCCTTATAACTTTGATTTTTTCCATTGTCTCAAGGCTAAATATGGTTGCAGTATCTCCAGAAACAATAGCTATATGCTTGCCATCAGCACAAATTTGCAGCTGTTTGATTTCGCGCTCAGATTTTATAGCTACACGAGGCGTCCTTTTTTCTAAGTCAAATACAACGATCTTTGAACCACAAGGGGCCTGCTGTTGATTTATAATCACTTGCTTACCAGTGGAACTCCATTGTGCTGAAATAGCATTATCACTATGATCTTCGACTCGTTCGATAGGAATTCTCTCTAACATTCCTTTCGTAAAATCCCATATCTTTACGCATCCTCCATCAATGACCGCTAAATGCTTCCCATCGGGACTTAGTGGCTGTGCATTCGTATTTGCAATCAATTTATAAATTGGAAATTTATTATACGGAAAAACGGATGCTATTGATTGGGCTACTTTCTGAGCATCCGAGGGAGATAAATCTAACTGAGGGGCATTACGCCATATCGTGCTCTCAAGCACCTGATTAATATCTGAACGGGTCACTTTATTATCATTCACTAATCTAAGAAGATTTTCAATTGACCCTTCTGATGCCAACTGTGATGTTATTGTCTGGGAATCAAATGTTGTTTCAAGATACTGCGATGTTTGAGCTCGCTGCACCATCGACAATAATGGCATCACTAACAGCAAACTCATCGTCAAAATCATTGATCTTATGATGAACATCATACTTCCTTAACACATAGCTGTTTTAACAAAATACATAGATAATCACACCATTATAATTCAGAAATCAAAAATCTTTTATATCCAACAACAACTTTATTATTTGTTAGACGCCATTGCAGCTGCTCTGCGTAATTCATCATAGTAAAAGACAAGTAAACCCAGAAACACAAAGAATCCAGCAAAAAGAAGATTATATGACACTGGCTCCGCAAGCAGCGACCAGCCGATCAGACCAACAAAAATAGGAATACTAAAACCTGCAAGCGATACAAAAGTAAGGTTAACATGCTTAATGATATACGCATACAGTGTATACCCAATCACATTCCCAATAATTACCGTATACGCAAAGAGCCAAAGAAATGTCGGTATAGAAGGTATAGATACCTCTTGCCACTGATGTAGCGCCGTTGCCGTAATCAGAGCCAGCACGCCGCTACCTACCATCGACAAACCATTCACTTCTAACGGCGTATAGCGCTCTTTGCGGACGAGTGATCGCAAAAGAATCCATCCCCAACGACCAATAACAACGCTCGCAAGAGAGGCAAGTTCAGGATAAGAAAATACAAACCATGCATGCCAACCTTGTTCCGGCGGCGTTTGTCCGATGGTGATAACAAGAATTCCACTAAATCCAATAATGATGCCTACAAACTTTTTCCATGATAGTTTTTCATGCCATAAAAAATATGCGTATAATGCCGTCACAAACGGATCTATGCTTCCATAAAGTGCTGCTTTAGATGAGAATAAATATTTAAGACCGAATGCCTTAAGAATCGAGGGGAAATAGGTAGTAAATAACGATATGCCAACAAGAGTTCCCACATCATTTTTAATATGACGCCATCTCATTCTATCAGACGAACGATACGCGTAAAGACACATAAGGATTCCCGCGCAAAGCATACGAATGCCTACAAAAAGGATCGCTGGGAACATGCTCAGAAGAACCTTATTGCTTGAAATAGCACTCGCAAGAAAGAAATTACACAATAAGACCAACATCAACATGATCCCATCCTCTCTATCAATACCGTGAATCGTGGAAAAATTCCTATAACCCTAAATCTGCCAGAAACGCTTGATCATTTGGCGCGCGGCCAAGAAAATCTTTGAGCAGTGCATTTGGATCTCTGCTTCCACCCCTGCCGATCACCTCTTGTACATATCGGTGTCCAACTTCAGGGTCTAGCAACCCGTGTTCCTTGATATAGCCAAACAGATCGAGCGCAAAGACTTTTGACCAAAGATAACCATAATAGCGAGCAGCATAGCCAGTCAAATGACCGAATGAAGCATACATATGATCTTCTGGCCAGAAAAGTACATGAGGCCGCAAAGTTTGATAATAGTGCTCTTGTAATGCATGAGGATTCTTGTCAGCTCCTGGCCCGAACAGAGCAAGCGCAAATGATGCAAGATAAATCTGCCGCTGCGTCCAATCACCCGAATCAAAATGTTTCAGTTTTTTGATATTTTCAATGAGATCATCAGGGAGTTGTTCACCTGTTTTGTAGTGGGAACTTACCATCTTAAGAATTTCTTTGTCCCATAACCATTCTTCTAGCATCTGTGATGGCATCTCTACAAAATCGCGTTTTACGCTCGTGCCCGATTGACTTGCTAGCCGTGTTCTTCCTAACAATCCATGCATCGCATGTCCAAATTCATGGAAAAAAGTGCGGACATCGTCACGTTTCAGCAATGAAGGCTTATCGGCAGTTGATTTTGGAAAATTTGCAATGACCAATGAAACTTCTGGTAATGGTTTACCATGTTCATCGACAATCGCTGGCACCAGGGTCGCATGACATGCATGATTATATTTATTTGGTCTTGGATAAAGATCAAGCAGAAGATAACCAAGCAACGTGTCATCTAAAGCACTACGCGCTGCTATGAGTTGCACATCTTGATGCCAAAAATTAGTTGCTGGAATTTGTTCAAAACGTAGTTGGAAAAACTTTTCGTAAATAGCAAGCAATCCTTTAATCGTATGCTCCATAGGGAAATATTCTGAAATACGTTTTTCATCAACTGCAAGATGTTGTTTTTTGTAGAGATTTTTAACATACGCTACATCCCAGGGATACAATTTCCCTTCTGCGGTGAGCTGCACCGACTTAGGGAGGTGCTGTTTAAAGAGTGCATACTCTTGATCCGCTTTTTTGCTGGCCTTGGCATATAATGTTTGCAAAAATTTTTCAACTACCTCTGGATCTTTTGCCATCTCAGAATCAAGATCTAGATGAGCATAACTAGAAAATCCAATAAGTTGTGCCAACTCATCTCGCTTAGCAATGATATCTTGCAGAATACGTTCATTGCCAGGATATCCTCGATTATTCATCACGATAAAAAGTTGCTTGCGGGTTTCTGCATCATCGGCGTTTTCTATCACATAAAAATATGTTGGATAATCAGTACCGAGAATATATTCCCCGGTTTCAGTACGCGATAACGTTTTGATGAAATCGTCATCAAGTCCAGAAAGTTCCTCGCGCGTCACGGTAATAGTTTTATTATCAGTTGCTATATTTGTTTCAAATTGCATGCCAAGTGCGGCAAGAGCTTTGTGTAATGTCTTTACGTGCTCAAGTTTGTCAGGCGCCAGATCTAGCCCCGCGCGCTTAAAATCTGCCATTGTTTCATGGAGAAAATACTCCTGATCAGAACGCAGCTGTTCTTTTCGGTGTGAAGCATACGCTTTGAATGATTGGTATACAGCATGATTATTTGAAATCGTATCTACTATAAATTCACGCATCGCAATTTGTGCCTTATGCGCAGCCTCACGCATCGCTTGATCAGGATGGACATATTCTATAATTTCAATGGCACTTATAGTAACTGGTAATTCAGAAAGAGCAGCTATGCGATCGAATGCCTGGGCAGTATTGTCAAAATTTCTTTCGGCATCATTTAGAGCGATTATATCATTAATCGCCTTCCGTGCCCGTTCCATAGCACAGTGAACACGATGTTGAATTTCTTTCGGAGATGTAGGAAATAATAAACGTACATCATCAATAGATTGTATCGGTAATTTAATCATGGTTAGTTCCTTGCACGTTGTGGTCGAGGTATAATGCAATAATAACAAAGTTGTTGTTATTGCTACCACAATTACCCCCGTATATATATACACTTTACTCATTAGAATACACCTTTTTAGTGATGTTCTTAATGTCACGATTCGTATACCCGTTCCCGCAAAGTAATAAGTTCTCATAATAGATACTTTGTCCATGGGAACTGTCTCTTCATTCCCTTATTTATATAGATGTGAGATGTCGAGAGGGTACGACTGCCCATTACGCTCAACCATCAATTTTTCAAATCCAAGTCCCTTTAAAATCTTGAAAAAGCTTTGCATACTGAAATCTTTCTTGGCTCCCGAGCGCATGGCTTGAACAATAGTTGGTGATACGTCGGCCAGCTTGGCAAGCTGCCGCACCGAGATATCGTCTTGCTCCATGACGGCAAGCAGGAGCTCAGAAATAAGCAGATTCCTATACTCCTTCTCAAATGCAGCCTTTTCTTTTGGGCTCAATAAAGCTACAAACTCTTCACTGGTTGTTTTGATGTTTTTGACTCTAGTTTTTTTAATTTTGGTCTTCATAATAAATTCCTCGTTTACAACGTTGAATATAATCGTCTTTAGCTTTCAATGCTTTTTGTTTTTCGCGGGAAGGCATTTTTTCGGACTTCTTTTCATAGGCATTGGTTACTATAATCTTGGAACCATCGAAAAAGAAACAGAAAAACCTATCTGGAGAAGATTTAATCGCATATATTTGATCACCTTCATGACGGAATTTTTCAATGTTGAAGATCTTGCCAACAGCTCCCAAAAGATAAAACAGGTGAATGAGTTTTTTCTTTCGGTCAGTTGATAATTCTTCAAAATACTCAAGCGCATCACTTTGGCCACGACTATTACAGTACCACTCGATGGTAAATTTTTCGCCTTGATGCGCAATATATGTTTTCTTCATTATCTCTCCGACAAAAAGGGTCTGATTAGCATAGATTGTATCATGATCGTGACACGATTTGTAGGCATACGCGGATAAAACTTTAAGGAGATTGGGCGAATGGTGAAATTAAAAAAATAGCTATTTTTATAAACCAACAAAAAAGTCCTGCCATTGGCAGGACTTGGGCTAGCTTTGTGCCTACTAATTATTTTTTCTTTTCCGTAAGTCGGCGAATCTGTTCTAATCCACCCATTTTTATAAATCCCAAAGCTATCATATAAAGAGCACCACCAATAATCAGATACTGCAACCCTTGTTCCATAAATCCTAGTGTATGCAACAGCAATATGATGCCTGCAGCCATGATAATAATTCCCTGAAAAATCTCAGGAAGAAAGCTTAACAGTGCCATAGGATCTCCTTAATTAATAAAGTTAAACCATTATGCAGGCACTATAATGATTTCACAGCAAATAAGACAAGGAATGGGTAAGGCACACCACTAAAACATTGAAATTATTTTATGATTGCATAAAACCAGTTGTCGGCCAACTACGCGAGAAATCAAAATGGGTATCATTGATAGGTTGGTAATGCGTCATAAAGTAGATGTTTCGTACCCCAATCTGCGCATTGCGCACTGTCTTGAGCAACCCCTCAAACCACATGAGATTCTGCAACGTTGCGCGGGATTTTACTATTGGATTGCGATCAAAAGATACATACGCTTCTTGTGTATCAGAAACAAGCGCTGATTGCAGGGATATGCGTTTTTCATATGCACCTTCTTCCAGTACAATTGCAAGCCATTTGCTCACCACTAAGTTCAACTGCTGTGCGGTATCCTTCGGCCATATAAGTTCCATGGTGTCGTGTTGCCAAGTATCCGCATGCCAAAAATAAAAGGTTATTATTTTTTTTTCGACTGAATGATTCTTATCATGCAACAGGGACACCGTATTTAATGGTCTTTGGATAACAATCCACCCACGTGATATCGCATACACGAGCACCCCTAACGCAAAACATCCTACAGAAAAAAATATGATCATACTACGTTTCATGATCGCATCCCCTGATGCGCAAGCTCTATGAGAATATCAGAAAGACACTCGACATACCGTAACCAATCGTCTTTATGTTTAAGCCCTAATTCAATACTACATGCCGGCACCGCAATGCCTACGAGTGATTTGACGGGACACGTGATCACACCATGGATATCCAAAGAAGCACTGCGTACATCTTTTTTAAGAGACTGATAAAGAGTAGAAGTATACCGAGCGCTTTTCAGCGCTGATTTTTTATGTGCCTGATCAACAGGCAAAAAGGAAAGTTGCTCCAGATGCGGCGAAATATTGATAAAATCATCGCCATACGAAAATGTAAAAAGCGCTAATCCAGCCTTATGACCAAGTTCCTGATATACTCGCAAATTAAGATAAAAATCAACATCCAGACGATTTGCAAAATTAGCGTTTTGAAGTGGCTGTACCACTTCACCCGGTAAACGGGTAAGAACAACCGTAATCTCAGGACACTTAGTTTCCACATCACGTTTGATCGCCTCAGCCCACTGCAGAGTAAGGCTTCGTTCAAAACTATCTTCTATAGTTCTACCAACATTTTGAGCATCTCCAGCAGGGTCAAGCATAATGGTAAATTGCTGTTGCTGCTGCGAAACATGTAGGCACCGTAGAGGCAATGCCCAAAACACCAATGTAGCCGTTGCTGCATAGACACCAGCTACCCTCGACCAAGTAGAGGAAGAAGAAAACATCATTAACGACATTGCAAATCCGTGGTTAAAAATTCTTTTAGAAATGTAGTGCGTTTGAGTCCTCTATTATTATTGATCGCCATCCCTATAGCCTTTGGCTGCCCAATAAGTATGCATAATTTTTTGGCACGCGTGATGGCAGTATACAAAAGGTTACGTTGAAGGAGAGTAAAGTGTTGCATAAAGATGGGGATGATTGCCGCACTGAATTCAGATCCCTGGCTCTTGTGTATAGAAATCGCATAGGCCAACGAAATTTCATCAAGTTCGCTATATTCATACACAACTGAGCTATCATTAAATACAATAGTTAGAACTTTTTCTTCAGGGTCCACTTGCTCTATAACACCAATGTCACCATTAAATACATTTTTGTCATAATTGTTACGGAGCTGCATAACACGATCGCCTACTTTGTACACAGTACCCGCGTATGTCAAATTATGCTCAGACGAATTCTGATTGAGCATATGCTGCAAATCATGATTGATTTTGACCGTTCCCACAACACCACGATTCATGGGCACCAAGGCAATCGATTGGTCAGCTGGAATACCAAAACGTGGCAAAAGACGACGATAAATTTCCTCAAGATGCGCCGTCATGTTTTCAGGATTCTCTTCCTTGATAAAGTAAAAATCTTTGTCCGCACCCGGCAAAGCATTTACCGGAAACTCTCCACCATTTACCCGGTGTGCATTGACAATGATCATACTATTTTGTGCCTGTCTAAATATCTGCTTAAGTTGCTTACACCCTATGGTATGACTATCAATAATGTCATGCAAAAAATTTCCTGCACCCACAGCCGGCAATTGATCAACATCACCAATAAACACAAGGTGAGCATCATGTGGAACCGCCTTTAAGATCGCATGCGCAAGAAAAATATCTATCATGGAAGCTTCATCGATAATTAAATACTGCAGGCGAAGAGCATTACTCTCATTATGAGTAAAGCTCATAGTAGATGGATCAAATTCAAGCAAGCGATGAATGGTGAGCGCATGTCGCCCTGTTCCTTCTATAATTCGCTTTGCCGCTCGCCCCGTCGGTGCAGCAAGCTTATAACTGATGTGATGAGCATCAAGAATCTGTAGAAGTTTTTTGATAAGTGTTGTTTTTCCTGTACCCGGACCACCAGTTATCACGGTAATCTTCTGCTGCAAGCAGCTCATGACGCCATCAATTTGGTCATCATTCAATACAATATCTCGCTCATCATGTACAATACGCAAGTCATCATATATTTTCTTAAGATCAAAACATGGAAGGGAGGGGCGTTCTCGTAATAGTGTAAGTTTTTGTGCAACACCACGCTCAGAAAAATAATATTGGGTAAGCGTAACAAAATGCTCATCCTGATACGTGATAAGCTTAATTTTTTCACTATTGTACAAATCATGAAGTGCATTACGCAGTAATTGCTCTGTGTCGGCCGCGTTAAGCTCAAGAAGTTCTATCACCTTAGTCTTAAGTTCTGGCAATGTTATATAGAGGTGTCCACCATTTAATGCCGAGCTTATACCAAATAATAGTCCTGCGCGAATGCGCTTAAGTGAATGCGTATCAAAACCCATCTTTTGAGCAATAGCATCTGCCGTTTTAAACCCTACACCCCAAATTTCATCGGCAAGTCGATACGGATTTTCTTGCATAAATTCAATGGATCGCTGCCCATAAGCTTTGTATATTTTCGTTGCATACGTACTTGATATGCCCTTGTCTTGCAGAAAAACCATGATAGCGGCAATTTCTTTTTGATCTTTCCATGCCTTAGTTATCACTTCCACGCGCTTGGGACCAATACCATCAACACGGAGTAGTTGTGCTGGATCGTTCTCGATGACATCAAGAACATCAGTACCAAATCGATCAACAAGTTTTTCGGCATAAATTGGACCAATCCCCTTAATAAGTCCTGATCCTAAATATTTTTTTAACCCAAGAATTGAATTTGGTAATGTTGCCGTACACTGTTTTGCTTCAAATTGCTTGCCGAATTTGGAATGCATAACCCACGCCCCCCGCAAGGTAACGTGCTGTCCTGCTTGAATGGACGGAAGATAGCCACAAACAGTAACCGTACTGGTCCCACGTGATTGCAGAACTAGTACGGTATAACCATTTTCTTGATTCTGGTATAAGAGTCTGTCAATTGTTCCAGTGAGTTCTTCTTGTTGCATACCCGTTACAGAGATTTATTACGTTTCTGCTGCGCCTTGCTCATAATCTGCTTAAACTGCTCTCGCCCTTTTTCACAGCTGTTAAAAAGATCTTCGAGAAACATCACAAGATCTTCAAAGAATTCTGCCATGGCCCTAAAAGTTGTCATGTCGTTTTCAAAATATTCCGTTTCTTTTCCATCGGGTGCTTCTGCCCATTTAAGGAGGAAGCATTTTTCTTTACCGCGCAATTTGCATGATTCTTTGATAAGAATGAGCATTTGCTCTTTAAATCCGCGAGCTGCTTCAACATATGTTTTGGTTGTATTTTTAAAATCTTCCTTAATAGCTGCATGAATCTGATTAAGCTGTGATTTTTTGGCAGCATATTTACGCTTGAGCGAATCCAATGAATCAAAATCGGCAGGAGTTGCACCATTCATGAGTTGCTGCTCCCGGGCAAGAAATTCTGCGTGTAATTGACTTTCGAGTTGCGCAAGGAGCAATATGCTGTACATTTTCCCTTCAAATTCGTACATACCTACACGAGTCTTGGTTGTTTTATCTAAGACTCCATACAGCATATGACGAATACTCATAATCACCTGATACATAATACCAAGCACTTCGCCATGTAACCCCCAAGATTTGCCATCGAGAATCTTAATAATCTCATGATCTATTTTAGGTGGATTTTTGGCCATCTCTTTTGATGACGTTGCATCAGGTTGTTGCGGTCCCTCCTGCGCGACGAGATGCGCCGCTGGAGTTACAAAGGTCATGAGGCACAACATCCCCAGAAAACGCTGATAACGAAAAAAACTAATCATAATATCTCCTTAGATGGTTAGAAATTTTTTTCTACAAGAAGCCCTATCGTGAATTGTCCTCCAATACCACGCGTGGCAATGGTAGAAGCCACATTAAATTCCACAATAAGGTCTTTATTTTTCTTAGGATTTTTGAATGCTATGGACCCAAACACAGTGCTCTGATAACCCCATATACCCTTTGCTTTTTTTCGATCAAGGCGATCAGCCAAGAGCGGAGAAGCATTAATCACACCAAGATGGTCTGGCGTCTTAAGCCATGTATCAGATCCCAGATGAAATTCTCCATACCGCGTTGCATAGATTGCTTTAGTGGTCCATACAAAAACAAATCCAGGATGAATACGCGTCTCAAGAACATAGGGAAAGAATTTATCAACAAATTGTTGTTCCAAAAATGCCAGATTCTCTGTCGCTTTACTTTCATCATTAAAATTATGATCGTCAAAACGCTTTGCATTATCCTTTTCCACAAAATAACGGCGCCTGGTTTTTGGCAAAAGATATTCAGCGGCTATTTTACTTTTAAATACCACTGCCTGCGCCCAGGGTCGATATACAAAAGCACTAAGCCGAGTTTTGGTATTTGCTATAATTCCGATACCTAAATGCCCGTTATTACCAAGACTTGTATCAAGAAGTATGGCAGAAAGCCGATCGAGTGACGCCAAGAAAAATTCAGTTGCTTTGTCAGCTGCTTCCTGTCGCGTTTCAACGACTGACCCCAAATCAAGCACTTCCGTGAAACTAAATGTTGGTTGGCTGGTATTCTTGTCCTTATAGGTTGATCCAAGCAATCCTTTGACCAAGGCACACGACGTTGGCAATGTTATCTGAGCGCCAAGATCGATTTCATAATCAGGGTTACGTAGTGCCGGATAAGCTATGATAAATCTCATGTCTCCAAAACCGAGCTTGTCACAAATAAGATGCTTTTTTTGGAAATCCGCTTCATCTTCAGGAGATGTACTTGCAAGGAGCGCGGTGATCCTGTCTTGCTCTTCTTCAGTTAAAAAATAATTGCGTTCAAAATAGTAAAAAGGCAAATAACAAAGGAATATATTACCTTTGTATTTTCTCATCATATGAAACATGATGCCGAACCTACGTTCTTGAACCTTGGCATTGGCAAAAAGATCAAAAAGATCTATAAAGGGAAACTCAAAACTCGGAAACAATATTTTTACTTTACTAAGAAGGCTATGCAATGCCTCTATAACCGTTTCTTGGTTCATGCCAATATAAGATCCAATGTTGGTGCTATTGTGAGTAAAATATGATTTAGTCATTTGGTCATAAAATGCATGCGCACCAAACACATACCGTGGGTAGTAATAATTTAACCCCTTGATAAACGCCGGAAGATCAAGAACATTCCGTCGATTAAGTGGATAAGTCTCAAGAAAAAAATCCTGTTGCAATAGCTCGATACCACCAACGGTTTTAATAATATCGATTACTGATTCTGGAGTAGCGTTTCTTGTTAGCGGGGAACCACCCTCACTTAAAAATCCTAAACACTCTTCAGGATCAAACGGAATATCAATTGATGGGCCATCATCATAAATAAATGACCCGCCATCGGCACGCACAACAACATTTAAAGTCAATAACGCCGATAAAACACAATACTTAAAAAGGGTGATAGCAATTCTAATACGTAAATTCATGTTTCCAATTTTCGATTTGAGGTCTTGGGCCAAGGGAATGTACGTCGATGCGGCCAACACTGCATTAGTTTTAATCGAATTCAAGTTTACTGAGCTCTTGATCACTTGTAAAATATGCTTCCCCATCTTAACTTTTTAAACAATATTGTATTTTTTTCTTGCCTATTCTCTTTGCCGGAGTACGCTAAAAAACAGCAGGTAATTAGGCATAAATTGTTTATCCATGTGAACTAACCAGGTTCGACTCTTAAAGGACGCTCATGTTTGCATATAGTAGCCTCTCACCATCCTCCCAGGTGCAGTGGTTGATAGTAGAAGGAAATGTTGGCGCAGGAAAATCAACCTTTTTAAAAGTAATGCAGCGGTATCTTAATGTGGGAATGGTCTTCGAGCCCCATGAACAATGGCAACATGTCGCCGATGCCGGAAACTTACTCGATTGTTTTTATCAAGATCCCCGTCGTTGGGCCTACACATTTCAATCATACGCCTTCGTCACGCGCATCATGGCTCAACAGCGCTATGCTCAGACTGCACATCCTGGAACATGCATTTTAGAACGATCAGTGTTTTCAGATCGCTATTGTTTTGCCGAAAATGCTTACGAGCAGGGAAATATGTCTGGCCTTGAATGGCACCTCTACAAAGAGTGGTTTTCCTGGTTTTCTCATAATTTTTTATCTAAACCAGCAGGATTTATCTACCTTCGTGTAAGCCCTACCGTATGTTTTGAACGCATGCACGTGCGCAATCGTCACGAAGAATCAACGGTGCCATTACATTACATTGAAAAATTACATGAAAAACACGAATCATGGCTTGTAAAAAAACAGGGTGTCGATGCGCTTGTTGCTGATGTTCCTGTGTTAATTCTTGATTGCAATGAAGATTTTGAACACGATGAATTGGTACAGCAAGCACATGTACAAAAAATCATAAATTTCTTCAATGGAATTAATTTAACACCATCACACTCTTTGCAAGCATCCTTGTAAAAGACTGTATGGGCGCAGTACTATGAAAATAAATAATAAATCTATTAATATCCGATCATAAGGGGCAATTATGGATGGTATATTTTATGCAAAAGCAGCCGCTTTTTTAGGTGCAGCAATCGCAATGGGAGTAGGAAGCATCGGGCCCGCTCTTGGTCAAGGGCTCATCGGCATGAAGGGTTGTGAGAGCATGGGAAAATACCCAGAAAGCGCAAGTAAAATCAGAATGGCAATGCTACTCGCGATGGGTATTGTAGAAACATCAGCAATTTATGCCCTTATGATTGCAGGCGCCCTTATCATATTTAATCGGTAACAGAGATCTCTCTTAACGAGTATTTCGGGCATTAACATGACCATCAATCTCACCTTGATCATTCAAATCGTCAATTTTTTAATAGCGTATTGGCTTCTACGGATATTACTTTTTAAGCCCGCAGTGGCACACATCACGCGCATGGAAAATGACGAAGGCGCTCACAAGTTACGAGTGTCTCAACTTGAATATCGCGTTGAGCAGGAGCGCATTCGACTTGCAAATACTACACAGGCCACGATGGACACACTTCAAAAGTGCTATCCACACGAATCTGAACAAGTAGCATTTGTATTCAATGATATACAAGTCGATGCAACCCAGCTTATGACTTCCAATAAATGCATCGCAGAAGAGCAAGAACAGATTGTTCAACAATTGCGCAAGAAGGTTATGGTATGAAGAGTGAGATAGTAGGCTTTGTGTTCAAGTGTATCAATTTCAGCATTTTTAGTGGCATAGCGTATTATCTTTTCCGCGTATATTTTATTCCATCGATTAAAACACGTATACAAGAACAAGAAAAAAAACATCACCAACAACACGATCATGAGCAAGGACTTGAGCAAGAAGCTCTGGTGATTGAATCACGTATCCAAGCACAAAAAAAGCATGCCGAATATCTAATACACCAGGCAAATGCATGGTCTGATAAAGTTGATCAATGGCATAAACACCGAGAGCAGGAACGCAAACGATGCAAGATGTTGGCACTTGAACGAGTGAAAAAAGTGCAAGGTGGTATGAAACAAGAATATCTCATGAAAGCCATTATCCCCGGAGCATTAGCGCAACTTAAACATGAATCTATGCGTTATTATGAAAATACAATGCATGTTCATGCAGCCTTTGATACCATCACGCGAACCCTTGAACGGAAATTATCATGAATGACACAGTGATTCTTGCTCGTCGTTATGCTTTAGCATTTATTCGTGTGTTTGATAAAGCGCTTACACCAACAACGCTTATGCATCTAGAGCACATATCTCATTTTATAGCACAACATAAAATCATCATGGTGGCACTTAAAGGGCCATCATGTACCGTTGATCAACAACACAACATGCTCGATCTTTTGTTTAAGCATTTCAATTTAGACGATTGCTTTTATCAGTTAGGTCGTTTACTTGTGTACGATAGAAGGGTGGCCCTATTGCCACTCGTACTTGATTGGGTCAAAAAATGGTACATGCGCTACCACAACATTGCAGCATGCACGATCAAAAGCTCCCATCCACTAGATGAAAAACATCGAGACTTGCTTGTGAAATTTACAGAATTCAGTATTGGTAAAAAAATTTTATACGATGTTCAGATTGATCCAACTTTGATCACCGGCATATGTTTGCGTGGCGAAACATTTTTTTGGGAACATTCGGTCAAGCGCCAGCTACAGCGCTTACAAGAGCCACTTATGAGTAGAGGTTTCTATGAACAGTATTAAAAGCACCGATTTAATATCTTTATTTGAACAATCGCTAAAGGGCATAGAACAAGAATCTTTTGAAGAAACAGGCATTGTAGTTACGGTAGGTGATGGCATCTGCTACGTTCATGGACTCTCTCATGCAGTATTTGGCGAGCTCATTGAATTTGAGGGTGGCAATCGAGGCATCATCATGAATCTTGACGAAGAAAGTGCCGCCATCTTTCTCCTATACCAACATATTCCGGTTCAAGAGCTTGAAGTCGCGCGACGAACTGGCGGAGTATTTAAAACCCCCGTTGGCATGCAATTAATTGGACGCGTAATTAATGCTATGGGTGTACCCCAAGATGCACTTGGCGACTTTAAACCAGAAGCATATCGATCTGTTGAGGCAGAAATTGCTTCAATCATCGATCGCGCTCCGGTTAACGAATCACTAGAAACCGGTATCATGGCGGTAGATGCACTGGTGCCAATAGGTAAAGGGCAACGAGAACTCGTCATTGGTAATAGAAACACCGGAAAAACTTCTCTGGTCATCGATACTATTGTGCATCAAAAGGGTAAAAATGTTCTTTGCATATACGTATCTATTGGTCAACGTCAAGCAAACTTAGCTCGAACGGTAAGTTTTTTATCTGAACAAGGAGCAATGGAATATACCGTAGTGGTAACCGCTGATGCTGGTGAAGCAGTGCTTAATCAATATCTAGCACCTTATGTCGGTTGCACTATAGGCGAATATTTCATGGATAAAGGTCACGATGTGCTGATTGTATACGATGATTTGAGTAATCATGCGGTAGCATTCCGTGAAATGTCATTGCTCATGCGTCGCGCTCCGGGACGTGAAGCATATCCAGGAGACGTATTTTACTTACACTCACGATTACTCGAACGAGCTGGGAAACTCGCCAAGGGTGGTTCGCTTACCGCACTACCATTGGTACAAATACAAAGCGATGATATCACCGCTTACATTCCAACAAATCTTATCTCGATCACTGACGGGCAAATATTCTTGGATACCCAATTATTTAATAGTGGCGTTCGCCCGGCAGTTAACGCCGAGCTTTCTGTGTCTCGTGTAGGTGGAGCGGCACAGACCTCTGCTATCAAACGTATGACTAAGGCGCTACGCCTTGAGCTTGCACAATACCACGAATTGTTAGATTTCTCTCAATTCGGAAGTGAATTGGATGAAATTTCACAGAAGAAACTTGCACGTGGCGCTCTAGCAATGGAATTACTTAAACAGCCTCAGCATGTAACCTATACATTTATTGAACAATCACTCATGCTATTCCTGCTCAGAGAAAACTTCCTCGATGCGCTGAAAGCTCATCACGTAAAAACCTTTGCTACGCAATTCGTAAGCTATGTACGCTCGGTATATCCCGTAGTTTATGAAACCATTGAATCAACCAAAAATATATCATCCTCAATTGAGGGCGATTTAACGACCATTGCACGTGAATTTAGCGCATTATTTGTGGTAAACAACGAATAAGTCGCATTGCTGGACGCAATAAGAGTTGAGGTTTTTCACCGGTTGTTTATACTAATTTGACCGATCTTTTGCATTCGCTCGTGCCCGTAGCTCAGCTGGATAGAGCAACGGATTTCTAATCCGTAGGTCGCAGGTTCGAATCCTGCCGGGCACACCATCTCGATTATCACTTCTCCCTCCATGTTTTTCAATTATACCTTTGACTTTATAATGCAAACTGAAATACTATTCATAGTAGTGAAGTCTACAAAGTGCATTCAATAAGGGGAAAGCTATGGTCAAGAAAATGATAGCCTTGATAGCAGGATTTTTATGTATCCACCAACTAACAGAGGCAGCGCAACAGGATCAAA
Organism: Candidatus Babelota bacterium; assembly: GCA_023382795.1. GTDB lineage: Bacteria > Babelota > Babeliae > Babelales > Vermiphilaceae > UBA6230. The sequence goes on from JAHDWT010000001.1 coordinate 119,799, forward strand.
AAAGAATATTGGTGATTTGCGTTCACAACTCAGCCAGATCGGTAATGTTAGCAAAATATCTCGAGCAATTACATCCAGATTGGGCTGTCTATTCGGCTGGGCTTAAGCCGACTAATCAAGTAAATCCATTTGCAGTACAAGTACTAAAAGAAGATGGTATTGATGTCAGTGCTCATAAGCCACAAGAAGTTACAAAATTTCTAACACAGCCATTTGATTACGTCATTTCGGTGTGTGAAGCAGAATGTCCGGTATTCAGCGGTCAGGTAAAACATACCTTACATGTACCTTTCCAAGATCCATCAAGTGCAACCGGTAGCAAAGAAGAAAAATTGGTGACATTCAGGCGTGTTAGAGATCAAATTAAAGCATATGCTCAATCATTTCCACAGTAGCGTTGAGTTCATATAGCCAAGAGCTGCTACGCCGTGATAAAAAATCAAAATTGTTCGCCTCGTAATTTTTTAAGAGAGTGCTATGACGTTTTTTCTTGCACAAAGCCACGGCTTAAAATCATATGATGTTTCATTTTTTTGTTGATTGGACGGCTAAAGAAAAACCAACAACATTGAGAATGGGAATGATGCTTGATAATTTTGGATTTCCACGTGGTGAAAGGATGCGATAAAGGTTCTCTCTACTTAATTGTGTTTTTTCTGCAAGCTCCGTCATATCTATATTTTGAGCCTCACACACATCTTTAAGTGCTAGTAAAAATACGCGAGGATCCTCATCCATAAGAGCTTCATTAAGATAAGCAATTGCCAATTTTGAATTTTGCAGATCGTTCATGTTTTTTTCATGATAATCTCGAAATACTCGTTTTTTCATATTTGTTCCTTATAATCAAGCCAATAGCGTTGCGCTTTTTTAATGTCGCTTGTTTGACTTTTCTTATCCCCACCCATTAACAACACAACAAGTGTTCGTTCATGTTTGCCAAAATAGACACGATAGCCTGGGCCAATATCAAACCATAACTCCCAGAGCCCATTTGTTCCTTTTAGTTTTTTGGCATCACCAAAGTTACCAAGTTTTATTCTGTTAAGCCTACTCTTGATAACAGCAAGCATCTTGATATCAAGTTGATTTTCCCAATCAGCATAAGGTTCTTTGTTAGTTGATGTTTTATAAATGATAATTTTTATCGTGGTCATAGCGGAAATGTAGCATAAAAGTCACACTTATTGCAAGAAATTGTGCCTATTTATTTATGTTACCATCAAATAACAAGTTGCTACAGCAGAGCGAGAATTCTGAATTATCATGCATTAGCTCAAAATTGTTCGCCTCGTAATTTTTTAAGAGCACTGCGACGTTTTTTTTCTTGAAGGCGAGCTTCTTGTACCACTTTTGGCACACGAGTCTTCATGCGTTTTTTAGGCACAAAGAGCGCTTTCTGTATCGTTTTGGCAAGTTGATCTAGCGCCAATTTCCTGTTGTGCTGCTGGCTCCGTGAAACACTACAGTGAATGACAAGATCACCATCATCGGTCAAGCGTGAGCCAAGATTCTGCAATACACGCACTCTTTGTTCCTCTGTCAACGCTGCCGTATTTTTTATATTCCAACGCACAGTCACTTTGGTTGCGGTCTTATTAACGTGCTGACCTCCCGGACCACCAGCACGGCTTACCGTGATTTTTATTTCATGCTCCGGAACCACTATGCCATTTTTGATAGGCACATCATTTTTCATAGCAATCATAGTACATGTAAGATAAAGTGTTTGGTCACCCACAGAAGAGCAAGTCCACCACCTATAGCAACAAAATAGCTATAGGGTTTTTTCTTGGGCAAAACATATTCCTCTAAAATCTTTTCAGTTCCCCATGTTACCGCAACAATGCCAAAAGCCACCGCCAGCGCTACCAGAAGCTGATGATGCTCTCCAAACGAGCTTAGTTTATCTATAAGAGATGCCATTTTATTCTCCGTTGGACACAGATAAAATTTTGATCAGCTTAAGCGAGAAACATTCCTGATGGCAAGAACCACCAGTCTTTTCAATTAACCACTGATTATTCGCGGATAATTAGGGAAAATTATTATTTTTGAGCTTATCCGAAAATTCCAATAAGTTTAAAATTATGAATGGCAGAGGCTAACTG
>JAHDWT010000002.1 GCA_023382795.1 Candidatus Babelota bacterium
TCGAACCCTCGATGCCCCTTTCAGGACATACACGATTTCCAATCGTGCTCTTTCGACCACTCAGACATCTCTCCTTATTGTATTACTCAGCAGCGACACCCGTTTCACTCTGTGCATCTGCGCTTTCAGTAGTACTTGCTTCCGACGCTTGCTTTGTACTTGATTTAGCGGGACGCCCACGGCGAGCACCACTCTTTGCTCGAGCAGCAACTTTTTCTGCGTCTTCTAGTTGTTGATTCGCTTCTTCCTTAGCAGCTGCTGCTTCTTGTGGCTGGCGCTGGTGAGCTTGTTCTTTACCTTCCTTAACTGCATCAGACAAATAGCTCACAATTAAAGAAACTACACGGGGCGAATCATCATTTGCTGGAATTACATAGTTGATACCACTTGGATCTCCGTTCGTGTCAACAACAGCAACAACCGGAATTCCCATCGAAATCGCCTCTTTGATTGCCGAACGTTCTTTGTTAACATCAACAACCACCAAAGCACCGAGCGGCCAAGAAAGCTTCTTAATACCACCTACGCTCTTGGCAAGACGATCAAGCGCTTTGCTGAATACATTGATTTCTTTTTTAGTGTAATGAGGAAATTTATCTGCTTTATTAACGACATCTTCAAAATGAAGAAGTTTTGTGACTGATTTTTTAACCTGCGTATAATTACTTAATATGCCGCCAACCCAGCGATGAGTTACAAATGGCATATCGAGTGATTCTGCAGTCGAACGGATAGCATTTTGCGCAGACTTCTTGGTACCAACCCAAAGAATGCCCTTACCCTGTCCAGCAATTTCTTTAAGAAATTGCGCTGCGCGGTCCATTTCCAAGGCAGTTTTTGAAACATCAATAAGGTGAACATTATTTCGTTGTCCCCAAATATATCGCTCCATTTTAGGGCACCAACGTGATGTTTGGTGGCCAAAATGCGCACCAACAGCTATCAATTTTCTTAAATCCATCATAATTAAATCCCTCTTGGGTTACTACGGTAATGCCAGGCCTGACATAACATCAGCTGCCACCCTTTATGGCAAACCGGATTATAAATACGTTTTATAAAAAAGTAGTTCAAGTGTAGCAGAAGGTTAGCAAAATGCAATTATCATTCCTCATCTGTAACGCCGATCACTTCATTGCTTCCAATGGCAAGATCAAAACGTCTTCCAAGAAGAAACGCAGTAAGAAACCAAAATCCAATTACACCCGCAAAGAAAAATGATAAAACAGGCACAAAGAGCGATTGAATCATATTCACGGTAAAATAATTAAACGAAGATCCTGCTGTTTTGGCAAATTTACTACCAAAGGCATCAATCCATGATTTCGATTTAAACTTAATTTCTTTAGTTGTAGGAATGTATAATCCTTCACGAACTGGCCAGCTAAAGGCATAATTAATAACCTTAGTCCCCACGACGGCCACAACGAGCGCATCAGGACTATAAGTAGCCATGAAATAAAGCAACAGAACCCCTGTTCCCAATGGAATGAGCAACAGGCAAATACGCTCTCCAAAAACTTTTAATAAGGTACGTGTACCAAAAAATGACAAAATGAATCCGAAAAGATGCATAAAAAACGTGATTTTAAACAAAAATCCACTTACTCCAGAAATACTCGTCGCGTTTGATTGAGCAACGCCTAAACGTAGAAGACTAAGCACCTTTGCAACAACTTCGTAGAAAAACACCATCCCAAAAATACCCAAAACATAGGGGTACCGTAAAAACATCAAAAGACCGGCAAACATACCCGTTTTGTCCTGACCAGTTTTGCTACGTTGCTTTTCAACACGATATACCGCCTCATAGCCGTGTAAAAAACGACCAGGAACTACTCGCATCAACAGTAAAATGACACCAGGAACAAGGAGTAACAACAATCCAGATGCACCAAGTAATAATTGATGATTAACCGTATCCGAAAAAAGTGGATGGCCATTGGCCCCAATTACACCAAGCAGGTACCAGGCAAAGCCCGCAGTGAGCATGCCTCCAATTTTTGAAGCCGCAGCAATGAATCCATAATTGTTTTTGGCCGCCTCAGGACTATTAATAGAGTTCGCGAAAGCCCAAAAAACACTCACGATAAATGGAGAAAATCCCTCTCCATAAAAATAGACCAGCCATCCAAAAATACGAAATGGGCTTGAATCGGTATTACTCAACCCAATTACTGGATTTCCCAAAAAATAGGCTATAAGCAATCCAAAAAAACCGAAAATCGCAGTGTAGAGAGCCATGAGCTGGTAACGCCGTATCCGATCGACGAGCTGCGCATATATCAAAATAGCAGGAATCAATACTATCATAGCGAGCGCTTGAGCAATGGGAACATATTCACGTCCCACCATGCTCACAAAAATCGAATCTTTAAGATCTTTCACCAAGGTATAAGCACCGATGATAAAGAAAAATGCCAATGAAAGAAAAATCAATTTAACGCGTTCATGAGGATCTATCTGAAAGATACCTTTTAACACCGCTTTAATTTTTGAACTCATTCCTTGTCCCCTAGCAAATTACGTGAGATATATAATTGAGTATATGCCCAATGCACGCAGCATTATCCATCTTCAAAAGATCACAACAAAAAGGCCTTCCAACAACCGAGATAGGTGCTGGAAGGCCTTTTTGAAATTCATATCGCGCTCAGCCTACTTAACAAATAATCTTATTTGTTTCAATGGCACGAGTATATTTTCTCGCCACAAATAATGCGATAAATAACCATACGACTATCATAAGTAACGACACGCCAGTACTCATATTCAAGAACATACCGAGCCCCAATATTTTTCCATGACGCCCGATCAAGGTACCACGGAACATATTGACTGCTGAACCGGCTGCTTTCGAACCACGAGAACCAAACATTTCCATCCAAGCTTGTGATTTATATTTTGCATCTTTAGATGTTGGAATATAAAGCTGCTTCAATGTTGGCTGATTCAACGCATAATTAACTGCTTTTGAAAGCACCATAATCCAAAATACAACTGATAATGTTGGACTTGCCCATAATGATACAACCGCTACTGCAATCAAAATTGGCAACGAAATCAATGACCACGTCATGCCAAGGTAGCGCTGAATATTATTAATACCCAATAAAACGCAGATGGTTGCTACAATGCCAACCCATACCGCATAATTTGCCAATACGGTAGCCATATCTTTTTCAGCTGGATAGGCAGCCTTAACCATCGCCTTGAGTTGAAAATCTAAAATAGTGATAATAACTTCATAAATCGAAATCACTAGGAAAATACCCATAAGATAGCTTTGAGAAATAAGCAATTTCAATCCCTCAAAGAACCCTGGCTCCGATTCATGTTCTTTTTGGTCAGCGCTCTCAAAACCAACGAGCTCGCTTGCTGGCACCACATGCATAAATACCCACATCAACACTGCCATCAACATCATAAACACACCAGCAATTGCTACGATAGGGGCACTAGTTGCGAAACCAAGTTTATCAGCAGTCAAGAGAAGCGGCCCGACAATGTTACCGGTTTGACCAAATAGAGCTATGAGAGGGAATCCTCTTTTTGCCGCTTCTGGCTTGGTAATATCGGCCGTGAACGCCCAGAATAGCGCCACAATCAATGAGCCGAAACTTTCAACATACACATACCACAACCAGCCAAGGATCCTTGTTGGGCTTTCTACCGTGTTGGTAAGACCGTATACCGGGTCCATGAAAAAATATGCAAAAATTAATGCGATAACACCATAAAGTGTGGTGATCGCATAAAAAACTTTGTGACGAGGAAACGTGTCAATGAGCTTGCCATAAATGATGACGAGCGGAACAATAATTGAAAGAGACAGCCATTTAGCCCATGGTTGATAATCGATACCAACCATCGCCGCAAAAATGCTATCCTTAATAGGACGAAATGCCCAGTATGTACCAATAACCAAGCCAAAAATTATGCCAAGCATGGCAAACTTTTTGACCTCATCCTTACTGTCAAATTTACCCCACATTTTTGAAGCTATACGACTCAGCATATAACACCTTCCTTTGAAAAAAACATCGCGCAGGTTCTCATACCTCACATGGCATGATACTTTGATGCGCTTAAGTTAATTTATTTTCTATGATTTGATTAACATCATATCAAATGATTGGTCATCTGTAAAAAAATAAAGCAATAAAAATAACAATAAAACGGTTATATCTCCCGCAAATTTTACACCATACCTAAACTCCTTTCAGTAGATTTTGGGAAATATAGTCGATAGGTAGAATGAGCGACAGAGAAAATCATACGCTTATTTGGCATTCTCGGCAATCCAAACAAATTAATCCGATATGATTTTTTCTACCACCTCAGCATTAACTCTGATTTTTCATGAAAACTTCTGTTCTGGGCTCTCTTGCAAAAAGTTTTATAGCCCATAAACTTGAATTATGCGGTCAAATTGCCAAAATCCTGGCAATGCATCCTAAAATTTCATTTTTTACTTTACTAAAACATCTACAAAGGGATTGATTAACCTGTCCCTCCAATTGACTATCACTACAGGGGAGCGTTAGCTTAGCTATGGAAAAAACACTCAGAGAAAATTTTACTGTCGATCCTACCTTTCTGGCACTATTGCCACTTAAAAATGTGGTTATGCTGCCAAAAAGCATCATCCCTATTATTGTGGGTAGGCCAACTTCAATTCGAGCAACCGAATTCGCATTAAAAAACAATAAGATTATCTTCATTACCGCCCAAAAAAATGCCGACTGTGAAAATCCAGGCGTAGATGATGTGTTTAATGTCGGCATTAAGGCAACAATTTTACAAGTTATGCGCATGCCCAATGGCTCCCTAAAGATACTTGCTGAAGGTATCAATCGTGCCCGTATAACAAATGCCGAAGAAGTAGACGGATTTCTAGGAGTATGGGCTGAAGATCTACCAACCATCAATGGCGCCGACGCCCTGGAAGTGGAAGCATTATGGCGACAACTCAGTGATCTCTACACAGTATATGCCCGGCTTAATGAAAAGGCTCCAACCGAGCTCATTTCCATGGCAAAGAATCAAGATGATTTTGATTATGTTACAGATACCATTGCCGTACACATTAATTTAGGCGTTACCGAAAGACAATCTATTCTGGAATCATTAAGCCTTCCAGAACGCATGCTGAGGGTCTGTGGATTTTTGCAACGAGAAATAGAAATTCTCCAAACCGAACGCCGCATCAGAGGACTCGTGCAAGACCAGGTTGATAAAAATCAACGTGAATATTATCTCACCGAGCAAATGAAGGCCATCCAAAAAGAACTCGGCCGCGAAGACACCTCTCAAGAAATTCAACACATACGAGAAACCGTAAAAAATCTAGGGCTCAGCCAGGAAGCACAACAAAAGGTAAAAAAAGAGCTAAAGCGCCTTGAACAAATGCCTCCGCTTTCAGCTGAAGCGACTATTAGCCGTCATTACATCGACTGGGTAATTTCTCTTCCATGGAATAAAACAAGCACCGATTCAATTAGCATCACTCAAGCTGAAAAAATCCTTGATCGTAGCCATGCTGGCCTTAAGAAGGCAAAAGAGCGGATCATAGAATTTTTAGCTGCAAAAAAATATTCCAAAAATCTCGAACGCTCCCCTATTATTTGTCTCGTAGGTCCTCCCGGTGTTGGTAAGACTTCATTGGGAAAATCAGTGGCTGAAAGCCTAGGGCGAGATTTTGTACGCATTTCTTTGGGTGGGCTACGCGATGAAGCTGAAATTCGCGGTCATCGTCGTACTTATATAGGAGCTTTACCAGGAAAAATCATCCAGGCCATGAAAAAAGCCGAAACTATCAATCCAGTCATATTACTGGACGAGATAGATAAAATGTCACAAGACATCCATGGCGACCCAGCGTCTGCATTGCTTGAAGTATTGGACCCAGAGCAAAATAAAACCTTTGCAGACCATTTTTTGGAAATAGAATACGACCTTTCCAAAGTAATGTTCATCGCTACTGCAAATACCATAGACGGTATTCCTTATCCGCTACTTGATCGCATGGAGATTATTTCACTATCTGGATACACCGAACAAGAGAAATTCGACATAGCCAAAAACTTCTTAATTCCAAAAAATCTACACGAATATGGACTTACCAAACAGAAGTTCAAAATTGCTCCAGAGATTATCACTATCCTTATCAATCACTACACCAAAGAAGCTGGCGTACGGCAACTGGAACGTATTATTGCAAAAATAATGCGTAAGTCTATTCAGGCATTACTTAAAGACCCTCGCACCAAAAGTATTGATGTCACGCCGGACCTTGTTCGCGAGTGGCTTGGTAACTATAAATTCAAGAAAACTTCACTCGCCTCAACACCGCGTATAGGACTCGCTACCGGTCTTGCTTGGACAGAAGTTGGTGGCGATGTACTCGAAATTGAATCAACCGTTCTTCCCGGCAAAGGTGGTCTGACCCTTACTGGGCAACTTGGTGAAGTTATGCAGGAATCAGCCCATGCTGCGCTAAGCTACATACGTTCAAGAGCCAGTGAACTCGGTCTTAAAAGCTCCTTCTACGCCTCAAAGGACATCCACATTCATATTCCTGAGGGCGCAACCCCTAAAGATGGCCCTTCGGCTGGTATTACTATGTGCGTTGCACTCATCTCTGCTCTGACACACAAGCCAAGCATTAAACATCTAGCCATGACCGGAGAAGTAACCCTTCAGGGACGCGTATTAGCTATTGGAGGCATCAAGGAAAAGCTTCTTGCCGCAAAACAACACGGTATGACACGCGTTATTCTTCCTAAGGAAAACCAAGACGAGGTACAAGAAGTGCTCAAAGAAATAGATATGACTGGTGTCGAGCTCATATTTGTCTCTACTATGGACGAGGTAGTACGATACGCATTTGGTACTATAAAATTCGCAAAAAAAATTGAACGTGCTACAAAAGGAAAAGCAAAATTGGATAAAAAGAAAAGCAGCAAATCTCAGAAATCATAACATGCTTCGGGAACCTTTTAGGTTCCCTTTTTTATGATGCTTGCAATCTACTGATACCCTATTTTAAAATGAGTGCATCGTCAGAAAAGGGTTTAACTTTTATTTCTCTATAAGGAGAGCTAATGAAAAAGCTGCTCACCATTGTTGCAGGATGTATACTGCTCATAGCATTACCAGGATGTGAATGCTCCAAGCGGTGCAAACCATGCCCAGCACCAAAATGCCCGCCGGCACCTTGTCAAAAACATGACTGCCCAACCAAAAAGATGGGAGATACCGGCACACAAAGCATCAAAAAAACAACCAAAAAATCCGCAACAACCGTCAAAAAAACCGTACGAAAACCCGCAAAAAATGGCGCCAGTGCACCTAAACCTACCAAACAGATAAATGGCAATGGTAAGCCAGCTGCCACCCCTAAAACCATGAACGGCAACGGTATGGCAAAGGACATGAAGGATATGATGCCCATGATGCCTGCCGCAGAATCTGCAAAATAACTAGTTCTTAAACAGAGTCATATAGTTAGAAAACGGGGATCTGATGATCCCCGTTTTTGCCTGCCATCTTTTCTCGATCTCATCATGCTGGTTCAAAAAGTGTTTTTACCCTTGTTTTTTGCGCTTATTACAACGGGCATTATCATCGTGTTTTAATAAATTCTTGCTTTTAAACCCATTCACCTGATAGCATTTCTATTAGAAATATATTGTAACCCCTAACTAATGAGGAGAAGCGGATGAAAAAGCTTCAATTGGCTTTACTAGCCTTAATCGCCGGTGGCATGTTTGCTACCAGTGCGGATGCAAGATTCTGCGGAAAGGCTTGTGCGAAACCAGCTTGTGAAAAACCTTGCAAGCGCAAATGCGTACGCAAATGTGCACGCCCATGCAATGAAGATTGCGTAACAACTTGTGTTGATCGCGTGGAATCAAGAGAAGGCACCAAATGTGTTAAGGTAGAAGTTCCTGTAACCTATACTCGCGTATGTAAGGATTACACCACAACCTGCACCAAGAAGTCCTCACGCTGCGACAATGGTTGCTGGGAAGAACAACCATGCAAAGTTCAAGTTCTTTGCAACGGCCAGCATCACAAGACATTAGATGCTAATGGCAATGATCTTGATGAATAATCTCGATCTATAAATAAACGTTAAGGAGCCCGCATAAACCGAGCTCCTTAATAGTTTTATTATGCTTGATTATCGTTCTTAGTCTTTTATATTTTGCATCCGGCGCGCGGCATTAACCATTCCTGTTACTATCTCTTGTATCTGCATAGAAGAACTATCAATAATTATTGCATCGGAAGGAATTACCAGTGGCGCAATGGGTCGTGAACGATCGCGATCATCACGCATTTGAAGTTCATGCAGAGCTTGTTCAATAGTCATAAAAATGCCCTGTGCTTCTTGATCCTTCTGCCAACGTTGCGCGCGAATTTCAGGAGAAGCGGTGAGAAAAAACTTTAGCTCTGCGTAGGGAAACACCACCGAACCGCAATCCCTGCCATCTACGACAACATCCTGTTCTTGAGCAATACTACGCTGCATCGCAAGGAGACACGCCCGCACATCCATATTTTGGCTAATAATTGAGGCTGCTTGATCTATGGTTGGTGTCTTAAGAAGAGCATTCAGCATGGTACCTTTATAGGCAATTTGTTCGCGATGTACTGGATCATACGTATAACGGAGCGATTGCACGATGGTGCACGGATCAAAACTCAATGCCCCATTATAGATTAACGTATCCAGCGTGTAATCTTGCTCATATAAGAGCACATAGGCAATAGCCCTAAAGAGCATACCCGAAGCAAGGTAATAAAACCCAAGCTCATGGGCTACCATACGCGCAACAGTTGATTTACCACTCGCTGTTGGCCCATCAATGGTTATAATCATAGTGATTCCTTGGCTATCGCAACATCAACACCCAATAATTCGGTGGATACTCTTCCATTCCAATGATTTTCAGTGATATGAGCAGCAGCATGAAACGGCGTATCACCCAGTCGCATAAATAACTCAAACAGTGTCGGCCGATTGAAAAAGACAAGGGGCTTAATAACGCCATCGGCAAAAACCATACACTTTACATGCGCATCTTTCATAAGAAGCGGTTTTTGCACCTGAACAACATCTTTAATATAAAAAAGAGGTTCACGATTTTCACTGCCAAATGGTTCAAGTAATTGAAGATCAGTTGCTAATTTTTTTGATACATCACTCAAAGAAAGTTGAGCATCAAGTACAATCTTTTGTTGTAGATCATACGGTGTAAGTAATGAAGCTATGCGATTTTCAAGCGCTTCCTTGAGTTTTGAGATGTTTTCAACTTTTAATGACAGTCCTGCAGCAAGTGCGTGTCCGCCAAATTGTTCAAGTAGGCCTTTGTTTGCCTCAAGAGCATCAAACATACTAAATTCAGGAATCGAACGACATGATCCCTTGGCAATACCCTGCTGCGTAATGTGCAACAATATGGTTGGTTTCCCGTACATACCGACTAATCGAGAAGCAACTAATCCAATAACTCCAGGAGGCCATTTGTCACTTGCCGCAATAATAATATTTTCCTTTTCTATATCAATTCGTTTCTGGATGATCTCTTCTTGCACTTGATTAAAGATAGACCGCTCAATTTCTTTACGTGTTTCATTTAAATCTTTTAAGATACGCCCTACTTCCTGCACTTCTCGCTCATCACTTCCTAGTAAAAATTTTACGCCTTGGCGTGGATCTTCAAGGCGCCCTAACGCATTAATTTGCGGCGTCATGCCATAACCAATATCTGTAGCCGAAATGTGCGCTTTCGTAATTTTACCGTTTTGTTTTAGCACTTTAAACGAGAGGCTTTCAGCTCGATTCGCATGATGCAGTCCATAACGTACCCAAAATCTGTTTTCACCGGTCAATGGCACAACATCTGCTATAGTACCTAGGAGCAATAATTCATATGCCTTCGTAGGCAATGATAACCCTTTAAGTTCATATAAGAATGACATCAACTTAAATGCAACTCCGACACCCGCAAAAAATTTGTAAGGATATGCGCAGTCAGATTGATGAGGGTCGACTACGGCATATGCTTCTGGTAAGTGATCGTGTGGTCTATGATGATCGGTAATAATCAGATCAATCCTCAATTCTTTGGCTCTCAATGCTGGCTCAAATGCCGTGATACCATTGTCGACCGTAATGATAAGGCGGTAATCATTTTTAGCAGCACGCTCAACAATCTTTGTAGAAAGTCCATACCCATCATGTACACGATGGGGCAAAAAGAAATTAACCTGTGCACCAAGTGGCAACAAACATGCCATCATCAATGAGGATGACGTGATACCATCAACATCATAATCTCCAAAAATTAGTATTTTTTCTTTACGTTCAATAGCCGCTATAATGCGTTCCACAGTCCTTTGCGCATGCTTCATACTTGACGGATGCGCAACATCACGTTCAAAAGCTGAAAAAAGATAGGAATCCAGTTTTGATTTCTCAAGCAATCCACGATTAACAAGGGTCTGAGCTATAGAAAGAGAAATATTATACGAAGCAGCAATTGAAAGTGCTGCGGTTGTGTCACTATCAGGCAATCGCCAAAGATATTTATCTCCGTGAAGGGTATTCATGTAGCATCCAAAATTAATAGGCCAGGCAAGATGTATAAAAACGTAACAAAATCAATAAAAAAGGCGAGCTATCAGGCTCGCCTTGGTGAACATGTACTTAATTTATTGAACACCTTTTCTCTTGGCAAGCACTCGCTTGCTCATAAGATCACGAATTGCATCGATATGAGTCAGCATGTTAAATTCTGAAAGTGCACATACCGTTTCCGCTTGCTCTGGTGAATATGCCATGTTTAACGTATTGGCATAGCCCTTTCTCACAATACTTTCCCAATTAAGTGGCGATAGTAGGTTTACATAGTATGTATAGCGTGAATCTTGTTTATTCTTTTCAAGAAGTTGCTCGTCTTTAATTCGAGGCATATAGCACACAACTGGTAATGCTAAATTTTGTGCATTGCCAAACACTGAAAATACCTGCTTCTCCCATTTACTTCGCTCAACAATATCATGAGGAAGCACAGGGAAAGGTAACCCTCTAGCTACGGCATATGCAGAAGCTAGGAATAACTCTCTATCACCGAGAGCCGATTGCCCATAATCAAACGCAATAATGATATCGGGGGCTTTCCCTTCTGGGAAAATACGATACGTAGAAAAAATTGGATTACTCATCACTACACCAGCATCCACTAATTTGAGTCTTTCTACATGAGCAAGTGGATGGCCTGGCATTCCCGTCATAAAGTTATTCACCGCAGCGTAAGCAAACCTGATATCACCTACCTGCGTATGCATCACTGGTTCCAACAATTCTAATCTTATTGGCTCAAGAATATCTTTGAGCAACGGAATCGCCAAAAGACGTGGCATCACCGTTTCATAAGCTGTTCTAAAATTAAAACAATACGCTGAACCAAAAATTCCCATCAAAAAACCAAGCGTTTGCTCGGGTGCATAATCAGTCGAAACACCCTTGTTAAATTTTCTTCCAAAAGCCCATGTCGGAACATACGCTTGATAGGCTCTACAGCCAACTTCATAGGGAGTGAAATCAACCCACTCTTGTTTCTCATCGCCAAGCACTGCTGCATATACTGGAAACGGATACTTATAAACATTGGTTATTCGTTCAGCATTCGAAGGCAAGTATCCTGAAAAACTTGATGCCAGATAGGTATAATTAGCATCACGTCCACCCAGTAAGGTATCCGCAAGCAAGCTGCCATAAAGATCGACTGAGGTAAGCGGCTGATCGGAAGCAAATTTTACCAACAGATTATTGATCGCATTAGTTGCAAACGATTGACTTGGAACCAATCCATTCTTTAATCGCGGAAACAACAATTGCTTATATTCAGCCAACGAAACACCACTGGCAATCCACGGTCCTATACACCACGTAGAACCAGAGAGTCCAGAAATGCACATAATACAATCAAGTAAGCCTGACTCTTGTGCAATCCGCAGTGAACCAAGTGAACCAAGCATCGCTCTAAAACCGCCACCACTACATGAAATTGCTACTTCAAGTACTTCATCATCAGATAATTTCATGCCAAGAAATTTTTCCTGCGCTGCTTTAATCATTGGAAATCTTTTGGCTCTCCATGCCAACTCTTCTGGACCAGCAGGCATGATACCCTGACGAACTCGCGCAATATCATTTTTGTGCGGATTATCAGCAATCACGGGAGATGCACTCATGATTTCACGTTTAATAAATTGTAGCGGGTCACCCTTGACATCAATGATTTGTTGAGTTTTTTGCTTAATAAATTGTAGTGGATCACTAACTATGTCTTGCCGAGCAATTATTATCGGTACGAGTATAAGGGCGCCTGAAAGCGCCCTTATCATATACTTTATGGATATACCAACCATACTAGCCCCCTGCCAAAATACCATTATTCCTCAAAAAATATGTACACGAGTTCTTTAAGCCCTTTTTCTCAATCTCCTCTTTTCAAGCACTTTTTGTCTCATGCCTTCTCGTATAGTTTCCAGCTGCGTAAGGAGATTAAATTCCATAAGCCCGCACACTTGTTCCGCTTGTTCTTTGGTATACTGCATGTTATTCATAGCAGCAAATCCACCTTCTACAGACGCTTCCCAATCAAGATTAGCAAGAAGTTCTGCATAATATGGATATTGTTGTTTATACTGTGCCAGCAATGCATCATCTTTGAAACGAGGCAAGTAAAAAACAACGGGAGCTGCAGTGTCATGGGCATCTTTTAATGTGGTTAACACACGCAAAGCTGCCGACCCGCTTGGACGCGGTGGAAACTTAAGTCCTTTGCGTTGAGCATAATTACTTATCATTGCAATCTCATGATTACCAATCGCACCACCATAATCAAATACCAATAGTACGTCTGGCATACCACCATTCGTGCTATTACGATATGTTGCAAACACAGGATTGCCAAAATCAAGACCAGCATCGACAAGCTTGATTGTTTTTCTTTTGCGTAACTCAAAACCGGGTGCTTCGTACATAAAATTATTGATTTGCGCATAGGCAATTCGTATCTTGCCCAAATCGGTATAGACAAAAGATTCGACAATTTCACGCCAAAATGGATCATTAATAAATTTATTCAGCACGGTATCGTAGGCTTGCTCAAAATTCGCAGCAAACGCAGATCCACAAATCCCCATCCAGTATCCCAACGTTTGCTCGGGAGCATTATCGGTCGATTCACCATTTTTAAATTTTCTACCAAACGCCCATGTTGGAACATAAGCATTAAATGCCCTACACCCAACTTCATAGGGAGTGCATTCAAACCACTCTTGCGCATAGTCCATATCTCCAAGTACTGCGGTATATACTGGCAATGGATATGTAGCGTCAGCAATGCGTTGAGCTTGTGATAGCGGATGTGGCGGAAAATAAGATGCTGGATAAACATAATTAGCATCGTCCGGTCCTAATAATACATCCGCAAGCAAACCACCATACAAATCAACCGGTGTTAAGGGCTGCTCATAAGTAAATTTTACCAACAGATTATTGATCACATTAGCCGCAAATGATTGACTTGGAACCGGTCCATTCTTTAATCGAGGAAATAATATTTTCTTATATTCGGCCAACGAAACACCGCTCGTAATCCATGGACCTATCAACCACGTAGAACCAGAAAGCCCAGAAATGCACATAACACAATCAAGCAAGCCCGACTCTTGTGCAATCCGCAGTGAACCAAGTGAACCAAGCATCGCTCTAAAACCGCCACCGCTACATGAAATGGCTACCTCAAGTACTTCTTTATCAGTTAATTTCATACCAAGAAATTTTTCCTGCGCTGCTTTAACCCTTGGAAATCTTTTGGCTCTCCATGCCAACTCTTCTGGACCAGCAGGCATGGTACCCTGACGAACTCGCGCAACATCATTTTTGTGCGGATTATCAGCAATCACGGGAGATGTACTCATGATTTCACGTTTAATGAATTGTAGCGGATCACCCTTGACATCGATAATTTGTTGAGTTTTTTGCTTGATAAACTGTAGTGGATCACCGAATATGTCTGATCGTACAACTATCGGTACAAGTATAAGGGTGCTTAAAAACACCCTTATACCATACAACATCAATGCCACTATTGAGTTCTTCATCCCTACTCCCCCAAGATTATCAATTAGTAAGAAACCATTTCGTGTTCTCTATGCAACCTTCTTTTCTCAAATACCCGTTGTTTCATAATTTCGCGAATGCGGTCAATCTGTGTACGCACATTAAATTCCATCAAACCACAAACCTTTTCCGCCTGCTCCTTCGTGTATTGCATGTTAATGGTAGCAGCAAAGCCATCACGAACTGAAGCTTCCCAATCAAGACCCGCAAGAAGCTCCGTATAGTAACGATAGTTCGCATCTTGTTCATACTGTGCCAATAGTTTTTCATCTTTAACTCGTGGCAAATAAAGCACCACTGGCATTTCTGGATCATTCTTATCTTCCAGCACCGTCAACACGCGAGATCCAGCCGATCCACCCTTAACTGCCGGAAATTTGAATCCTTTACGCTGAGCATAATTACTTACCAAAGACAATTCATGATTACCAATTGCCGAACCATAATCAAACACAAAAACAAGGTCCGGGGCATCTCCCTGTGGCGTGTCGCGGTAAGTAGCAAAAACAGGATTGTTAAATTCAAGGCCAGCATCAACGAGCTTAATCGTTTTACGCTTGCTCAACGCGGTACCCGAAAGTTTATGCATAAAATTAGGTACCTGTGCATAGGCAAGGCGGATCTTACCAAATTCTGTGTAAGCAAAAAATTCGATAACTTCACGCCAGAAGGGATCATTGATGAATTTTTTCAACACCATATCATAAGCTTGCTCAAAATTACCACCAAAAGCAGAACCACAAATTCCCATCAAATAGCCAAGTGTTTGTTCTGGAGCATTATCAGTCGATACGCCATTTTTGAATCTTCTACCAAACGCCCACGTAGGAACAAATGCGCCAAATTCTCTACAGCCAACTTCGTAGGGAGTAAATTCAAACCATTCTTGTGTGCAATCCATATCACCAAGCACCGCAGTGTAAATTGGCAATGGATATGCAGCATCGGCAATACGCTTAGCATGTGATGGCGCGTGATCATACCATGTTGACGCCAAGCAGGTATTCAAACTTTCCTTACCACACATTTCTAGCAGCGCATTCGCCAAAAGGCATCCATACACATCAACCGTAGTTAGTGGCTGCTCGTAAGCAAATTTTACTAAAAGCGCATTGGCCGTATTTCCAAACTCATGCAATTGATCAGGTAAAAGGCCAAGCCGTAATTTGGGAAGTACATATTCCTTATAGTCTGCTAACGACTTACCGCTCGTTATCCAAGGCGCCATAAGCCACGTAGAACCAGAAAGTCCCGCCATACTCATGATACAATCAAGAAGACCGGTTTCTTGCATAACGTTAAGTGATCCAAGAGCCCCAAGCATCGCACGATAGCCACCGCCACTAAGCGAAAGTCCTATTTCAAGAACTTCTGAATCATGCAAAGACATTCCTAAAAAACGTTCCTGTGCCGCTTTAACCATACTAAATCGTTTATCTCGGAATTCAGCCTCTTCGCGCGCAACCGGATCTGTGCCACGCCGAACATGAGCTACATCATCCTTATAGGGATTATGCGTGATCGCATATTGCTTTTCTTTAATGTCGTCTTTAATGGGATTTAATAAGGGATTTAAGTGAATCAGCTCATTAATGAGTTTACTGTCGGTTTCACAACTAACGGAATCACATGCACCGACAATCGTTGTCCACATCACCAATAACAGCAACGACATTAGTCTGCCGCTCATCCATTTTCTCATATACTACTCCTTTTAAAGTGGTTAAAAAAATGCCTCGCTTGTTGCGAGGCATATCATCATTCTTTTCTTTTTTTCAAGGTAGGAAATAATATAACTTCCTTAATTGAAGTCGTATTCGTCAATAACATAACAAGGCGGTCAATACCAACCCCTACCCCTACCGTTGGCGGCAGCCCATATTCAAGCGCTTCTATAAAATCAGCATCATAATAATGAGCTTCACTATCGCCTGCCGCATGCGCCTCTGCTTGTTGCTTAAATCGTGCTGCTTGATCAATAGGGTCATTCAGCTCATTAAATCCATTGCTTATCTCCATAGTTGCAATAAACAACTCAAAACGGGATGCAATCTGAGGATTCTTTGGGTCACGTTTTGCAAGGGGTGAAATGTCGATAGGAAAATCGATAATAAACGTTGGCTGGATAAGTTTCTTTTCTGCAATTTCTTCAAAAAGTGCTGCTATCTTTTTTCCGTAGGCAGGATTTTTTTCTTCAAAAGTAATCCCATACTTGGTAATGAGCTTATCAATCGCAGATTCTTGTAAATCTTGAGCTTGATAGCCACCGAATTCCATGATTGCTTCTTGCATACTCATACGCCTAAACGGTTGCGCAAAATCAAGAATATATTCACCAAAAGGTAATTTGAGCGTATTACATACTTTCTGCGCAACCTGTCTGAACATCTGCTCTATAAGATCCATAGCAAAATGATAATCCTGGTGCGCCATGTAAAATTCGAGCATCGTAAATTCTGGATTATGGCGTGTTGAAACGCCTTCATTGCGGAAATTACGATTAATTTCATACACGCGTTCAAAGCCTCCAACTACCAGCCGCTTGAGATATAATTCAGGAGCGATACGTAAATAAAAATCTGAGTCTAATGCATTATGATGAGTCACGAAAGGACGAGCAGCCGCTCCACCAGGAATCGGGTGCAGCATAGGCGTTTCAACTTCCAAGAAATCATGATTATCCAACACATCACGTACTGCACGAATAATAGCACTGCGTCGTCTAAATTTTTCACGACTTTCAGAGGAACTAATAAGATCAAGATAGCGTTGCCGATATTTAACTTCGATATCAGCAATACCATGGAATTTTTCAGGAAGTGGCCGTAAACATTTTGCAAGAAGCTCAACCGTTATTACCTTGACAGTCACTTCGCCCATTTTGGTAACAAACAACGTACCGTGAACCCACACAATATCGCCACTATCAATAAACTGATCAAAGCGCTCAAAAACAGCTTCTCCTAGGACGTCTTGGCGGAGATATATTTGTAATCGTCCACTGCGATCTTGTATATGCGCAAATATGGTTTTCCCGTGTTTGCGAATAGTCATAAGGCGGCCAGCCAACGAATAGTGTTTGACTTCATCATGGCTAGCCGTGAATTCTCCCAGAGCTTCTTGGCACGTGGCAGTTACTTCTTGATATGCAGGCCATGGCTCAATGCCTTGCGCCCGTAACTTATCTATTTTTTCTAACCGTACTGCATGCTCATGAGAAACGATGCTCTCTTGTTCCTGTGGCGTTACAACTTCTTTATTTTTTCTTGTGGTATCCATACGTGAATAAAACCTTCTTGGTCACCATGAGCATCACGACATACCTATGTCGGTTATCTCACGAGTTTCAAATAACAATCTTCGACATAATCCCAATTAACGACATGCCACCACGAAGCAATATAATCAACTCGCTTATTTTGATATTTAAGATAATAAGCATGCTCCCAAACATCGAGACCCAATAGTGGAGTCATTCCTTGTTCAAGCGGTGAATCTTGATTCGCGGTGGAATTGATGACTAATGTACCATTTTTATCAACATTTAACCATGCCCAGCCACTTCCAAAACGTGTTTTCGCCGCGGTATTAAACACTGATTGCATAGTCGCAAACGAGCCGAATGTTTTTTCAATAGCCAGCGCCACCTTGCCCTTGGGTTCCCCACCTCCATGAGGCTTCATCATATGCCAAAACATAGTATGATTGGCATGGCCTCCTCCCTGATCTCTAACCACCTGCCGAATCTCTTCTGGAACAGTATCAAGATGTAACAACAACTCATTAATCGGTGTGACTTGTAGTGCGGGATATTTCTGAAGCGCTGCATTCAAATTGTCCACATACGCTTGATGATGTTTGGTGTGGTGAATTTCCATAGTCTTTGCATCGATATAGGGCTCTAGCGCACTATAGTCATAATCTAATTTTGGTAAAGTAAACAACATGAGATCATTCCCTTCAGTTCACAGAATAATGATATATTACTTCATTTTTACGCGCCATTTGCAACTGCTCTCGTGCTATTTTTTCTTTATAAAATGGCTCTGACTCCCACTGATCAACTTCAAGTTCTAGGGTAGCAATATCACGTTTAACATTGAGAACCTGTTGCTCCACGTCCTCACATTCATGCGCCAAACGCGTAACACTTTGCACACCATGAGGGCTCCCTATATAAAACACCCCCAACACTATCATTTCGGTATACAAAAGATAACGAATTATCTGGTGAATATTACGCATGAGAATATCTCCTTATGGTTATGGATTATGCCACCATCATCCTCTCTAGATCACCACTTATCAAAAATTGACAACAATAACCTTCACATGAACTTACGTTCATCCGTATGCTAAGCACCAGAACAGGTGATACGCCTTAGCACAAGGAAGGTAGACATGGATAATCTTCGTCATACAACCAATTTTTATAACATAGCTCTTGTAATATTGTGCGCAGCTTTTTCATTCAGCTTAAATCCAAAACAAGAAGAAAAAGAAACAAATAAAAAAACAACAAATTTTGATGAAGTAATTTATAACTGGACGCGAACTTTTGCAGAAGTTATACAACTTGCTAAAGAGAAACACTACAAAATAGCTGATCCCGAAGAGTGCATGATCAAAGCAATCGATGCATTTCTTACTCATCTAGACCCCCACTCTAGTTTTTTGGACCCTAAAACGTACAAGGCAATTCAAGAATCCACCAGCGGAGAATTTTTTGGCATCGGTATTGTGATTGACAATACACGACAAGCCAAAGATAAATTTCTCACCGTCATTGATACCATCCCAGAAGGTCCTGCAGATAAAGCGGGAGTGCTTCCCTACGACAAAATTGTAGAAATTGATGGTGCAATTCTTGATGGCATGACCACCGACCAAGCAACCGCCAAACTTAAGGGAGAACGCAACACCAAAGTAGTAGTCAAAATACTACGCGAGGGCAAAACCGACCCATTAACCTTTACCATAACGCGTGATGTTATCAAAGAACAAAGTTCTCTCTGTTTTTATATCAAAGAGCATGATGTATATTACATATCGCTCAGTACCTTTAGCGAAAATTCAGTGCGTCAAATCAAAGAGCTCTTGCTCCAATCAGCCAAGAATGGCTCTAAGGCATTGATTCTTGATCTACGAAATAACTCGGGCGGTCTCCTTAGCGCTGCAGTCGAAATTGCAAGCCTCTTTTTAGACAAGGATAGCCTTGTCGTTACTACTAAGGATAAAGCCGGCACCGAAACTGACCGTTATGCAACAACAAGCGAACCTATAGCTCGTGGTGAAATGCCTATCTTTATTCTTGTCAATAATTACACCGCGTCCGCCGGAGAAATTTTGGCAGGATGTCTTCAAGCCCATGCACAGGAGCAATCACAAAAAGCCAAAGGCAAAGTACAAAAACAACTCATGGTTTTTGTCGTGGGGACGCATTCATTTGGTAAGGGATCGGTGCAAGAAGTTGTACCCGTCAGTAATGAGTGTGCCGCTAAAATTACTACTTCGTTGTATTTTCTTCCTAATGGTAAAACAGTACAAGGAATTGGTATCGAACCAGATTTTGTGATAGATCGTCAATTTCAAGCTCCGGAACAAGTACTATGGTTCAACAAAAATTACGGGCGAGAACGTTCATTAACTAATTACATCAAGATATACGATGAACCGGAGGAAGAAAAAGAATCATCTTCAAATGAAGACCCAACCAAGAAAAAAAGTTGGGGTGAAAGAATGCGACAACAATTAAGTACTGACAATCAGCTTAAATCTACTCTCACCCTGATCAATATCTTCGACACCGCAAAAACAAACTGCCCGGCTCATGTATCGACCCGAGAAAAAGCAATCAAATTTTTACGGTCAAATTACGTTACCGGAGAACAACTCACCATGGAAGAGGTCACCATTTGATTCAATCTCTGCTCATGTCGTAAGCAGGAATCATCTACCTCAAAGATTCTTGTAAATAACTTGTTTTTCACTCACTAAAGCAGGGTGATTCGCGCCTTTAATGGCAATCATTTGATGCTCAGATCTACCTGTTGGCATGGTTTTTCCTGCGTAGAATTGCAAAATAGTACTAATAACATCACGTGGAAATACGCCGTGTCGATTATTTCCCGCCAATACTAACCCTACATTAAGTGCTCTACCAATATCCTTAAGCCGGCTATGCTTTGCAAAATGTAAGACATCTATCAGCTCTGCCACTTTCAACAATAGATCTGGACGCATGGTGCGCAATCGATTAAGTTCTTCGCGTTGCGCTGGTGTAATAAGATGTGGGCAAGATATCTCTAAACGCAAAAGTCCAAAAAGCCGATACTCAATGGGATCATATTGATATTTATAAGAAATAAGTGTTCTCAATTTTCTGCCATTAACGATCAGCACAGGTAGTTTTTTATCTAGGAAAAGTCTATTAAATAATTCTTTATGCTGTTCTATCGGCATTTTTTGTAAACATACATCTATAAGTGCTGCCGATATCCGCATAGGATAATAATTCAGTAAAAAATCGATCCCTTGCTTTCGAACAGTTTGATCTGGACATAAGAATATTTCAGGAGCGAATTCATCTATAACGTCTTTCATCACGATACGATGAGCTAATTCGCTTGCAAGTAATGGCGCCAATATCTTCGTCTTCTTGGCAAAAAATAATCGTGCAACTATAATTTTTTTCTCTTCTGCCGAGTAATTATGGAGATCTGGTGTAGCTGAGCCATCGATTATAGTATCTGCATGAAGAACTGCTCTTAAAAGATGCGATGTTATTTCCCGTTGATACGGATGTCCTTGCTCAAGATCATGTATTGGCACGCCAAGCATTGCAAAATACCGAGCAGCCCACCAAATATCAGGAATCTTTTTCCTGTTATTACGGCATGCATCAAAATCAATAACACCATAACTTTTCACATACTTGCTTGCCATTATAGCGTCCAATACCGTATTACCAACGTTATCATTATCATGCAGATTTGCACCATGCTCAACCAAGGTGCGGATGATTTGAATTCGACGAGGGTTATGTCCATGAATACCAAGTTGCTTACTACGTTCATCACACCAAACAGCCGAATAAATCGGTGTAGTTAAGTCATTATTTTTTATACTCGGATCTGCGTGTTTTGCGAGTAGCAAGTGTACCATACGAGATGATCCTCTTTTTGCAGCTTTGTGCAACGCAGTATCACCATGTTCATCACCCACATTAATACGTACACATTCATCTCTCATCAATTCGCGTGCTAAACGCATATTTCCGCAATCAATCGCTTGAAAAAAAAATTGTTGCGTGTCACCATTATCTTTTTCCATAGCATGGAGACCCGCGTCAAATCCAATGAAAAGAATAATATTATACAGATAGACTCGTTTGATGTTCATACACACCCCCGGTCGTTAAAGAATATGCTACAATCATCTTCATACTGCTTAAGCGGTCCAACCAAACTATAGCCAATACCAGAAATCGTGCGAAAGCAAATGGTCGATTAGCATAGAAAAACCTACCACTGGTGATTTCATTTTGATGAAAAAAGCTATTTAGGGCATAGAACACTGTCAACGCACTATGATTTTTGTTACTCTTGTTGACATCTCATACATAGAAAAAATTCAAATGAAAGGATCGTTTATGATGGGCAATGCAATGTGGCATCTTGTCGCGCAATCTGACGCAGTGAGCAAGGGAGTCCTCCTCATACTGCTAGGTATGTCTATACTGTGCTGGACGATATTCATGTATAAGCTCATTATCTTTCGCGTTAAGCTCAATCAACTCAATAACGCAATCATCAAATTATCCAGCATTAAATCTTTTACCCAACTTACTGAGCAGCTCGCTACGTGGCATACAACTATGCCTGGCTATTTTTTAAGTAAAAATATACACATGCTCAAATCATTACTCATACATGAACAGTTACCAATTGATCGTGTTAGTCAACTAGAACAGCATGTCAATCAAACCATCGATGATGTGCTACACACAGAAGAACAACATATACCATTTTTATCCGTATGCGCATCAGTGGCTCCACTTCTAGGCTTATTCGGTACGGTGTGGGGACTGGTCCATGCATTTATTCGCATCAGTGAACAACAAAGTGCTGACATTGCAACTGTTGCTCCGGGCATTGCCGAGGCACTCATCACCACACTTGCTGGTCTGATGGTAGCTATTCCTGCGGTGGCCATGTTTGCGCTACTTTCGTCATATATAAAGAACATAGAAAAACAACTCGTTAAACTCGCTGATATATTCATACGTCTTGCGCAACAACATTCTCGCACGCCCGCAGTGCATACCATCCAACAATCATCACACGCTACACAACTCGCCGAGTAAGGAGTAGTTATGGCACGTTTTAATCACGGACCACACCGTAGACGCGGAGCCAGTGGATTGCCGGAAGTAAGTCTGACACCACTTATCGATACCGCACTCACCTTATTAATTATCTTTATGGTCACCACACCCATGATCCAAAATGCTATCAAGGTCGATCTCCCAAGAGGAGCTGCCCGCGAAGCTGAACCAGCAAAACAAGAGTTAACCGTATATATCGATAAAAACGGCGTCATCTTTTTAAATAATAATGCGATCACAGAGGAAAAGTTGTTAGCAGAACTCAAAAATATAACTACGCAAAAGGGACAGCAGGGCGTATTCGTCAAAGCTGATACCACAGTACAATATGGCAAAGTGCTAGAATTAGTTGATCACATAAAAATAATCGGTGGCATACACTATGTGGCATTGGCAACACAAAAACGAGTATCCTAAAATTGTTCTTTGGGCAAAATTAGCAGGTATTTCATGCTTACTGCATGTATGCATAGTGGGATACTTACTCATGTGGTACCATGACCACGATGCATATCACATCACTCTGCACGCTTCGCGCATCTCTAGCGAAACACCGGTCGTATTTTTGCCATTGTATAAGCGTATGCAAAAACCGGTAAACACAACACGCACAACATCCGCTCAGCAAACCCCGCATAGCGCTTCTAAAAAAACATCACAAGCTAGCTCTCCAACAGTTCGATCTGCAGCCTCTGTTCATAAAACAACAACGCTTGCTTCATCATCAATAGACACGCAAAAAACACAAAAAAAACAGCGTGTAGAAAAGAAGAAAAAACAAATCGCCCCTGTTAAAAAGACGACTGAACAGGTCGTTTCGAAAATAGCCGACCAACGCCATACACAAACATCTACAGAAAAAAAGATGCAATCTTCTTCTCCAAAAACTAAAAACACCCAACCTAAGACAGCTCAGAGTCAGGCAATTGAACAGAAAAAACTCACTCAGCAAGAATCAATTTCTTCGGTAAAACAAGAAACTACATCGGTACCCGCAACATCAGCAGCAACAATTGTAACCAATAGTAATGACGATCCTCAACCAGTATACGTTGGACAAGAAGAATGGTACGCATTGCAAATACAACGAGCCATAGAAGATGAAATCACGCAACACTGGCGCGTGCCACATGGATTATCTTCTGATCTATCGTGCCAAATTGCAGCAACTGTTGATTGGCAGGGAAATGTACAACAGGTGCGCATTGCACAATCTTCAGGTGTATTGGCCTATGATATCTCCGCGCGATCGGCAGCAACACGCATGCAATTGCCAGCACTAGCACGAGGTAAGGAGTTTATCATAACCTTCAAGCAATAAATTTTTCGCTGTAGAAGTGCGCTTCAGTTCAGACCGTCCCTTAATCTTCTTTTTCGATTATTAAAGATTGAATAGCCATCTAGAACATCATGTGATCGCTTTTTCGCAACAAGCTTTTTCGTTATATTTACATAAATTTCCCCTCTGGATCGAGGAAACAACAAATCTGATTTCTTTATGGTTAGAAATTTTATTACTTCTTCTAATTCAATAAAATTTGATGATGCACTCGAGGCCAAAGTTTCCACTGCAGTTGGTTCTATGCCCAGTTCCTTAAAAAATGCTTCTGCCGTGGCTCGCTCGAGGGTGAAACTATGTAGGGTTAATGGATCAACAAGTTGGGTCGATCGATCAACATTTGCATCCTTAGACACTCTTAAAAAATCTGCTAGAGACATGCCTTTTTCTTTCCAAAATCTCCATGCATCAACCAGAGTTCGTGGTTGAGTTTTGAGATCAAGAGTTACCGTGTTAGCGCCTGTCGTTATAAGTGTCAATGACTCTGCATGTAAAACACCATCTTGTAATCTTTCACAAATAGTGCCGATGCGTTTATCATTCAATTCTTGTTGTTCATCATCTACCTCTTGTTCTTCCCCTCGATGTACCCTCGCTATATCCGCCGCTATATTGGTCAACAAAGCACAGGTCAATTCATTTTCCAAATTCTTACGAAATTTATCTTCTAATTGTTTGATGTGTTCAATAGATTGGTGAGTATAAAAGTGCGGGATAATTTTGTCTTGACTCACGTTTTCACCAACTCTGATAACGACCTCTTTGAGCTGTCGATTCTCGGGAGAAGGAATTTGTGTTTTTCTAAGAGCTTCAGCTCGTTCTTCGTCAAGCGCTTCTTGTATTTTTACGATTAATTCTGATTCAGTTATTTCAAAACCATTACCCACAAAATTGCTTAACTGATCAATAAGCGTTATTTGAAATAATTCCTTGATTTGACGTGGCTGCTGCCTAAAAAAATGCTCTATTGATTTGTTCTTCTTAATACTCGTTTCCAACGCTTCGAGTGAAGTCAAGTGTGCCTCATGATGTACAAATAACGGATCACTTGCTAATAAATAGGGGATATGCAAAGGAACTCTCAGACGATTATCACGAATATCTATACTCATTAAATTAATTAAGTGGTGTATGGCCGGAGGAGTTTCTAGTTCATTGTTAGCCAGGGAAAGATGCTCAATACTTGCAGGTAATCCTGGTGCTCTCTCTAACCAATTATTATCGAGGTAGAGTTCCGCTAAATGGTTAAATGCATTAAAATCTGGAACCTCTTCCAAATCATTATCTGAGAGATCAATTTTTGTTATACCGTTTTTTGTTTCTTGCTCAAGATGATCGAATAAATCAGCGAGCGTTGCTGCTCGCTGTGTACAATGGTCGTCAAAAAGCACATTAATACTTCTTGGTTTATGTGTATTGATGGTAGTGATTAATTCGAGGCAATTTTCGTTATTAATGGTGATAGTCATCCCTGCGCCAATGGCGACCAAATGAAAAAAATTGACACACGTGAGTAATAGATAAAAAATTTTTTTATGCATGATGTTTACCCTTGTTTTACTATTTTTTGTCCTATTTTTCTCAGGGGAAGGCTTACATAATATAAGGTAAAAAACAATTACATGCGACTCTTATCCCAAATAGGTCTTGCTATTAACTTCGGTTTTGCCATTCTTTTTCTGTAAAAATAAACCACTCACCTCGCCATGAAGATACGATTAGGACCATTAACTAATGAAACAAAAAATTATTTTTCATAGTACCCTGCTAACCAGCATAGTTACTATCATCACACCAATACTAACTATGCAGCAAGCTCTAAGAGTTGCGAACCAGAGTGAGTCTCTTTCAGTAACTAAGTTGCCACCAGCAACGCACCAACAAAGCGTCCCTTCGCATCTTGAATTTCATTGGGAGGGAGAACCAGTAGGTCGAATACGCGTGGAAATAGCCAAAGCTATTTCTCCAGTCCTCTCAAATCAACTTGAAGGACCGTTTGATAAGACTCACTATAAAACTTCATTTAATTCGTCTAAATCCAACAAGAAAACAGCCATCTTGTTCACCCGCCTTCTGTCATATCTCCACACTAGTGAACAACGTCCAATACTTAATGACACGCATAGTATTCTAGATCTCATAGAACTGTGCGATACGTACAAAATAACATGCTTGAACCAAGAATTGAGCTCTGCACTTACCCGATCACTTAACAATCCTGCTTGGTACAACATAGAAAACTTGCCACTTTCGGAAAAGCATACGGATATAACACGCATGGTAGCATCATGTCACCCTTATACCATGGCTATGATACAAGATCCTAAAGTTATTCAGCATGCCGATTGGGCTAGCGCAGTGACATTTAGTCCTGACAGCCGCTATGTACTTACTATTTCTGACAACAATACTGCAAAAATTTATGATCTTCAGACTAATCAACTCATTGCAACTATTCGACATGACAATTGGGTTCAAGCAGCTGTATTTAGTCCTGACGGCCGATACGTAGTCACTACTTCTGCCGACAAGACTGCACGCATCACACCACTTGGTTTTGATGGCGCAAATCTTCCTGCCGATCAAACGTTGGCCATAGTGACTTTAATACGCTTGGCACTTGATAGACGACACGACCCATATCTGCCGATCACCTTGCATCGCAATGGTTGGGTATATAAAACATTCCAACAATTGCCAGATTTCATGAAAGACCGATTATATAGTCAATTTCCTGAAATAAAAACGTGTATAGATCAATCCGTGGAAGGAACATTATGAAAAAAAACAGCATACAACAACTATCTTACACCATCATCACTCGTTTGCTTATTGGTTATATTAGCCTTGTCGGTTCATCTATAATCTCTCAATCATCCCCAGAATCTGTACATATTGAAGTTAAGGCACAGCAACGTGGCGCACTTCCGATACTGATGGTCCCTATGGACCAATCACACGACACAACTAAATTCAATGAGCTTTGTGAATATCTTAAAAAAGATCTCAGTTTCACCCATCAATGCGCAGTTACTATGCAGTATTTAGCGAATAGTCCCACAAAAACAGATTTTGAATCATTCAAAAAGCAGGGTCATGAACTTATCTTGTTTATACAATTTTTTGATCCAAATATCATCGAATGGCGCTTGTATGACAGCACTGGACCAGTCATGCTCAAGGGAAAACGCCTCACACTCACTGGAACCACTATTCGCGGTTGGGCACATGCGTTGGCAGATGAAGTTTGGCCCGCACTTACCGGAGCACCAGGATTTTTTTCAACCAAACTCGCTTACTGTAAGGATATCAAAGACAAGCACGCACGAAGCATAAAACACATTTGCATAGCTGATTATGATGGAAGTCATGAACAAGTACTTGTCAATACACATACACTCAACATTGCTCCTCGCTGGAATATTGATACCAACTGTCCACTCTTATTTTACTCCGAACACACCAACTCTAATGTCCGATTGATGATGTCGTCCATGGATAAAAAGCGCCATGTTGTAGTCAATTTCGATGGACTCACTATGCTGCCCGCATTTTCAAGCGACGGAAAACGTGTTGCTTTTTGCGCCTCACGCGGTGATGGCGCATGTGATTTATATTGTTTTGATCCAAACGGCTTAAAACGCCTCACCGCACATCAGGGCAATAATATAGCGCCTTTTTTTGCCCATAATGATAATCTTCTCTACTTTTGTTCGGATCGTGATGGAGCTCCTCACATCTATGCCTATGATATGACAACAAAAAACACTGAAGCCATTGTTGATTCTGGTTATTGCGTTTCACCAACCTATTGTGAAACAACCAAGTGTTTAGGATATGCCAAGATGGTTCAAGGAACTATGCAATTGTTTACCTACGACACCATTACCAAACAGCATCGCCAACTTACGTTTGACAGCGGCAATAAAGAAGAATGCTCATGGTCACCATGCGGAAATTATCTTTTATTTTCCCAAGAAAAACATCTTAAAAGCCGCATCGCCTTGCTTAATATTCATACTGGTGACAAACTATTTTTAACCTCGGCGAAAGACAGTTGTTGTTACCCAACATGGTCGCCACGTTATGCACAACTACCCATAGTAAGTTAAGAACCACGTATGAATATATATCAAGCACAGTTGATGGATTATTATCAGCACCCAAGAAATAAAGGGGCACTCCCAAACCCGGATTTTGTCTCTGAACAGTATAACCCATCGTGTGGCGATAGCATCGTCATGCAAGGATTAGTGCAACATGGCAGAATTACTCAACTAATGTTTGATGGCCGGGGCTGTGTCATAAGCCAAGCAATCGCCTCCATGATTACGGAACAATGTCGCGACAAAACACTGGATGAAATAGCGACACTTGACCAAGACTTTGTGCAACAATTCGTCGGCGGATCACTGGGGCCAACACGCCTCAAATGCGCGCTTTTACCTCTGCAAGTACTCCAAGAAGCAATAAAACATTATCAGCAACGCGATCGTGACCATGCTCAATAAAGCAAAAGTTCTTAAAGAATTACAGCTTCATGCCGATAAATTGTTTCTTGACGTGTCTCCGGAATATCGCATGGCTTGCGCAGCTTGGCAACGTTTGGTGGAGGATCCGGATTTACTACAAAAAATTAGTGTGTGCTCATCAGATCTCACGATACCAGTGTGGCAAGGAAGACCCGATGTCACCTGGCCTGTCGCAGCTCGTACAGAGGTATATTCAATAACAGGAATTGATGGATCGCAGATTTATCCCGACAAGCATCAGGGAACATCCTGTGCACTGGTCAATATTGGACTTGTATCTATTATCTATGGCTCACTCGTACGCAATCCAGTACTCTTTTCTTCTGAACCATCTATCATGATCGATGATGAAAATACCGCTTGGATTGAGCATTCAACGGATTCCATAAACTGTCAGCGGCAAAAACTTGAACTTGAAGCTGCCTATCAGTGGTATCATCAACATGCTGAACGCATAACGGGATATGAACATCTTGTGGCATATGATGGTTCACTTATATTCTGGCACCTAGATTCTAAAGATCAGACCACAAAAACTACATACCTCACCTGTTATCTGACACTGATGCAACACATGTATGATGCTAACATTCTTATGGCTGGGTACGTGAGCATGCCAAAGAACAAGGACTTGGTGAATATCGTACGTGCACAATTGTGTAATTTTCAACCAACGCGCGAAAGCTCCAAATTACTCGAACACCTTGTCGACACCAACATTGCCAATCTTTTTTTAACGCCTAACACACGGTCTACCGTGTTTCAGAGCACGCAACCAATAACTCGTTGTTATCCAGAACATGTACATCCCTACTTTTTTTATTTGCACACCGGAGGAGAAATAGCACGCGTGGAAATACCAGCCTGGATTGCACGCGACCAGGAATTACTTGATCGTGTAAGTCGCTTACTTCTTGATCAAGCGCATAAAGGAAATGGCTATCCCGTGGTACTTGCAGAAGCCCACGAGCAAGCAGTAGTAAAAGGCCCCGACCGAGATTTTTTTTATCATCTCATTCAGAAGTTGGGCATAGAAAAACAACGCCACATAACTATTTCACCAAAGAGTCTCAAAAAACGCGGCATTGGTATTTAAGTAGCAATAGATAATTACATTTAATCATTATGAGGTGTTATGAAAAAGCAGACTATATTTTATGCATATATCCCAGGGCTCTTGACCGTGTTCTTGGCTCATGCAAATAACGATGTTTATATAAGCGACATGGTAAAAGTTTCAGTAGATCCTAACAAGACAACTTACGGTACAATCAGAACACTAAACAGAATTGGCGATTTTTTTGATTTTTGTGAGACTACCAAACAACTTGGTCATACTCATGCTACTATGGCACGCGTTGTCGGTATGATTCAACCAGGACAAAAAATAACTACCAAAAATCTGCATCTCAACACGTTGCTCAACGGAATTATGGCAGAGCAAGAATTGACAAACTATAACGTCACGATCAAAGAGCACTCCCTTAATGAGAATAATCTAAAATCATTAACAACAGCATTGTCGCTCTATAATGCGCATGCAAAATATAATCGTGTTTCTTTAGAAATTTCGGCTCAACTCAACCCTGACAATATTATAGCTAGCCTTAAGGATCTAGCCCGTCTTGAACAAAGACCACTCAAAATATCACGATTCAGGAAATTTTTGCTCTCCTGGGGTATTGGAGAGCTTCCTAATAACGTGAGGCGTGAAAGAGACGATGACTTGGAAATCATCAAAGCCAATCTTGTGACTGGACAATCTACCTTTTAAGCGCTATCAGCCTAAGAATTTTTTGAAAAAACCCATGATATAGCCCTCTTCTTTTTGAGGGCTTTCTAGTTTTTCAGCATACTGCAAAAGCGCCTGCTTGGTTTCAGGAGAAAGTTTTTTAGGAATGTGGCATTGCGTGATAATCACCAAGCTGCCTGAACCTTTACCTCGTAAACGAGCAAATCCCTTGCCTGGAATAACAATTCGTTCACCTACAGCGCAACCTTTAGGAATTTTAACCGTTTCTTTGGTACCATCAATTAATTCTATTTCTACCTGGGCGCCGAGAACAAGTTGAGGATACGTAAGCATAACGGAGCACTCAAGGTCATCTTCAACGCGTTTAAATATCGGATCAGGCTTTATATGAATACGTAGATAAAGATCCCCAGCGCTACCGCCAAATACGCCTGCGTCTCCTCTGCCCGAGATGCGCAGCTCGGCGTTATGGAATACACCTGCAGGAATAGTCACCGTAAATTTGTCTAATTTTTTTACCCGTGATTGGCCATGGCATTCCTTACATGGTGATGGAATAGTAAAGCCATTGCCATGACAAGCACCACATGCTTGAGAATACATGAAGAAACCCTGTTGATAGTGTACTTGGCCAGTACCATGACACTTGGTACATGACTGAGCCTTAACACCTTCAGGCATCCCCCGTCCTGAACAACTTTCGCACACAAAAAAGCGATGATATTTAATTTCTTGCTTAGTCCCGGTAAATGATTCTTTTAGGGTGATTTCAAGTTCACGTTGTAAATCGTGACCCTGTAATGGCTCCGGCCCTGTCTTTTTGCGACCACGAGATTTACCAGCGCCAAACATATCGCCAAAAATATCACCAAAACTGGAAAAAATATCTTCCATATTCATGCCGCCATAGCTACCGCCGTGGCCGCCGCCCATTCCTTCAAAACCAGCGCGCCCAAATTGATCGTATTTTTGTCTCTTTTCGGTATCCGAAAGCACTTCATAAGCTTCCGCAGCTTCTTTAAATTTTTCTTCAGCTTCCTTATTTCCCGGATTACGGTCAGGGTGGTATTTCATAGCAAGTTTACGATAGGCTGCTTTAATTTCATCCTGCGAGGCGGTACGAGACACACCCAATACCGTATAAAAATCTTTTTTACTCATAAATCTAGTATCTTATCGATAAAAAAGTTGATATGACTACACTAAGAGTGTAGCACAAAAAATACGGCGTAAAAGTACTAAAATACTATCTAGAGTTATAATACAACACGTCACCCATAATCAATAGGAGACTCAATATTTCATACGATTAACACCATGAATACATTGACCCAAACTTGGTACTCCTATATGATGTAGCCAAACATAGGCGCAACCCATCATTTGGAGAGGAGATTGTGAGCCATTCATGCTACCTCCGCCTATTCGTGACTGTCCACTTTTTGTGCCCGGCCATGGACAATAATTCACAGAATAATTCATTAAATCAGAATGAACTTTATTCGCGTCTCGCCATAATCAGATACCTTGATCTTTGTACCGCCATCAAAAATAAACGAAGTGATACCGGCCAAAAACCGAATCAAAAAGAGCTTGAAGATGTTTTTATAAGCCTTGGACAACTACAAACCATCTCTGATTTACGTCTTACCAAAGATCCTGAACTTATAAAACTCATTCAAGAACTAATTGATAATCGCTCACAACTACTTCAACTAACGAAATAATATTATTCCGCAATAGCTAAATACTTCTTACAGTTGGCACGAGAATTTCTAATATCGCCAGAACGAACTGGGGCAAAGTGTACAGGCTGATTATAATGTGGAAATTCTGTTTTTAGTCTATCAATCAGCTCAAGTAACGTGATACTACTTCCAGTTGCAATATTAAACACATCACCACGCATATGATCTGACTCAAGCATCGCCAAAGTCACATTGGCAGAAACAACTTCATGTACCGAAATAAAATCACGTGTTTGTAAGCCATCACCAAAAATAGTGATCGGCATGTTATGCTGCATTTGATAACGAAATTTTGAAACTACCGCTGCATACGAACCACAGGGATTTTGCCGTTCACCGTATACATTAAAGTAACGCAAACATACGGTTTGGATACCAAAATCTCGTGTATATTGCCGGCAAGCAAGTTCTCCAATCAGCTTAGAGGCGCCATACGGTGACTCAGGATGTGTTGGAGATTCTTCTGAGCACAATTCACACCCAGAACCATATACTGCCGCTGACGAAGAAAATACAAATCGTTCCACACCATGCACTCGGCATGCTTCAAGCATATTAAAAGTTCCCATAACGTTTGTACGATAACATAATGCAGGATCCCGCAGTGAATCGGAAACTGATATACATGCTGCAAGATGAAAAACAACCGCAACACCACGGGTAGCTTCTAGACACGTCTTTTCATCAGTCACGCTACCTTGTATAAAGATAATTTTATCTCTCACGGATACTAAATTTTCAAGGCTACCACTCGATAAGTCATCAAGGACGGTCACACGAGCTTCTAACGACACAAGTTTTTCAACAAGGTGCGACCCTATAAAACCAGCCCCACCAGTTACCAATATGGGAAGATCTTTGAAAAATAATTTCATCATAGGGGTAGCCTGGGACATATTACACTCTCCTTGTGTGATAGATAATTGGCTCAATACTATTATTCCTAGGATATAATAAATCTTCATAATTCTTTCTGCTGAGTAATCGGCTGAATTGTATGATCAACAAATGGCGTGGTAACCGCAGGAAAGAAGAGTAATTTATCTACTATCGCCTTACCATCCAGGATAGCCTCTTGCATACTGGCATACTTCCATTCACCATAGCGCCCCACTGAATACACATTCATGTTGGCAAGTGTTTTAAGTAAATTCGGAAGATATTTTTCACGCCATGCATCGTAAATAACATAGGCATGTGGAATATAAAGAACTTTTTGTACCACGACCTCTTCGTCGCGGATATGAAATAAATCTTTTGTTGCCTTAATAGCCGTACGCAACTGACGAGTAACTGTAGTACGCGATTTATGAAGATATGCAAGTTCTCCATATAATGAGCTACATCCATTCGGCACCAGCGCTGTAGAGAAGTTATGGGGAAAACCAATACGATAAAAAGGATATCGTGATTCCGGGAAATAGATCCAATGCTTGTCAGAGAGATCTGATCGTGCAATGCCAAGATTGAAATTTACCACTGAATTACATAATAATTTATCGGCTGCGCGCTGCATAGTAGATGATGATGGTTCTCGCATGTTCTTCAATAAGTTATCCAGTGGCATTGTTGTAATAAGATATTCATAAGGCTCAGCATGGCCATTGGCAAAATGCACTACTTTATCACGCACATCTACCCGTTCTACACAAAAATTGTGATATACCGGATTCACTAAAGATTGCTCAAAACAATCAACAAGATACGATATACCGCCGGACAATGGATAAAAAAAATGAGCGTTATAGCCTATTGATTGCTCTTCGCGCTCATGCATAATGCCGTCTATAATTTGCTCAAGTGATGTTGCAGGTACAAATCTTCCCGTCCAGGATGCCGTCAATTTTTTAACATGATACGCAAAAATTTTTTGTTGATAGGGGAAGAAAAAATGCTTACCAAATCCTGATCCAAAATATGCAAGAACCCAATCATAAAATGTTTTGGGATTTGTGTTGTTTTTACGGGCAATAAATCCCTGGATACATTCTGCTATAGTTGCTGTTGGTAAACCACGAAGATTAATTTGATAGGGGTACGGTGTATAGGTATCTTGTGAATAAATCCATGATCGACGATTAACACTATTGAAATGCTGAAGACCTGCTACATGATGAATCAGCGAGCGAAAATAATCGTCATTAATATGCAATAAGTGCCCAGTAAAATCAAAAGTAAAACCTTTTTCTTGTACTGAGCGGCATAATCCACCAGACTGCGATTCTTTTTCAAACAATCGATAATCAAAAAAACCTTTTTGCTCCAAGTGATATGCCGCTGAAAGTCCCGTAAGCCCCGCACCTATGATAACAATCTGCGCCATAGCACAATCCTTTTTTACTTCATCAACACTGCTCTTTTACGTGGAGCAAAGATCTACAACTCTGCTGGGCATTAGTTATAAAATGATTAGATGAAAAAGTCTAGGATAGCTTCTGATCATGATGCTAAATCGGAGAAATGGAAGCACTGCTATAATCATTCCACCAAACCATAGAAGCGTGGCACATGCAGCAATCATCAAATCTCACTTTACCTTTCATGTCACAGTGCTAGGATTACATGAAAAAAATTTGTAATTTACCAGCTGTTTCTTAGAAAGTGCCATAATTTATGCAAAGAGTATCTTACTATCTTGCGCTCACCCTAGCTTGCTCCATCCTTCATCATCAACTACATGCCATGGCACCAGAATCGGTGACGCTTAAAGAAAAACTTGAAAAGTTTACTCGTCAGGAACGCCACAATTTTACCGATCTTTATAAAGAATTTAGCGATGAGCGATCATACCAAAAAGCAATTCAACCTATCATTGATCAATGGGAACGCGATACAAATAATGTAGCATTACAATTACGGGCAAGAAAAAAATATTACTGCGCCATACAGATGGCTCTGTATGGCGTAAGTTTTGTAGTAGGATACTGCTATGGAAACGATTTACACACTCATGCTGAGGAAAATCCATACTCATTTGATGAATTACCTATTAATGGATATGCGCTCTCCTGCGTTTCATTTTTCTTAAATTTTTTCTTGACGATGGATGCCATACGAGTGGTAGATCATAAAAATTGCTCCTCATCTAATGGAGAAACATATCCCGATTTTCAATTTCCACTGAATAGGCTCATATTTCAAACATTATTTGGTAAAAATCAATCACCACAAAAGCAGCTTGTCTTCGCTAGACTCTCGCTCAGCATCCCCGATTTTGTAAAAAAATTAGCAGACCAAAATCACCAATGTTGCGCATGCTACAGATCACATTTGGATGAATCAAAACCAACCTTCCCCATCCCGCTCCCATGTTGCAAAAAACAATATATGTGTCAAGAATGTCTGACTGAATGGCAAACAAGACCTGAATCATCTTGCCCAACATGTCGTAATGTAGACGTTTTCAAACAATATAGCGCTGATGATCAAACACTTGCTTTGCAGTGTGTCACACCTCTTTACCAGGCTGCTCTTGATGCCAAAAGAACTATTTCAGGCGGTACTATGCCTGATATAGCCGCATATTCAACTGATCAAAAAATTATTTTTACTAACATATTACGACAAGAACATAAAACAACGTTGATACAAGATCTTATCCAATCAGGGCGCATTGATAAACGACTAGTTACAGCACATAATCCACTCTTTAACGATTCGATGGTTTAAGAAAGATCTTCGATGCTTAACGTGCGCTAAATTTTATTCGAGAAGCTTTAGCCTTGGCATCAACACGACAATAGAAACAAATCGAATACACATCATCCTTAAAAAAATGAGGCACCGGAGGAAACGAGCTACTTGCTGCCCAAATAATTTTGGCATATTTTTCATCAAATACAGGATTGCCTGAAGAAGCAAGTAATACAAGTTCATGGATACTGCCATCACGATTCAGGAGCAACTCCCACCCAACCACAAAGGGGGGTTCAGGAAATTCGCTTGCAACAAATGGTTTCATTTGCAATTCGCGCTGCAACAACCATGCAATCTTTTGCTGATAACGTTCATGTTTAAGCTGCTCATCGGTAGGAACACCATCTCGTCCACCACGTACTTCCAATAAAGCGTCTCCTCCTTCTTCTTGTTGCGCATACTGCAAGAACCCCTGGGCCAATTGAGCAAGGGTTAACCCATTTTTTTGTTTTGCAGAACCTTGTTGGACCGGCACTTTTTTCGATTTTATTTTGTTCTGACGCATTAATTTGGTAGGTGGTGTACGCTGCTCCTGACGTGATTGCTCGGTATTGGATGTTTTTTGTATGTTCTGTTCGGCTACTTCAACTACAGCAGTGATGTCGCCTGGTTGTTCGCTATCTCTTTTTGGCGTTTCTACTACCTGCTGATCTCCAGATTGTTGTTGAGTGACCTCTTGGTGCTTTACGTCATCTGACAAATCTTGAGCGAGTTCTTGTCGATCGGCTTCCTCATGATTTACATCATGCTGTACGTTTTGTGCTAATGGATCAGCTCCTTCAACCAGCTCCTCACACATGGACTCTGCTTGCTCAGGCTCATCGTAAAATACAACCGGTGCTCCAAATTGACTCGGTGCTGCCTTGCGATTTACCCATACATCACTACTCTGTTCTACTTCGGCATTCGCATCTTGCTGCTGCACGTGGTACATATCACGTAGTTGTAAGGTGCTATAGGCGCCAGTGTCGTAGTGCACCACGAACACCATCATCATGCCGATGTGCACAAGTAATGCCATAATAAGCACATACCATAACAGCCGAGAATTGTGAGACGGTACTTCGAACTGCATGCCCTATTCCTTTTTGATAAGCGTACCGCATCGTATCAAAAACTGGAAACATTTGCAGATGTAGGGGGGGCAGAGTAGTACCTGAAATTACTGAGTCATAAGATCGTTTTTGCGTATAAAGCTGTGACCACGCTGTTTTACCAAAGACCAGGTAGGGTGCATCGCGTGAATTCCACCACGCACGCTACACATAAAGCGCGCCATCTCATCAAAAAATCCTTGGCTGACTGGGAATACAACAAGCTCTTCACACAGCCACATGACAAGTACTCGATACTGCAATGCCGGATGCAGCTCACCAAATTTTTTGCAGTCCAGCGACCAAATACCATCCCGTTTACCTGCGATATGGTGAAATACATCGCGGGTATGCTGCTTAAGAAAATGTTCGGTTTCTTGCAGAGCACTTAAGGTACGTGAAAAGCTTTGATCAAAACGATTGTCACACATGTGCAGAGCAGGAATCACTGACATGCGAATTCTATTACGCAGAAAATCGTCCGAATGATTACTTGGATCAGTCAGATAAGGAATGCGATTATCATCAAGATAGGTAACGATATCTCGTTTTTTCGTGCTTAACAATGGGCGAATATACTGGCCTTCGCGAGGATACATCGACGTTAACCCGGCAAGCGATGTTCCGCGGATAAGACGAATAAAAAAAGTTTCTTGCTGGTCGTCCCGATGGTGTGCAAGCGCGATGGAGCTCGCACCATGCCCTTCAGCTAATCGGCTCAAAAAAAATCGACGTGCAATACGCCCCTGTTCCTCTTTTGAACCTTTGGGTAGGTTCTTTAATGGAAGTTCATTCAGCGTTGTACTTACTAACTTGACGTCATACGTTTTGGCAAGCTCCAAGCAAAAAGTAACATCCTGTGCAGAATACTGTCGCCATTGATGATCGAGATGTCCTGCAATCAACTCTTTCAGTAAACCATCTTTACGTAATGCGCAAAGTACGGTCAAAAGAAATACAGAATCAGGACCACCAGAAAGTCCCAAAATGACGGTGTCATCCGGTTTGATGAGCTGATGTTCATTGATAAATGATGTAATCTGAGACAGCATGTTATAGTACTACCAAGGTTTTATCGAAATACAAGAAAGCACTCTCCGTACAATAGCTGGAAATGCTCGGTACAAAGGCTCGTCTTCTAACTGCTCTAGTGCAAAGGTGGTACATGATGGTGTGTAAATACAGGTGGCAGGGCCAAGAAGCGGCCGCAATCCAACGATCAAAAATTGTAACACTAAGCGAAACATCTTACTGATTATAACT
The DNA here is from genome assembly GCA_023382795.1 of Candidatus Babelota bacterium. Taxonomy (GTDB): domain Bacteria; phylum Babelota; class Babeliae; order Babelales; family Vermiphilaceae; genus UBA6230. The sequence goes on from JAHDWT010000002.1 coordinate 38,021, forward strand.
AGGAGCATGTCGATCAACAACCTCTTTTAAGAGATTTTTTAGGGTTACAAAATCACTACGCGCCCCATCAGGCTTCACGATGACAATGCAATCAAGTTGTTTTTCAAATAATCGTTCTTCATAGAAAATCGCCTTCAGGCGACGTCTTATTTTATTACGCGTGGGAGCACTGCCAACTTTACGGGAAGTAACAATAAGGATTCTACCATAAGGCAACGTAGCCGGTGCCACTAAAATATGAAAACCCGGCTGAGCGTACACTCTCCGGGCTTTTTTGAACAATGCTGAAATTTCGCGTTTACTAAACGTTGCCGTTGATCTAGTTTTAATGGGCTTGACTTGTACCGTCATCGGAACAGAGCCACGCCTTAATAGCCACACACTGCAAGACGCTTCCTGCCTGATGCTCTACGACGATTTAAAATTTTTCTGCCATGACGGCTTGCCATACGCGCAAAAAAACCGTGTTTTCTGTTACGTTTCTTGCGGCTTTTTTTGGCTAATGTTACTGACATATCAATCCCTTTAATACAAATTTATTGCGTAATAATACCTTTATTGTAGAGGAAAATTTATTTTTTGCAAAATGAGGCTTGTCGTTTTTACTCGCACTCAAGGTACCTTTCTGCGTCTAACGCCGCCATGCACCCGGAGGCTGCTGAGGTAATTGCCTGACGATAGCGGTAATCAGCAACATCGCCTGCCGCAAATACACCTTCTACTGACGTCTTGGTGTGATCCTTAACCTTAAGATACCCATAAGAATCCAGCTCAAGCTGTCCCTCAAAAATACGTGTTGATGGCCGCAGCCCAATCGCCACAAAAACGACATTCGCCTTAAGCGTTCTTTGCTCATTAGTTTTAGCATCAGTTACAAGCACTTCTTGGACATGCTCGCCATTTCCACGGATTTCTTGCACTTGCGTCGAGTAAAGCACCGAGATGTTGGGATTATCAAGTACCCGCTTCTTCATAGGCTCTGAAGCAGTTAATCGGTCTAAATTCTGAATAACCGTTATCTTGTCGGTAAATTTTGTCATAAAGGAGGCATCTTCCATGGCCGTATCACCACCACCTACAATAATAACGTTTTTGTTTTGATAAAAAGCGCCATCACATACGGCACAGGTAGTAACCCCTCTACCCCAGTAGGTATCTTCACCAGACACTCCAAGCCTTTTGGGTACTGCACCCGTAGCCACGATAACTGCTTGCGCTTGTAATTCATCCCCATGTTTTGTCCATAGGGTAAAAGGGCGCTGAGAAAAATCGACTCGGACCACTTCTTGAGCCATAAAATCACATCCCATTGCCTTGGCATGCTCGCGCATGTTGAGCATCAGCTTAGGCCCAAGAATACTCTTTTCACCTGGCCAGTTTTCTACGTACGTAGTGCCCATTAACTGCCCACCAGGAGTGTTGCCTTCAATAATAAGTGGTTTGAGTTGAGCGCGTGCAGCATAGATGCCTGCAGTTAATCCTGCAGGGCCTGACCCTATGATAATAAGTTGATGTATACTTGACATCGACTTTACTTCTCCTTCATCGCATCACAAAATGACTTATATGCGCCAAGTAGTATATCCAATTGAATATCAATTTTATCTTTAAGCTCTGCTAAACCAATGACCGCATTGTTCATAGCAGCAATAGCTGCTTCACCGCCCTTCTTTTTAGAAGTATCTATTCCTGCCCAATCAACAGATATGCGATATCTACTCAACTCATCCGCATTACTCTCATAAGCTCTCAGCTGTTTATCAAATTCCTCAAGTTGTTTAAGGACTGTTCTTCGTCCTTTAATAGTGCTAGATGTTGCATCACTTTCATAATTCTCAGCAAATAAATCTTTAAGCGATTCTGTAACATCATCGGTTAATGAATTATTTCTTTTGAAAGAAAATCTAGCTTTTGATCCAAAACCTGAATCCATTCTCTGAAGATTCTTAGAAACTTGACCTAAAGCAGCAACTGAAGAATGTTCCACTGGTGGCTGTGAAGCAACAATGACTTCTATAGAGGATTTAGAAACATTCATATTTTGTCGGGTATTAACAACTCTATGTATGTAATGCTTATAAAAATACGAGATTCCTGTCGTACATACAACACCAGCAAAAAATGCAACAACGCCAGTAGATACGTACGAATGTGTATGGTGCTCCTGATACCCGTCAAATGCTACAGCACTATTAATACATAGTGCTAAAACTAATATAGATTTTAATGGTAATTGCATGTTGAAAGCTCATTTTAAAAAACAACTATTGTTTACTTACTGTAGTATCTGTTTTTGTGGTATCAAGAGATTGTATGAGATCATCTGTAGACTTTTTCAATTCACTCATGAAAAGTCGATTTTCTAGTAAGCTTAATAGAGCTTTACTTACATCTCCAAGGCGTCGTTTGTCTTCTCCGTTAATCCGTTCTTTTTGCTTCCATTTGTCAACAGCTAGTAGAAACTTTTTCACATACCCAGCAACTACTGTCGGTGCTTCATTTTCTTCATAATAAGCATCTTCGATATACTGAGCAATTTCAACAAATTCACTTTTAGAGAAATACTTAGCATTATGGAAAATATCAATGCGCTTTTCTATGTTCTCTTGTTCTCTCTTTCCACTTAATGTCGGGCTCTCCTGAATGAGTTCATCAACTTTCTTATCACCCGCCAGCTGCGCAAGTCGGATCCGCACTTTGACTTTTTTATGTTGTAATTCGTTTTCAAATTTTTTCCCCATTTTTCGCAAATTATCATAACGACGGGGAGACATAGCACAAATATTAATACTCAAGCCGACACAAACAACAAACAAAGCTATTGATGACAGATTATTCTTCATGTAAAAACCTCGAAAAAAACAAACTAATAATTACTTCTTTGTCAGATAATAAATTATATAGTTTAAGGTTTTTTCACGCAAGCAATATTGTTTTAAAAACTCTGCAGACAAGGGCATTTCTTGCCCCTGGACACGTGTTTCAGGAAGTTGAAAATATACAAAATCTTTCATACGCGGACGTTTAAAAAAGTTAAGATAACTCTTCATATCGTCGTCCGTTACTACGATGTCTTCTTGATAGGCAATCTGATCAATGATCATCATTTCTTTGATTTGCTTCTCAGCAAGTTGATACACATGCTCTTTAAAATCCTGTTGCACACGATACACGTTGTAGTCGGGATTTTCTTGCACCATGCTCAATACGTTTTCGAGCTGCCGCAAAATAAGATGATTAGGAATATCTACGGGATGTTTTGTAAGTAATATTTTAAAGGTCTCTTCAATTGTCGTCCGACGTTGCGAAATATCATTGCGATAGGAAAATACCTCAATAAGTTTTTGCAACATTTCTTTGTTGGTCTTCAACCGGAAATGTCTTTTGAATGAATCAAAACAAAAATAATGTTGATGCGCCAAATCATTGATTTCTATGCGCATGGTATACTGGGTATTCAGGTGATCACCAAAATATTCTTGGAAGCACTCTTTATTGGTATACAGCACATCACCAACTGATTTGCCAAGAAAAAGATCCCTAAATTCCTGATCAGCTTCTTCCTCGCCAATCTTTATCCATAGGTGCTCACGATGGCCGTTAAGCAGCGGATTATGCTGGCTATCGACTAAGCACAGCGTAAAATACACCCAATCGCCAACACACGCGCGCCCGGTCTCACCACGCTCTGCAGCTTCACGCTCTTCCTTGATAAATGATTCAACCTGCCGATCAAGATCTTTATAATTCTTTCTTTTAGGTGCCTTGAATGGAAAATATTTCCAATTCTGTAAACTGACGGCTGGGAACAATGAACATTCAAAGGTAAACGTTGCTTGTTGACACGGCTCAAGCACAATCTGAGTAACCCGTGGATCACCTGCAAGTGCAATTTTTTGTGTACGAATTTCCTGATAAAAAAAATTGCGCACAAGATGCTTAAAAAGCACCTCCTGCACATGTTCAATCAGCCCCATTCTAAAATTTTGTTCTACGTAAGAAGTAGGAACGGCCCCCGAGTTAAATCCGGGAGCCTCAATATATTTACTTTGTCCAACCAAGGTTTCTTGGTACACAGAGTCGACCAAATGAGCTGGGATACACACGGTTGCCCGACACTTATTTGGCTTAAAATACTCAATATGAAAAGCGAGAGAAGAAGCCTCATGTGACATACTACCATGCTCCTTTTTTATTGGTGCAAGAGAAGGGACTCGAACCCCCACTCCTTTCGGAACTGGATCCTAAGTCCAGCGCGTCTACCATTTCCGCCACTCTTGCACTATTTTTAATGCTTTGCTTCAATGCTATACATTTATGTCAAAAATCAATGGGGCACGGCCCTCAGTAGCCGTACCTCATCACCAATACATCTTTCGATTATTGGTGGGCTGCGTTGGAATCGAACCAACAACCCACAGATTAAGAGTCTGTTGCTCTACCAATTGAGCTAGCAGCCCAAAATGTATGTCAATAAGTTAGTCTCAGTTTAGCAAAAGAAGCAAGAAAATAAAGAACTCGCTTCTTAAAAAACCTTAAGATCTTTTTCCTTGGTGTCACTCAATTTTTGTGCTTGCGCAATAAATTTATCGGTTACCTTCTGAACAAGATCGTCAAGACGATTTGCAAAGTTTTCTGAGATCGTTTTCTCTTTCTTTGCATCACGCGAGAGATTGTTGAAATCTTTGCGAATATTACGGATGGCGATTTTACATTCTTCAAGCTTTTTGTGGAGTAACTTAATCAACTCATCACGACGCGAGGTGCTGATATCCGGTAGCTGCAGCCGAATAAGTTTTCCATCATTAAGAGGATTCAAACCTAAATCTGAGCTCAAAATTGCTTTTTCAATATCTGCAATTACTGAAACATCCCAAGGCTGAATGACAATAAGCTTTGGTTCTGGCGCAGAAAGCGCTGCAACGTTCTTTAATGGCATAGGCGCCTGACCGTAGCAAGATACCGGTAGATCTTCTACCATAGATGTATGTGCACGATTGGTACGAATTTTTACCAACTCATGCTCAAAATGCTTAATAGCTTTAAGCATTTCTTCATCCATATGCTTTTCAAAATCTTTGCTGTTATTTTCTACTAAAACTATCTTTTTCATAATCTAACCCTTACTTACAAGTGTTTGATCTTATCTTAACATCCATCATTCCACAGCCCATTACACAGTATAGATGCTATGATGTGATACACGTACCGATATCTTCACCTCGTCCTGCACGCATTAATGCACCCGGCACAAAGATATTGAAAATGCGCATTGGTATGCAATGTTCTGCCGCCAACGCAAATGCGGTCGCATCCATAATACCATAGCGTTTTTTGAGCACCTGTTGATAGGACAGTTTGGGCAACAAGGTCACATCCGCTGTTTTAGCCGGATCATCGCTGTAGACACCATCTACGGAGGTCCCTTTCCACACTTCTTGTGCACCCATCTGCAAACCACGTAAAATAGCACTGGTATCGGTAGTGAAAAACGGATTACCAGTACCTCCAACAAACACCAAAATGCGGCCGGCACCCAAAGCTTCGTGTAATGCTTGCGACGTAATTGACTCACCTACTTCTGGACACGTCAATGCACTAAACAGGGATACCAAAAATCCATGTTGTTCCAACAGATCTTTGATGATGAGCCCATTCATCATAGTTGCCAACATGCCAATCTGATGCCCTGCAGATGCCGTCAGTCCAAGTGCTTTACCATGCTGATTACCACGGAAAAAATTTCCTCCACCAATCACCATGCCAATATCATGCGTGAGATGGAGCTCCTTAAGATCACTTATCAGCGTAGTAAAAACATCAGCGGTGAGCCGTTTCTTGTCATGCGACAAGAACAGCTCACCGGTTAATTTTATTAGCACTCGCTTCTTAGTGCTCATTGTTCACGCACCTACTTCAAAACGTGCAAAACGCTTCACTTTTACATTTTCGCCTGTTTTTGCGATGACTTCTTGCACCAACTGGGCAATCGTCAATTGATCGTTTTTGATAAACGTTTGCTCAAGCAAGCATATGTCGGTATATAATTTTTTTATTTTGCCATCAATAATCTGTTCAATAATTTTTTCTGGTTTTCCGGATCCCGCTAACTGTTCGCGAGCAATGGTACGTTCATGTTCAAGAAATTTAGCATCAACCTGATCGGGGCTGAGATACAGGGGACGGGCAGCTGCAATTTGCATGCAAAGATCATGAGCCAACTGTTTTATGGCCTCGGTTCGAGCAACAAAATCAGTTTCACAATTTAATTCTACCAACACACCAATCTGTGATCCTGGGTGAATATAGGCATGCACCAACCCTTCCGCAGTCGCTTTATCTGCACGCTTTGCGGCAACTGCTGCACCTTTTTTACGCAGAATGTCAATTGCTGCTTCGATATCACCATTGGTTTCTTCAAGTGCGCGCTTGCAGTCCATCATACCAAGACCGGTGATATCGCGTAATTTTTGTATTAGACTTAAATCTACTTTCGCCATGGATATCGATCTCCACTAATATCGGGTTGATAACTATATAATTACAGTGTGCCAAAAACCATGTGATTGGCAATGAACTTAACGCGTTCGGCATCGCGCTTTTCGTTCTGAAGGATTTACATCTTCGTTGGCTTACTTAATCCAAGTAAATTGAGGCACCGTGCAACATGCTGCTGCAGCAAGTACAACATTGCCACCCGAGCACGACTTTTAGGTACATCTTCAATATCCAGCACACGTGATTGTGCATAATATCTATGGAAGGCATTCGCAAGTTCAATCGTATAATTAGCTAACAGATGGGTATGAAAATTTGTGCTTATGCTGAATAGAAGCTCTTTGAGCGATACCATCTTCTTAATTAAGTAATGTTCTTCCTGACCAATATTCTGTATGTCTTCTTGTGTGATGTTAGAAAATGCTGACTCCTGAGCGGCCTTTTCTAATATGCTATGTATCCGTACATACGCATACTGCACATAAAATACAGGATTTTCTTCGGTCGTTTTAAGCGCCAATTCTAGATCAAATTCAAGTTGGGCATCGGCCTTACGGTTCAAATAGAAAAATCGCGCAACGTCCGTGCCAACCGTCTCCACCACATCTCTGAGAGTAACGATATTTCCAGCACGCTTGGACATACGCACCTGTTTTCCTGCCGCTTTCATCTTAACTAGTTGATATAAAATAACGTCAAGTGATTGCTCTATACCGAGCGCTTTTCGCACCGCATGTAAGCGGGTTTCATAACTATGATGATCATGACCTAAGATCATAATCAAATGCCCAGCACCTCGTTCAACCTTGTTTTGTAAATACGCGATATCAGCAGCTACATAGGTTAATTCACCCGATTCCTTCTTTACTACGCGATCTTTGTCATCGCCGTATTGTGTAGATTTAAACCAAGTTGCCCCATCTTTAACATATAAATGGTTACGCTCCTGCAAGAATTGCAATGCACGCTCAATGGCGCCACCAGTATGCAATATTTTTTCTGAGAACCACGTATCATACCCAATGCCATATTCTTTGAGTGTCTTTTTAAGATCCTCAAGCATATGGTCTTTAGCATATTCAGCGTAAAAATTGTCGTCCTTATCCAACAATTCATCCGCATACGCCTTAAATGCCTTATGTGCCAACTCAATCAAATACTCTCCATGATACGCATCCTCGGGTAGCTCTTCCTCATATCCTAGGACCTGTTTACAGCGAATCTTGAACGATTTACCCAATTTCTGAATTTGGGCTCCAGCATCATTAATATAGAATTCTTTGGTTACTTCATGTCCTATATAGCGCAATACAGCGCTCAGGACATCTCCAATAATACCCCCACGCCCATGGCCCAAATGCAATGGCCCCGTTGGATTGGCACTTACAAATTCAATGTTAAATAATTTTTTAGGAACATGAGTTGAGAGCTTAAAGAAATTATCGGTCTGTTTTTGTAGATCAACGGCTAATTGCTTAAATGCTTCTGCGGTTAGTGAGAAATTAAGGAATCCTGGGCCAGCAACATCTACGCGCGCTATATAATGATACTTAAATTCACGTGTAATCTGCGACGCTATATCGCGGGGATTTTTTTGCAATTGTTTAGCCAAAATCATAGCACTCGCATTGCTCAGATCACCAAATTGTTGTCTGTTTTCATCAACATTCAGCTCTACGACATGCACTGCAAGATCCTGCTCTGATAACTGAAATGTGGTTGCAAGGTAATGATGATATGCGTGCTGAATATGTTCAATGACATTCATATGAAACCTTTTATACATCATACTAATACTATGATGAGATTATAGGGTAAAATGTACAGTTTGTCATGGCCATCTATTAAGGATCTCGCTAAAGGGGGCACCAGCTTTTCATGCAACGGTATACCTAAAGCAAATTACTTAATCGATATTGCTATGCACTATGAATTATGGTACATTTTTTTGCAGTTTAAAAACTTTGAAAATACAAGCCGAGGTGGTGAAACTGGTATACACGCAGCCTTGAGGTGGCTGTGGGAGAAATCCTGTAGGGGTTCGAGTCCCCTCCTCGGCACCATCATCTTAGTTCTGACAAGTAAGACAAAAACTCTCGACACTTGTGCGGGATTAGCTCAATAATCGAATTACCTTAAAGAATAAAAATCAAGAAAAAGGAGTTTTCTTTATGAATCTTTCGGCACGGCAAATACTCACCTCCAGTTTTACGTTCTGGGTAGTACTCGCAGGCGTTTGCCTTTTTCTCATTTTTCCCATTAAAAAACATCTACGCTTTGGAATCGATTTAGTTGGTGGAACTTACATAACACTAGAGGTTAAGACTGACAAGGCGGTTGAAAATGAGCTACTTGAACGCGCCCAAGAAATTACTTCTTATCTCGCCAAAAATAACATGGCCGCGCCTCAATCCAAGACGGTAAAAGACAATTCTCTTACCCTCACCTTTGCAAATCCTGCGCAGGCACAAGAATTGGCGCAAAACCTACGCTCGGAACACAGCGATTTGAAAATCACCACTGAAGAGTCTTCAGTTCATTTAAGATTCACTGAAGCGCGTGAAAAAAATATAAAAACCAGCGCTGTACTCGGCAATATCGAGGTATTACGCGCACGCCTTGATAAAATGAGCGTTGCTGAAATTGCTATCGCGCCACAAGGTGAAAAAAATATCATCATCGAACTTCCCGACGTTGACGATCCCCAACAAGCAAAAACAATGATCGGTAAACCAGCAGTACTTGAATTCAAGCTAGTAGAACGCGCCGGGCGCAGCAAAGAAGATCTTCTTTATGAATATGATGGTGAACTTCCTGATGACATGCATATCATAGCTGGACGCGGACTCGATAAAACATACTACCTCGTCAACAAGTACACTGACATTACGGGAAGATTATTGCGCGATGCGCGTCCAACATTTGGTGGGCAAACAGGCTCACAACTCGTCGTTGCCTTCAACTTTTCTCCCGAAGGCGGCGAAAAATTCTACGAATTAACTAGCAAAAATTACGGCCGACAGTTGGCAGTGGTGTTAGATAATGAAGTTATTACGGCACCAACCATTAATGCCGCTATCAAATCTGAAGGCGTGATTGAAGGCCGCTTTACTTCCGAGCAGGCAAATGAACTGGCTCTCCTTCTAAAATCTGGCGCTTTTGTTGCACCGGTCAGTTTTGAAGAAGAACGTCAAGTCGGTCCTGCCCTTGGTGCTGAAGCCATCAAAATGGGCTTGATTTCTTGCCTAGTTGCTCTCGGTCTACTCTTTATCTTTGCTGTATACTACTACAGCTTATCTGGCATCTTGGCTTTCTGTGCTCTTGTTTATAACTTAGTTCTTATTTTATTTGGCTTATCGTTACTCAAGGCAACACTCACGCTACCAGGCATAGCTGGTATGGTTCTTACTATAGGTATGGCTATTGATGCCTCGATCCTTGTGTATGAACGAATCAAAGAAGAATTATCGCTCGGACTGTCCATTAAAAAAGCGGTTAATGCTGGTTTTTCTGATGCAATGGTAGTCATTCTTGATGCGAATATTACAACGTTCATTGTCGGAGTAGTCCTTTACTATTTTGGCACGGGCCCAGTCCAAGGCTTTGCCGTGACGATGATGCTTGGTATTGTTTCCACATTGATCACAGGATTGTTTTTCCTCAGGTCACTGTTTAATTTTGTTCTTGACCTTTTTGCAGTACAAAAACTGAAAATTTAGTTCCAATTCGAGAAAAAACGAGTATAATTTATAGCATCTTTGAAAAAAACGTGGCGGCATAGCTCAGCTGGTTAGAGCGGCAGAATCATAATCTGTAGGTCCGGGGTTCGAGTCCCTGTGCCGCCACCATAATTTTTCAACGATAGGTCTAGTATTATGGCCAAAATAACATTTCCAACTATCCTTACTCTCATTCGTCTTATAGCTTCACCAATTGTACTTCCCATCCTACTTGTCTATGGATTACCGTATAACATAGCGATTATTAATGTCTTTCTCGCCTCGCTCTTTGCGCTGTTGGCTCTCACTGATTTTTTTGACGGTTATCTTGCCCGAAAATTAAAGCTCGAATCATCACTTGGAAAAGCACTTGACCCGCTTGCTGACAAATTCTTAGTCTATTCCACCCTGATCGCACTTCTTGCCATCAACAGAATCTATTTTTACTGGGTTGTATTACTTATTGGCCGTGACTTTTTTATTATGGGATTACGCCAAATAGCGTTGGAACAAGGATTTTCAGTTCCCGTTGATTGGCTCGGAAAAATAAAAACCATGACCTTACTCACTTTTTTAACAGTAACTATTGCTCATCCTTACGATTGGATGCACAACGGCTCATTCTATCAAGGCATAGAAACGACCTTGCTGTTTTCTACCCTGGTATTATCACTATGGTCTGCTAAAAATTATTATGATACCTTCATGGAGAAAGCATCATCCGCACGAACTAATAGTAACGAATACTAACACTCAACAAGGAGTTTACATGTATTTTAAAGACGCTGCGCATACGTTACATCAAATAGAGGTAGAAAGTTCGCGCACCGTCATGACGCAACTCCTTGCCCAGCTCTTTCAGCAAGCAACCCCAGAAGAAGCAAAAATTTTGTCCTATCTCGCTTTGGGAGAATTAAATCCTCCTTACCTTGGCACACAATTTGCGATTGCTGAAAAAAATCTCATAAAAACCGTCGCACTCCTTCTTGGCCAAGACGAAAAAACCATTGCTCATAAAGTCAAAAATCTAGGAGATATTGGTCTGGTAATTGAACAAGGTATGTGGCACAGCACCGAACGCCTCTCTATCTCTGAAGTTTATGACGCACTTTTGGCCATTGAGCAGATAAGTGGCACCGGATCTCAAGAAGAAAAAATTGTGCAGTTAAGCGACTTATTGCGCAAACTCGACCCTCTATCCGCACGCTATGTCACGCGCATTGTACTCGGCAAACTGCGGCTTGGTTTTTCTGACATGACCATCCTGGATGCATTATCCTGGATGGAGACAGGAAACAAATCACTACGATTACCGCTCGAAGACGCTTACAACGTGTGCGCAGATATCGGTCGTATCGCGAAGACTCTCAAGGATGGCGGTATTGATGCTATCAAAGCCATGCAGATTACTATCGGCATTCCTGTACGTCCAGCTGCAGCAGAACGTCTTCCCACCGCCAAAGCAATTATGACAAAACTGGGCACATGCGTTGCACAACCAAAACTTGATGGTTTCAGACTACAAGTACACATTCAATCAAATGGCCAAAAATCACCAACCATTCATTTTTTTTCGCGTAATCTCATAGACATGTCCCATATGTTTCCCGATTTGACCGAGGCATTTACTCATATGCCGGTTCAGTCGCTCATTTGCGAAGGAGAGGCGTTGGTATTTGATGAGCAAACAGATACGTTCTTACCGTTCCAAGAAACCGTAAAACGTAAGCGTAAGCACGGCGTGGAAAGTGCTGCTCAAGAATTTCCACTTAAATTTTTTGCCTTTGATCTTCTGTTTCTTAATGGAGAAAGTTATCTTGAAAAACCGCACACCACCCGCCGCCAGGCTCTTGTAAAACTTTTTTCCTCGGTATCTAATGGCGTGCTAAACGTAGTCGAAGAAAAAGAAATAACCAGCGCTTCAGAACTTGAAGCTTACTTTAATACGCACATTTCTTCCGGCTTAGAGGGATTGGTAGTAAAAAGGCCAGATGCGCTCTATCAACCAGGAAAAAGAAATTTTAATTGGATCAAACTCAAGCGAGAAGAAGCCGGTCACCTTGATGATACCATCGATTGTGTCATCCTTGGTTACTACGCAGGACGTGGTAAAAGAGCCAAATTTGGTATCGGTGCATTTTTAGTCGGCGTTTTTAATAAAGAAGAGGACCGCTTTGAAACTATCGCTAAAATTGGTACTGGACTGAGCGATGAGGAGTGGCGCGAGCTTAAGAAAAAATGTGATCATATCGCACAACCTCAACGCCCCCACAACGTGGTATGTGCGAAGGGGCTTGAACCTATCGTCTGGACAGCTCCAGAAATCGTATGCTGTATACGTGCCGATGAAATTACCAAATCGCCGCTGCACACAGCAGGAAAAACAGCAACATCACTCGGTTACGCACTCAGGTTTCCCCGATTCATGGGATATCGGGAAGATAAAGCCGCAACTGATGCGACCGATATCAATGAAATTAAAAACATGTACCAGTATCAATTTGAACGGTAAAACGCCTTCTTGGTGATTTATTTGCATAGCAACGTTGACAAAACAACAGCCAACGGACTGTAATTATTGTTTGGAGACAAGATCATAAAAAAATTGCGCTTCTTCGCGTGGATTATCTGCTTCACAGACTGCTTTTCCCACAATAATACCATCGGGCTTGAATGCTAAAATTTTTTGCACATTCTCACGTTTTATTTTTGCAGAGATAAAGATGGGTAGGTTGGTGTTGCCGCGCACCATTTCCCATCGATCTAGCATCACAGGAACTTCTTGCTGGTCATGTGGTTGATGAAAAAGCAATGCATTAACGCCGAGATTTTTTGCCTCCATAGCACTCTGGCCTAAGGAGCACCCATCTATCAGATCAAGCATGACTTTGAGATTTGCTTTATGTGCGGCATTACACGCAGTATGAATTACTTCATTACTAGTCCCGGCCATTACCGTTATCCAATCGGCTCCGGCTTGCGCAAAAATTGCTGCACTCTCCGCTCCTCGATCGGCAATTTTCGTATCAGCAAGCAATGTTTTATTGGGCAAGGCTTGACGAAAAGCCTCTACCGACTTTGCTCCATACTTGTGGATAAGAATAGTACCAATTTCTATGATATGCGCGTAATCCGCTACCTCCTGAGCGATAGCAACAGCCTTTTCTAAATCAGAAAGGTCAAAGGATATTTGTAATTTCATAATTCTCCTTATACCGCTTTCCAGCATTTTTTGCTTAGTGTAGCAGTTTTTCTGAACAGTGAAAAATTGAGAAATACCATTGAACCACAAAATTCATGGCCCTAGAATATGTGAGGAATAATTCGAGTCATTTCTTTTGAACTCGAGATTAATGGGTGAAAAGAAATTCTTAATCCCTAATACATATAATGCATATGCCATTTTATCAATGCTGTGCTTAACATAGATATCCGGCAATGCAAAATTCACATTATCATCGGTCACCGTAATTCCCTCCGGAACATAAATATCATTCGGATGAGCAAAAATAAGAATAGTCTGAATGGGTAATATGCCCTGAGATGGCACTACACCCTTGGTAATATTCCAATAGTATATCTTACTTGCTTCATCATAACTTCTCTGAATTTGATACAAATCAGCAGGAGATCCTCGTTCAATTTCCCAATGAATAACGGTATTGCGCGGTCCCAATATTGGCGTAACTTTGTTGGCCACCACCAGCGATATTATCGGATCAGTCTGTTTGCGCACAAATTTTACCTGGCCAGTTACACGCGATGCATCAAGCTGCCCTGCATACGTCACAAATATGCCACTGACATCCGTAAGCTGCTGCGACGGCATAGTAGCAACATCATTGACCAGCGGATATGGTCTGAAAAAGAAGGTAATTGTTGAAGAAGCCGACAATACACCAAGCCATCCCATTAGAAAACTTGCAAACATTATGCGAATTTGGTTCATCGGACACTCATTTTTATTATTTGTACTATAGGCTATATTATAACGGTACCATATGATGAACTAAGAAATCTATAGTTAAGGAGTACACCTTGGACATCTCTGAATCTGCATTTATAGCCGCAGCACCGCTTCTTTGGCAACAATTTTGCACTGAATACCACCTCAGCACAACACAAGAACACCAATTTGCCCTATTCGGCTCCTTGTTAATCAGCTGGAACAAACAGCACAATCTCACTGCTATCACTGACATACCAGATATCATCACTGATCATTTTCATGATTCGCTCAGCATCACGCGATTTCTAAACTTAATGGAGTATAAAGGCATTGCTGATGTGGGTGCAGGAGGTGGATTTCCTGGAATTCCATTAAAAATTATGTATCCAACACTGCCCATGGTGCTTATTGAAGTAAATGCAAAGAAAGTTTCCTTCCTAAACCATGTAATCACCACACTAGGTTTGTCCAATATATATGTATGCGACTTAGATTGGCGCACTTTTTTACGTAAGTCAGATTTTACGCTCGATCTTTTTTGTGCGCGTGCGTCGCTGAGACCAGATGAACTTATTCGTCTATTTAGCCCATCTTGCCGCTATCGCGATGCCCGTTTAGTGTACTGGGCATCAGCACAGTGGCGCTTGGATGATAAAGAACAAATCTTTTTTGAACGAGAGGAATACTACCACATTGCAAATAAGCGGAGAAAGCTCATCTTTTTCACCCGTCATGAAAAACAATGATGAAAATCAAAGGAGAAGTTGTGAAAAAAGGACTACTAACCAGTTACTTAGTCGGTATCTATGACGTAACTCACGGAGAAAGCTACCCTAGGATTCTCCGCTACTTCATACCCGAATTTATCACAGCTTTGGTTCTTTATTCTGCTCTTTACTTACTCGATGCAAAATGGGTTGCCGATTTGCGCTCAACGTCGACCTACGCAACACTTGGTGTCACCAATACGTTATTGCATTTCATCATCAAAATTGCTGAAGGTATTTCAGTTGGTACGATCATCCTCACGGGTAAATACAATGGTATGCGCCATTACCGAGAAGCTGGACGCTCATTTGTAGACGCATTCTGGTCGACCGTACTAGTGGGTGGTGTCATCGCTTCATTACTTTATGTTGGCGCCTTCTGGATTTATCGGCTTTACGGGGTTCCTTACGAAATAGCAGATCTTGGAGCACCATTTCTTCGCTTACGAGCCATTGGTATTTTTTTTACATTCGTATACTTCGCATTTATTGGATTTATGCGCGGAATCAAAGACACCAAGACACCTATGAAAATTTTTATCTTTGGTGGCATCATATTCCTGTTTTTTGATTATGCGCTTATTTTTGGCAAATTTGGATTTCCTGCAATGCGCCTTCAAGGATCCGCTTTAGCCAGCGTTATTCAATACGGCGCCATGCTCCTTGCATCATTTCTCTATCTTATACTCAAGAAAAATTCTGTTGGTTATACCTATGGTCTTTCTTTACTGCGAGTATTCCGGAGCGGATCGCATATCAAACAACTCATAATCATGAGCTGGCCTGTGATCATCGACAAGGCCACCATGGCAGTCGCCTACATTTGGCTCGGCGCCATGATTGCTCCTATGGGGACGTACGCCCTTGCAGCATTTTCAGTCATTAAAGATCTTGAGCGATTTGCTATCCTGCCTGCCGTTGCCTTTGCTCAAGTTATCACACTTCTAGTCAGTAATGATTATGGAGAACAAGATTGGGAAGGAATTAAAAGTAATACTAAAAAAATTGTTTTTCTGACTTCATTTTTGGTATTTAGTATTTTGCTCGTGTTCTCATTATGGCCGAGATATTTCATCCATTTCTTTGATAAAAATGGCGATTTTACTGAGCTTGCTGCAGCAATTTTCCCAATCCTCAGTATACTTGTGTTTTTTGATTTGTTACAATTAATCTTATCCGGTGCACTGCGCGGCGCGACAAATGTGAAGGCTGTCATGAAAACACGACTTGTCGTATGCATGTTTTACTTCATACCTGCTTCGTATCTGCTTGCTAGACTGCCTATCCAGGACACCATCATGAAATTTGTTCTAGTGTATGGCTCGTTCTATATCGGCAATGCTCTTATGAGCATTGTGTATATCAATAGATTCCGATCAGACGAGTGGAAATTATCATCTACATAAGGTATGTCATGATTACGATTTCTCGAGAAGAAATACTCAAAATTGCAACGATGTCCAACATCACCTTCCTTGATCATGAACTTGACGCGGTAGCCCAACAACTTTCTGCGGTGCTTTCTTATGCCGCACGAGTTCAGGAGATAGTTACCGACACGCAAGAACAACTCAATAAAAATATTAATGTCATGCGCGAAGATGTGGTTATTAAGACCAACCCCGAACATATTCTTGAACAAGCGGTTGAGCGAGAAGCAAACTATTTCGTAGTGCCCACAATTATCGAAAATAAATAAAGGTTACATCAATGAAAGAAATGGCATTTGCTTCAATTCAAGAAATCAAAAATCTTCTTAACACAAAACAAGTCTCCTCAACCGAAGTGGTCAGTTATTTTATTGACCGCCTCAAAAAACACGATGATCTTGGAGCCTCTCTCGAAGTATTTGATGCGCGCTCAATCACGCGCCATAACACCACTTCCACTGGCATCCTTTTTGGCATACCAGGATTACTCAAAGATAACATTGCTCAACAAGGACGACAGCTTACCTGCGCTTCACGTTCGTTAGAAGGATATACTGCCACGTACGACGCAACAGTAACCGAACGTCTTCAACAAGCTGGAGCTCCCATTCTTGGCCGTGCCAATATGGACGAATTTGCTATGGGAAGTTCTAATGAAACGTCTGCATTTAGAAAAGTTAAAAATCCTTGGGACACTTCACGCGTTCCCGGGGGATCGAGCGGTGGTAGCGTCGCTGCTGTTGCTGCTGGTCTTGTACCCTGGTCACTTGGATCAGAAACTGGCGGATCCGTCCGCCTTCCTGCAAGTTTCTGCGGTGTTGTCGGACTAAAACCAACCTATGGCCTTGTATCACGTTATGGCCTTGTAGCATACGCATCATCACTCGATCAAATCGGACCCGTCACACGTACGGTCGCTGACAATGCTCTTGTTCTTTCCGCTATGGCCGGACATGACTTACATGATTCATCAAGTCTTAATGTACCGCGTGTTGATTACACCGCATTATTAACTGGTAAGATTCCCGCTGGCCTGCGTATCGGTATCGTTTCAAACGCAATCCATGCAAAAGGTATGGATCCAGAAATCAGCAACGCTCTCGAACAGGCTATTAATGTGTTCAGAAAACTCGGTGCGACCGTGCACGATATTTCTTTGCCTGCATTAGAATACGGCGCAGCAACCTATTTTATTATCAGCCGCGCTGAAGCAGCATCCAATCTTGCTCGCTTTGACGGCGTCCGATACGGTTTAAGAGATAAAACTGCTCAGACGCTTGCTGATATGTACCGCTCAACACGCCACGATGGATTTGGCGCAGAAGTCCGAGCTCGTATCTTGGTTGGCAACTATGTACTTTCAGCAGGCTATGCACGCAACTATTATGCTAATGCTCAAAAGGCACAGCGTCTCATTCTTAAAGAATTTAATGATGCCTTCAAGCAAGTCGATGTATTGCTTATGCCAACACATTCCATGCCGGCATTTAAACTTGGAGCTTTTGATCTTGATAAATTGCAGATGGATTTACAGGATTACTTCACCTGCGGCATGAATCTTGCTGGCATACCCGCACTTGCCCTGCCATGCGGCATGACACAAACGAATCTTCCTATTGGTATGCAACTTGTAGGCCCTCGTCTATCCGAGCAATTCTTGTATCAAATTGCACATGCTTATGAGCAAGAAACACCTTGGCATACCATGCGACCAGCAGGATTTTGATCCACTACGAGCATGACTACGCTTAAGCACTGATCATTGTTTTGAAAAGAGACCCCTCGCTATACTAAAAAACATGAGTACGCACAACGTACTCCTATGGGGCGAGGGGACAATCTATGGGAAAGATGCGTGGTGGGTGCATGGCACTCTTATGGTGCTGCACGACCTTAGTTGGACAACCGATAAGGCAAGCAAAACGCACATCAACCTCGCTTTTACGCAACCCCATAAAAGACATATTCGTTCTTCACAAAAATCTCATTTCAGGCGATTCACTCAAAGTATTTATCCTATCAGCGCCCCTGTATGCATTAGCATACTCCCAGGACAAACGCGCACACTCATGTTTTTATGATGAACATCAACACGCCAACATCCGCCAACTTCCTCGCACATGTTCTGAAATTGCAAAGTACGGCATCGGTGCACCTATTTTAATTTTGGGTAGTTTGGCTTTCTTGTCCCATGACACTACATTACGAACGACATCGTACGCCTTTATTCTGGGATTACCCTTTGTCATGTTATGTAAAGATATTATTAAAAAATGGCACATAGAGCCTGGGAAGCGCCCACGCAATGGATTATTTAGTAAAAACAAATGCTATTATGGCGGATTCCCATCAGGTCATCTTGCCCAGGCGGTATATATGACCGTACTCTTTGGGTCACGCTATGGACCAAAGGCATGGGTACCCTTGGGAGCACTATCCCTATACACATTCGCAGCATTTGTTAACTGCAATCGCCATTTCATGTCACAAATGGTGGCCGGAGGAATCATCGGCACGATGTACGGAATAGCCGCCAATAAACTCGTCGATTATAAACTTGCACCTTTCAAACACGTCGGTGTATATCTTTCTCCTCGTGGACAGGTAGAACTGAAAGCAAGCTTTCGATTTTAGAATAGCTATAAAAAAAATCAGCCTTCGCTACACTAATAAAGAAATCCTCATAAATTTGAGATAATGGGAAGGCTTCATGAGTTATTGGTCTGAAAAAGTATCTATTCGCAACCTCTGCGTCCCGCGTTTTATGGGCGCGCCTCTTGATGGCATCACCGATTCGCCATTTCGAACACTCATACGCGAATTTTCCACGCAAGAGTTACTGTACACAGAGATGCGTCATGCAGCTACTGTAGCTCATGATAATGGTAGACTCAAAACACTCTGTTTTTCCAATACCGAACAGCCTATCAATTTCCAGCTCGCTGCAAATCACCCAACCTTCATAGAGAAAGCATGTGAGAAAATTATTGCCCATGGCGTCGCCTCCATAGACCTCAATGCCGGTTGTCCTGCTAATAATGTAGTAAAATCTGGCGGCGGATCCGCACTCATGGCAGATTTGCCACGATTCAAAACCATTGTAACCACCATACGCAATTGTGTCCCTAATCACCCTTTCACCGTAAAAATTCGTGCTGGCTTTAAAGTCATCAATGCACTAGAAGTTGCACAGATGTTACAAGATTGTGGTGTTGATGCTATCGCTATTCATCCGCGATTACAAACACAGCGTTCTGAAGGCCGGCCTAATTACACCCTCGCCGGTGAAATCAAAAAAATACTGTCCATTCCCGTCTTCATATCTGGAGATATTGTCGATTGGCCTACCGCAAAAGCCGTTTATGAACAAACCGGTGTTGATGGTTTTTTAATAGGGCGAGCCATTTGGTCTAGACCGTGGAAGTTACGAGAACTTCGTGAGCATAGCCTAGGAAATCCATTTAGCGTAAGTCATTCTGACATGCTCACCTATGCGCTCAAGCATCTTGATATGATGCTCAATTATTACGGTCCAGATGGACTACTACGCTTTAGAAGACATCTTCCTTTTTATTTACGAGAACTACCAAGAGCCAGTGAATTACGAAATAATTTGATTACTAATAGATCAGAGCACGAAGTAAAAAAACAACTACAAAATATTTTACAGAGTTGTCATGAAGCTATCTAAAAAAATTATTCTTATTGGCATCATCACCGGCAGCGCCATTATCATGGTGCGCTCACCACACGATAATATTCTTACGAATAGTGTTAGCATTGGTTACTCGTATTGTGTTTATCCACTTCTCTGCATCAACCGTTATATTGTTGCTCCCATAGAGCATTATCTACACCGATTCAAAATGAATCAACATCAAAGTAGTCAAATAACTCTTCTTGAACAAGAAAATACTACACTCAGAGCACGCATTACTGAGCTCCAAGCATCAATCAACTATGCCGAAGATATCAAAGAACTGGTCGCATTCAGAAAACAGTTCGATGAGCTCAATGGCCAAATCGCTTCGATCATGCTCAAACGCTTATCAGATCAGGAACATTATATCCTCGTAGATCAAGGAAGCCGTCACGGCATACAAACCGATATGGTTGCTGTTTATAAGAATTGTCTTCTCGGTCGCGTAAGTGAAGTATATCCACTCCACAGTAAAATAACGCTCATTCATGATAAATCATGTAAAGTGGCGGCATATTGTGAAAGCACCGATTCACATGGCATTCATGTTGGCAACAATACCTTAAATTCATCACTGCAAAGAGTCAACCATCTTACCGACATCACACCGCATGATGCGGTTTATTCTAGTGGAGAGGGACAGATTTTCCCTCGGGGCTTTCTTATTGGATTCGTCGAACATATCACATGTGACGGCATCTACAAAACGGCTCTGCTAAAACCTGCTTATGATATATCGACCATCAAGCACTGCATTATTCTACAGAAGGGAATGCCTCAGACAACAGCATTTTCAGTAGCGCGCGCACGCGACCAAGATCACACTGAGCAAGTGACATAAAAATAGTAGTATCATCGTCTGGATCATCACTCGCGCCAAACATGCGGGCAAATCCTGTTGGTTCTTTTTTATATACCCATTCTATGTCACCTTCGATCAAAGCGCGCTCTTTGATGATTCCTGTAATAACACTGGCTGATCCCAAAGCATCCACAAGTCCATGCCGCAGCGCTTGATCTGCGGTAAATAATTTTCCATCAGCCCATTCAGAAACATGATCTAGCGATAACTTACGACTCTTGGCAACATCTTGGGTAAATTGTTGGTACGCACTATCAAGAACTCCTTGTAACATGGCTTGATTTTCAGGGGTCATTGCTACAAATGGATTTGTGGCATCTTTGTATGCGCCCGCTTTAATTGATTCATTATAAATCTTATACTGCTCCAAAAAACCTTTGATCTTGAATATATAGGGCATTGAGGTCCCTATGCTACCTATAAGCGCTGACCCAGGAGCCACAATGTAGTCGGTAGCGCTCGCAATATAGTAACCGGCAGATGTACACATATTTTCCACCAAGGTCACAATAGGTTTTGGATACTCCTGTTTAAGCGTCACTATTTCTTGGTAAAGTGCTTGAGCTGTGCCGGAAGCGCCACCAGGGGTTTCCATTTTGAGTACGATACCCTTTATCGCCGGATCTTTAAAATAATGTAATAGCTGCTTTTGATAGGGGTCCGCTTGATATACAAGACCTTTAATTGCAATTACCGCCACCTTGCTTTTTGGCTCAATCAATGCACCCCATTGTTTTTTGATCCCCCTGATTAACGGTGGTGTGAATTGTAGCACTAACAGTATGATGAAGATATTTTTTAAGTAATCAAAAAAGGTCATTTCAAGCCCCCTTTTAGCAACACATAATTCGAGAATCGCAATCGAGCGTATA
The DNA here is from genome assembly GCA_023382795.1 of Candidatus Babelota bacterium. GTDB lineage: Bacteria > Babelota > Babeliae > Babelales > Vermiphilaceae > UBA6230. The sequence goes on from JAHDWT010000002.1 coordinate 59,818, forward strand.
ATAATCTGCGCTCATTGCAAAATAATTTAACATTTTTCCCAGAAGCACCATCAAACTTCTAGGTTTTTCAACCTCATATAAGAAAGCACCTTCTTAGGGTCGACAAGAAAAGTTGAGTGTTATATACTAAAATCACGTTCAAATTTCTCTATAAAATCGCATAAAATATTGCCATCTTTTTTTTGCGCGCTAAGATTTGAACACCGAAAACCATTGAAGTTCTTCATGGTTTTTTGCGTATGGTTAAGAAATACAAAGTTATCCTAATAAAGTGAGTCGCCCATGAAAAAAACAACACAAAAAAGTCCTATATCTGGAGGTCCTCGTAATCTTGTCCTCGCTGTCCTTATTGTCGTAGGATCACTTTTTGTACTTACCAAGCTTACTGATTACGCTCGACAGGTTAAAACACTCAGTTACTCAAGCTTATTAAAACATATAGAAAATAATAACGTGAAATCGGTCCATGTCTCAGGACAACACGTTGATGGTATATTGAAAAACAATGAGCACTTTGAGTCCATCATTGCCTATAATCCTTCGTTTTGGGACACCTTAAAGCAGCACGAAGTAGAGTTTTCTGTAAGCGCTCCTTCCAATACGTGGTATTTTTCCTTTATTGGCATACTATTTCTTCTTCTACTCCTCATGGCATGGTATACGGTTCGCCAACTACGTAACGTAGGTGGTGGCAGCGGAAGCGGGAGCAATGGATTATTTTCAATGGGTAAAAGCAAGGCAAAATTATTCATGCCCTCAACCGTAAAAGTAACCTTCAAAGACGTTGCAGGAGCGGTGGAAGCCAAAGAGGATCTGCATGATCTGGTAGATTTTTTAAAGCATCCTGAAAAATATCAACGCCTGGGTGCAAAAATTACCCGCGGCGTATTGCTCATCGGTGAACCAGGAAATGGTAAAACATTGTTGGCACGAGCAGTAGCAGGGGAAGCCAATTGTCCATTTTTTAGTATTAGCGGATCTGATTTCATTGAAGTATTTGTTGGTGTTGGTGCTGCACGGGTACGCGACCTCTTTGCACAAGCACGCAAACATGCCCCTAGCATCATTTTTATCGATGAAATTGACGCGGTTGGCCGTCATCGTGGTAGTGGGCTTGGTGGAGGACACGATGAACGCGAACAAACGCTTAATCAACTTTTGACCGAAATGGATGGATTCCAAACGGGAGACAGTTCGGTCATTGTTCTTGCCGCCACAAATAGGCCCGATGTGTTAGATAAAGCACTATTGCGTCCAGGCCGTTTTGATCGCCATGTATTTGTCCCTTATCCCGATCTGACAAGCCGCGAACAAATTTTGCGCGTTCATGCAAAAAACATCAAATTGGATCCTGAAGTCGATCTTCTTAAAATTGCACGCGGTACGCCTGGATTTTCAGGTGCAGATTTAGCAAATCTTATCAATGAAGCCGCAATTAATGCATCCAAAAACAATCAATCGCTAGTTACCATGCAAGATCTTGATATCTCACGCGACAAAGCAATTCTGGGCAAAGAAAACAAAACGATGCGACAAACGCCCGAAGATCTTAAAATTACCGCGTTTCATGAAGCAGGCCATGCACTAATTCGATTGCTTATGCCAGAAGATTCTGATCCATTGTATAAAGTAACCATTGTTCCTCGTGGCAGAGCATTAGGCGTCACCCATTGGTTACCGGAACGCGAAAAATATCATCAATCTAAAGACGAATTGATTGGAAACATTATGGCCGCATTAGGCGGTCGTGCTGCAGAAGAACTCGTGTTCAACAAAATAACTACGGGGGCAGGATCAGATTTTCAGCATGCTACAAAAATTGCCCATGACATGGTCTGCAGTTATGGTATGTCTGATTTGGGTCCAATTATCTACAATCCAAATCAACAATCTTTCGATTATTCCAGCCAAACAGCCAGTTTAATCGATCAAGAAGTGCGTAAATTACTTACCTCATGTTATGAAAAAGTTACGATCATGCTCAGGGAAAATCGAGACAAGCTTGATACGCTTGCTCTCAAGCTCCTTGAAAAAGAAACGCTTTATGCCCAGGAAATTTATGAGCTTCTTAACCTTGAACCACGTGTCGATCACTCAATTCTATCTTAACATGGTAAAGGCGCAGTAATGACCACTCAAGGTGTTTGTTCAGAAAAATTTAAGCAGATTATTAAAAAAGCTGGCGACATCTTGCTCGAACATTATGGTAAGCGAGTAGCAGTGCACGAAAAAGCACCTCTTCAACTCGTTACTGAAGCGGATTTAGCAAGCGAGCGGTTCCTTAAACACGAGCTCCTTCAACTCCTTCCAGGAGCGAGCATCATATCAGAAGAGCACGCAAGCCAACCGGGCAATGATTATTGCTGGGTCATAGATCCTTTGGATGGAACCAATAATTTTGCACATGAGATCAGCTATTTTTGTATATCAGTTGCTCTTATGTATCAAAATACCATCATTCAAGGGGCAATCTTTCAACCGGTGCTTAACGAATTCTTTTATGCTGAGCGTAATAAAGGAGCGTGGTTGAATGATGTTAAAATTGAAGCCACCCCTCGTGTGTCATCACCTATGATTGCTTTTACCTATTTAGAAGCCCGAGAATATGCTCATCTCATGACACAGATACCGTTTCCTTATTCGTTCCGGCATCTAGGCGCTGCAGCATTAGATCTAGCCTATGTTGCCTGCGGGCGGCTACATGGCATGATTTCACGGGGACTTTCATGGTGGGATCTTGCCGCTGGTGTATTGTTGGTCCAAGAGGCTGGAGGCGTGGTAACAGATTTTTATGGTAGCAACATCCATCAGCAATCAGCATCTTGTTTTGCCGCCCCCCCCCATATTTCTACTCTACTAATGCCAATTTTGTCCTCAGAGATCTAATTTGAAAAAAGCCTTTTTTTACAGTAGAATGTATTTTATAACAACCAAAAATTACTGCTTGAAAGTCGGAAAGAAAGGATTATAAGCGATGGCAAGAATTTGCTCTATTTGCGATAAACGGCCTCAGGTTGCCAATCTCGTGAGCCATGCCAACAACAAAGTTAAACGTTGGGTTTTTCCTAATGTTCATACCATGCGATTCACCATGTCCAGTGATAATTCAGGAAGCGTACGGCGCGGCAAGGTGTGCACCAAGTGCGTAAAAGCCGGAAAAGTTAAAAAAGTCGTATAAATTCTTAAAGGTTTTTCTTCATGGCAAATATAAAATCTGCTCAAAAAAAAGCTCGTAAAGATGTTGTTCGCCACACTATCAATTTGGCACGTAAAACATCTATCAAAACTGCAATAAAAAAGGTACTCACCGCTTTGGAACAAGGCGTAAGTACCGAAGAAACTTCAGTATTACTACGTGATGCTGAAGCAAAAATTGCTCGCGCAAAAAATAAAGGCACTCTTCATGCCAATACTGCAGCAAGAAAAATAAGCCGCTTGGCAAAACGAGTAGCTACTGCAAGCAAGTAAACAAGACTTTACGCTGATGGACAAAAAAAAGGCCCCGTGTTTTCACGAGGCCTTTTGTATTATTACTTGAGCAAATTGTAAAGTTAAAATGTTTGGTTTGGACTTATACTTGTGTTGAAGGCTGCTCTGGCATAACCGTTGCTTGATCTATAAAATTTCTTATTTCAGGATATTGGTCCTGCAGTCTATCTTTTAGTGAATTTGGCAGTTGCGTGAAGGTTTTATATACCCAGCCATCGGTGCTTAATAGTATCTGCTGTGATTGATCTTCGCGTTTATCAAGTGCTAAACGTACCAAGGTTATTATAGCAAATATTTGATCAGCGAGCAGATTTGTGCTATCAAAGCCAAGTGGTGTGGGCGTGATGCGTACTACGTAGTCATCAGAAGCAGTAGCCAGATATCTGCCATCAGGACTAAAAGCTGCTAAACTAATGTTGTTATCGTGCTTAACAGTTGGTAAGGCTCGTCGTTCTGATAAAATATCATAGATTTTTGCTTCTTTTTTATTGTCCCCAGAAAGAGTAACGGCATATTTAGCAACGGGACTAAATACTCCTGGAGTAAAATAACTGTACCAAGCGATCTTCTTCAAAGCTTTTTCAGCATTTTTTTCGTATAGATCGAAAATTCTTAGTGCTACGTTGCCGCCGGAAGTAGTAAATACATACTTGCTGCCAGGGCTAAATACTGTTGAAGTAACGTTATTATTGTGTTGCATGGTTGTAACAATCTGCTGCTTTTTAAGGTCATAAATTTTTACTGTCTTGTCTCCAGAAGTAATAGCTAGATATTTGCCATCAGGGCTGAACGCCACTGTATTAATTTTTTTCCCGTCAGGTTGCGTGATTGCTGCGACAATATTGCCGCTCAAATCGTAACTATTTACTGCCCCATTAGAAGAACCAGCGGCTATATGTTTGCCATCAGGGCTAAATGCTATTGAATCAATTTTTTTCCCATCAAGCTGCGCGATTGTTCCGACAATATTTCCGTTCAGATCATAACTATTTACTGCCCCATCAGAAGAACCAGTAGCTATATATTTGCCATCAGGGCTAAATGTACCTGCAATGGTCGGTGAAGCACCACGCTTAATTTTAGTAAAAGTATTTTCGAGCAGATCATAGATTTGTTCTGTGTCGCCACGCCTAATAACTACATGATTGCTATCAGGGCTAAATGCTATAAAAATAGCGTCTATATCTAGAATAATCTGCTTCGTTAAAAGGTCACAAATTTTCATATGATTATATTTTTTAATAGCTACATACCGACTATTGGGACTAAACACCGCTGAACGCCCCCAGCCATCTTGCTGAATAGTCATAACAATTTGCCCGCTTTGAAGATCATAAATGGGCGTAGCTTCTTTATTGGTGACAATAATTACATAGTTATTGTCAGGACTAATCACCATCTTCTTAATTTTATCAGGGGACTTGATAGTTATAGAATCTAGAGGATGTGATGCCACCATCCGTGCTATGTCAACATACAATTCTGAAAGAGGAAATTCTTGTGCATTATACCAGCCAGGATTGTTAAGTATCTGTGCAAGTGTTGAGCTTAATGCTTGGTCAAAGCGTGTTATGTCAAATTGCTTAAACAGCATAATTAACTCTAGTACAAGGTCACTTTTCATACTCACAAAGGTTGCAGGCACGGTACCAGACAACAATTGCGCGAAAAGTACAACAGCATCCTTGGTGTATTCATTTTCTTCAAAATTTATTCGATAACGACTTTGTTCTTCTAGTGATTCATTTTCGAGTTGAGCCTTAAGGGCTGGAGAATATTCTTTGGCAGTATCTGCGGAAATCCGTCCCACAAGTTCACCCCCCCAGTAAAAAGAAAGTGGTCTTGGTTTCTCGGCAGAGGGCAATGGATCGGTAGAAATTGATTGATCTATGGGGACTAGAACATTTTGTTCACCAATCTCCGGTTCAGGTTCCATTGTTTTTAATGGTACAATTACTGCGAAACTGATGAGTAGTATGATTGCTATGCGATTGTTTTTCATACTCGTGTCCCTTATAATTTTACAATGCTATTGATATTTACCAATAGAATATAAAATCCAGGGAAAAAATAGCAATAAAATAGCTCTTTCCTGCAGAGCAGTCGCATTTAAATTTTCATGTCATCCATCAATTGGGTATACCCTAGCAAGAATTTTTTGGCTAGCATCGCGGTGACTCTTGACGATCCAGCGTTTTCAACCAAGAATACTAACACCAGTGGTTCATGATGTTTATAGCTAAAATATGCCGCAAACCACCCATGTTCTAAGTGCTGTATGCCTAATTTACGCTTATCCAATCCACTGGTCTGAGCGGTACTTGTTTTTGCATAAATTTCTAAATCTTTGATACGATTCATTCTGCGTCCAGTACCTTGAGTGACAACGGCTCGCATCGAATCCCGTAAAAAAGAAAGCGTATCCGTATGAATGGTTAGCGGATGACGTACTACAGGCTCGTGCGCTACAATACGAGGCGTCACAAGATATCCAGTAAAAATACTCGCCACTAAACGAGCGACTTGAATAGGCGTTACTAGAATAAAACTCTGTCCTATAGTTGCAGAAAGCGTTTCCCCCGGCCACCACCGTTCTCCCTTGACCTTCATTTTCCACTGGCTTGTTGGTATTAATCCGGTTTTCTCTGGAAAATGCACCGTTGTTTTTTGCCCGAGACCAAATGCATGCGCATAACGGGCGAGAGTATCAATAGGAATTTTTTTACCAATTTCATAAAAAAAAGTATTACACGAACGTGCGAGCGCCTGTTGAGCCGTAAGCTCATCTTTACCCCAAGTTTTGGTGCACTGACACAAATACTTGCGATTGGCAAACATAGTATGGCCACAACACGTCCATCGTGTTTCAGGAGAAATAATTCCTTCTTGCAATGCTGCAGCTGTGGTAACCAGTTTAAAAATAGAGCCAGGAGGATACGCAACGTTAAATACACGATTTAAAAATAATTGTCCTTCTTGCATATGCAACCATTCGTCCGGCATAAGCGGCATCAAGAAGACATTTGGATCAAACGATGGACGTGAAACCACCGCAACAAGAGAGCCATCTTTTGGATTCATAACAACACATGCTCCCCTGTAGTCAGCAGGAAAAACTTCTTCTACAAGTTTCTGAAGAGATAAATCCAACGTTGTTTGAATATCCTTTCCTGCAAGCGCATCCTGTATCGTTTGTACTGCTAAACTTTTTCCTAATGAATTAATAGTTTTTTGCTTGGTACCCTGCTGGCCTTTTAAATCCTGCTCAAATTCCTGTTCAATTCCCATGCATCCGGATGGAGCAACTTTGATATTTCCTAGATAACCAAGCACGTGACTTGCACAAGTTGTATAAGGATAGAATCTCCGGAATTCAGTCTCTATGCATAACTGCTCGCAACCTGGAAACATCTCCTCTATTTGACACACTTTGTCAAAACTAAGGTCTTCAGCCAACACAACTCGCCGATGAAATCGTTCTGCTAAGACCATTTCTTTCATCAGGTAAGCATCTTCAAGAAGTGGTTTATTGATAATCATCGAAAGTTTTTCGAGTAATGTATGGCAAGTTTCTAGAGCATTTTGTTTACCACTACCACACCACACCAACGTGTGAACCGGCTGATTTGTTGCAAGTAGAGTTCCATGTGCATCGATAATGTTTCCACGTGGAGGCCTAATGGTTTCAAATCGAAGAAAATTTTTCTGACTTTTAATACTAAACTGGTCGTTAAGATAAATCTGTAAATAACCAAGTCGACCTATCATGATCATGAAGGTCATGAACATCCCCACAACAAGGGCCACAATTTTGTAATTTGGTATCTTCAGAACAGTCTGCATAACGATCAGGAATCCTGCTTAAGTAAATCTTTTGCGGGATGCACTTCTTCACACAATTTACTTAATTCTTCAAGCGACACGTGAGTATATTTTTCTGTACTTGATAACGTCTGGTGCCCAAGAAGCTCCTGCACCACACGCAAATCAACACCCTTATTAAGAAGATGGGTGGCAAAGGTGTGACGAATCTTGTGCGGTGTAATGGGACGTTCAATTTTTAGTTGCTTACGAAACATTTCAATGATTCGCTGCACTGAACGACTTGTCAGCTTTTCATAACGATAATTCAAAAATACTATATCCGCAGCATTCCTAAAACGTGGGCGTTCATGCGTCAAATATTCTTGTAATCGTTCATAGGCCTTTTGCCCAAAAAGCACTATCCGCTCTTTTTTGCCTTTACCTAAAACACGAATTGTTCTTTGCGTCATATCAACGTGTCCAATGGCAATATTGATCAATTCAGAGCAACGCACCCCCGTTGCATATAACATTTCAAGAATCGCACGGTCACGATAGGGGAATTTAGTTGGCAACTCCTGCATATTAACATCGTCAAGGAGATGGTTCATTTCTTCTATACTTAAATATATGGGTAATTTTTTATCAAGTCTGGGACGCGTAAGTTTAAGCCCAAGATGAATACCTTGTCCACGCACATAGCGTTCGAACGATTTAAAGCAGGACAATTTCCTTGCAATGGAACTTTTATCAATTTTTTTATAAAACAAACTTACTAAATAGCGTTCAAAAAGCTGACGACAGGTAAGATATTTTTTATCATCTCCCGGCAGTCCATCCCAAAAAACAGCAAATTGCTGCAAATCGCCTTCATACGCTCGCAAGGTATTTTCAGATAAATTGCGCTCAACGCGCAAGAAGACTAAAAATTCCAGTTTCTTTTCAATAAATATTTCGTACTGCATGATTACCGTTTTTATAAGAGATGGTAGTCTTTACAACGTCGATTAACCGAAGACCTATTAACACCAAGAAATGTCGCTATCTGCGCTTGGCTCTTAAACCTGTCCCATAAAAGAGTCATTGCTTTTTGATCTCTGAGAGCCTTTCTTCCAAGACGAGCTATATGCTCTAAATCAGATGTATCCACATCAAATGCTGGAGCAAATTGCAATTCCTGATGTATGGAGGTTTTCTTGGATTTATAAAGGAGCAACTGTTGCACCTTAAGCCTGAGTTCGCATAAACTCATCGGTCTGGTTCTAATTAAACGTTCTCGCTCACGATCCGTTAGTTCAAGAATGTTTCTAAACGAATTGAGCTTGATGCTCTGATCAAAAAAACCTTCTGCCAAGTCAGTAAATTCATGCTCTGGCAACATCGGCAACGCAGGCATCTGTAGTGTAGTATCTTTTAACTCATTAAATAAATTAACCGAAAACTTCGATTCCTTGACCAAAGCGCTTAAATCCTGATTTGTTGCGCAAATAACACGCACATCTGCACTCACCTTTTGATCACTTCTAAATATTTTATACATGCCAATTTTTATAAATTCAGCAAGATATTCCTGTATTTCTAAGCTCAAGAAATGAATGTTATTGATAAAAAGCGTACCAACGCCATTAAGTTTCTCTAACAACGGTTGTGTCGTAGTTGGAACTCCTAAAATAGGATTGAGACCAAATAATTTTGTAGCGATATCCAATGAATCACTTGAAGATTGCAAGTTAAGTATATGTAAATAATCCCGCAAGCTAATATGATGTAAGATTTCAACGATAGGAATAAGATCGTCCTCTGGCATGGTCAGCAAAAGCACTTTGCGATGCAACGCCATTTTAAAAAGTTCAATTTTAAAATTCAGCAGTGTTTCCCCCGATCCTGGAACAAGTTGCTCAATCAGTTTGCCAGATTCGGTCGTTTCCAAATAGAGTAAGTAATCTATCTTGGTTGGATCCTTCAACAAATGTTGCTTCTGTTTAATAACATCGGCAATTTCAGGATGCCGCATGGTAATAATGACATTGCTATTCCCCAAATTTGGCGTTCCCGATACCAGTAATTTATTACCTGCAGCATCGAGCACCGATGTGCTATAGGACACACCATATTCAAGCACCTGATGTACTATATACTTGAATGTTTTCACCATAGGATGTCCATCATGGATATTCAGATTAACTCCTATCATCTCTTTAGCAGCCTGGTTACCGATGATGAAGCGTCTTCCCTTGTAGAATAGAATACCAACATCTCGTGAGCGATTCCGGTGCAGAAAGGAATTTACACATTCACGATACTGATGCAATTCTTGCTGTTTGTTATACAATTCTTCTCGCAATTCTTTTTCCTGCTGTAACAGCGTTTCCAAATTTCTATTTTGTAACAGATTAATAATATTACTTAAATAGCTCGCAAATACTACCATCTGATCGCGCTCTCTATTACCAAAAAACCTCTGTGACCACGCTTGCCTTTCGATGATGATATAGGCAATCATAGTTTCACGGTAATAAACTGGTAGAAAAACATCAGCTGAAATGGCATCAAGCGCTTGGAGAATCAACGTACCAAGAGCACTATTTTCATAAAAATTATTAAATTCTATTTCATCACCAATAATAATTTTATGGGTACCGACAAAACGATAAAGATCACTCGACGCATCATGGGTGCTGATAAAATTTTCAACAATACGCTCTGTTTTACACTGTTCAACCGTGTGGTTGGCATGATCGACTTCTTCATGGATCGAACGAAGATAAAGATTGACGCGCTGTGATGAGATCGCAAATGTTTCTTGGAAAAATTCCTGAATAATTTGCGTAAGCTCATGCTCAGTGGTTGCTTGTCCTAATTTGGCCAAAACGTGTTTAAATCCATCTATAAACGCAACATTGTATTGCGCTGACTGAACACACGGCTCGGCATTAAGGAATCTAAATTTCACCACTCTACGCAAACAATAGTACGCCGCCCAGGAAAATAAAATGCTTGATGTACCTACAATGATATAGGTGTATTTGTGCAGCCAGATGAGGGAATGATGCATAGCAATAAGAATATCAACAACAAGATATGGTACCATAAACCAAGTCATGAATATTTTGAGCTGCCGAACTAGAATTTTTGGTAAGGTGCGCTTACTTATTCTCTGTATGCTCAGGAAAAGACTTGGGATGGTTATCAAGTTAACAAGGTAAAATATCGTATACCGGAACATCCGTACTTCAAGCGGAGCCAGCGCCATGGGAAGTGACATAGCATGACTACGCAAACTGTAATCAACCAGACGATCTTCAAAAAATGCTATGAAGAAAAAATAACCACAGAAAATACCACTAACCAACAACAATAATTTACGCCAGGTGTTAAGACGCAAATTTTTTGCTGTCAAACTTTCCATAAAAAAACCAAGGGCTTGATACTGGATAATCAAAAACCCCCATGAAATTCTGATAAAAAACACAAGGGTAGAATACAATGAGTCCGTATCAACTAAAAATCTAAATAATTTTATAAGCCAAGCAATATCACCAAACGCTGACCCAAAGAGTACAACAAGCAGCAACATCCAGGGCTTAAGTATGGCAGGAGACTGAAAACCTTGCGCGGCAAGAAAACAAAAGGTATAGAATTTTAATGCTAGAGAAAAACAAATCGCAAACAAGAGAAACTGGGGAGAATTAAAGAAATAATAAAAATCGTACACTAATTCTATCATAAACGATATGCACCGCCCCAAAAAAAAGCTACACTATGTCGTAGGTAACGTATTAAATTTGTTTAAATTTGTTAAGGGGTTTTATGAAAAAGAATACTATGCTTGTTGTAAAAGCCAAATCACAACTCAACTGGCCACCAGAAGATTAATAGCAGTAAGTTCGCAGATTTAACAAAAAGGCTCGCAATTATTTGCGAGCCTTTTTTGGTTATCAAATCAAGTTATATTCTTTACATCGTCGATTGACTGAAGATCGATTTACACCCAAAAGTGTTGCTATTTTATTTTGACTTTTGAACTTATTCCACAATACAGCCATAATACGCGAATCTTTAAGTGCGTATTTTCCAAGACGTACTGCTTCGGCGATTTCTGGATCACCAATGTTATAGGCGGGATCAAATGTTACCTCTTGATAAATTTGATTCTTTTTCGATTTTGCTACCAAAAGCTGATGAATTTTTTCTCTGAGCTCCTGCATACTTTCAGGGCGTGACACCACAATCCGTGAACGTTCCTTGTCAGTAAACTCTAGTAAATATTTAAAATCGGTATTCTTAACCGCTTGCTCAGTTACATCTTCTATCAAAACCTTCATCTCCTGTTCCGGTAACGCAATTAATGATGGCATATTAATAGTAGTGATCTTGAGCTCATCCAATAATTTTTGTGAAAATTTACCTTCTTGCACTAAATTTGCCAAATTTACCGAAGTAGAAAATATGAGACGCACCTGAGCGCTGATCCTTTGGTTGCTCTTGAAAACTTTGTACGTACCATACCGGAGATATTCGGCGAGTTGCTCTTGCGTATCAAGATCAAGAAACTGGATGTTTTTTATACACAATGTTCCATTGTTGTTGAGCTTCTCAAATAACGGCGCCTCAACCGGCGAACCAAATAACGCATTAATACCAAAAAATTTGGTTGCGGTATCAATATTTTTTGTTGGCCCTTGCAGATTGAGAATATATAACTGTTCACGCAAACTAATATGGTGTAAAACTTCCACAGTCGGCTCAAGGTCTTCTTCTGGCGCTGACAATAGAATTGCTTTCTTGCTCAGTGCTGCTTTTAGCAATTCTATCTTGAAATTCAACAAGGTTGGTGTTGATGAAGGAATAAGTTGATTAATAAGTTTTCCTGATGGTGTTGTTTCAAGATAGAGTAAATAATCCCAGGCAGTCGGATCTTTCAAGAGATTAATCTTGTGCTTTACAAGATCGGAAACCTCCGGATAATGAACCGTAATAATAACATTATTGTGCTCTAAATTTAACACCCCGGAAAATACCAAGGGATTTCCTTGGTGATCTAAGCCAGTCCTGGATTCCGGTGCCTTATACTCCAACACCTGCTGAGCAAGTTCCCTTAACGTTTTGCTCAACGGATGTCCGCGATGCATGTTGATATTAATACCAATCATGTCGCGAGCTGCCTGATTTCCGAAAGAAAAATTGCGGTTACGATAAAAAATGATACCCACTTTACGCTCAGCCGCCTGTTGCAAGAATAAACGCATACTTTCTTTAAATTGATTAATTTCCTGATGTTTATGAAATAGCTCGTCTTGAAGCTCTTTTTCATTCCGGATAAGAGCGCGCAAATTGCGATGCTGCAAAAGATTAATAATATTGCCCAGATAATTGGCAAAAATAACCATCTGGTCCTGCTCGGCCTGATGATAGAAATCTTCTCCATCTCGCATACCACCAACACGCGCATAGCGCTCAACAATGATATAAGCCACAATATTTGAATCTTTATAAATTGGCACAAAAATATCAGCATTGATAGCATCCAAGAATAATAGCCAATTTTTGTATATCGCATTTTCTTCATAAAAATTACTAAATGCTATTTCATCTGCCGCAAGCAATTTAGGCCCTTTTGCCATAACCTCAAGAGCACTCTCATCAAGATATGTCTCTATGCTATGTTCAATATCAAGAACATCTTTCATAATCTCTTTTTCACTACTTTCTCGCAAAGAAGCATTCGATGGACGCACATAGAGCTTAGTACGCTGCGCGGGGATACGAAACGATGCTGCAAAGAAATCTTGAGCGACCTGTTGCACTTCTGTCAAAGAAGTAATATGGCTCAGCTGATCAAGAGCACTCTTGAACTCCTCTATAAAATCAGCCTGATAGGTGGACTGAACTTGTGACTGAAAGTTAAGAAATCGTAACCCCATAACTTTACGAATACAGTGATAAATTGCATAAGTCAGTAATAACGTTGTCAGCGAAACCACCATATAGTTATTGGTTACCCATGTTATAGAAAAATTAAAAGGATAAACTTGAATCAATTCGGACAGAACATAAGGAATCATCAAAAATTGCACAAATAGCTTGAGCTGTTTACGTAAGATGCGTGGCATGTGATTCGCTTTAACTATGCGAGTCGCACACAAAAAACTAGAATATGTCAAATTAACAAGGATATGGGCAGAGCTTATATGAAGCATAAAAAGCTCGAGTGACGGCCTATGCTCAGGTGAAATGCAATTAAAATCATAAAATGCCAGCATACAAAAGAAGATAAAAATCGAAAAGCTAGAAATTAGGAAAATATAATCTATCGTTTTCGACCAACGCGCTTTTCCCAAAAGACTATTCATAAAAAGGGATAATGCTTGGTATTGGATTGCCATAAATCCCCATGCCAACCTAATAATCAAAAGTACCACGCGATAATCCAGAGACGGGAACACGAATGCTTTGACAGACTTCATAACCCAAGAAAAATCAACGACACTTGCACTTACAATGACCAAAAGAAGTAAAACCCATGACCTAAATGCAATCGATGATCCAGCTCGCTTAAATCTAAAAATAAGGTTAATCGCTATAAATAGCTTCAAGAATAGTGATAGGACGTGAATAACCAGAAGCATTGGATAGCTTCCAATAAATTCCATCACATACGACAAAATAATATTAAATGGTTCCATCACACTCCATAATTACGGCGCTAAGACCTTAACTGATATGCTGGATGTCATCATAATGCACTTAATTTGTAACATTTTCTATTTTCGGGTAAGGTATATCAGAATAATAATAAAGCTTTTAGTTAATTTAATCTTAAGGAGTTTTCATGGCTAACTTTTCAAAAATAATTTCTTTCACAAATCTGATGGGCAAAGCTGCAGTTATTGTAGTAACAATAGCTTCAGTTTTCCCTCCAATCTCTTCAGTATTTCCTCCAATCTCTTGAAGAAATCATCCTATCACACTTTAAGCACTTCAACAAATGCTTTAAGTATGTAAGGTCTGGAAACTACCGTGGCAATGATTAACCAAACTGATCGTGCGATAAAGATTATCGCTATCCTACGACAGGCGTCCAAAAACATGGTTAAACCTGCCACGGTTTCTCTTATAGAACGTTATGGTCGGAATCCCTATCTTATCCTTGTAGGCTGCCTGCTTTCACTCCGTACAAAAGACAGCGTTTCTCTTCCGGCAGCTTTGCGCCTCTTTGAGCACGCTATTACCCCACGACTCATGGTAAGCCTTCCTTTAAATACCATCATGGAGCTTATTTACCCTGTGGGATTTTATCGTAAAAAGGCTACCCTGTTGCACACCATAAGCCAAAAACTCATACAAAATTTTGGTGGGAATGTCCCTCATACCAAAGAAGAGCTCCTAAGTCTTCCTGGGGTAGGACAAAAAACCGCCAATCTGGTATTAAGTCAGGGATTCAATATTCCAGCAATATGCGTTGATACCCATGTCCATCGCATAGCAAATCGTCTAGGACTCGTACAAAGCACCAGACCACAAGAAACCGAAGAACAATTAAAAAAAATTCTTCCCCAAGAATATTGGAGTGAATTTAATACACTTCTGGTTATGTGGGGACAGAACATATGCACTCCGCGATCACCACACTGTTCTACTTGCCCCATCTTCTCACTTTGTCCCAAAAAAGGCGTCACTCATAGTCGCTAACTACCCATGTAGCAAACAAGAAGCCCCACCTGTAGGGGGATTACAGATAGGGCATAAGTAGGGTGAGTTATCACTCAACAAAGCCTGCTGTTATGAGCTCTGCTCAGCATACCGTCTAAGGGCTGGCAACGAAAGCGGGGGCCTAGTACGAAGTTTCTCTCGCTCTTCTTCTAAAACACTATGATTCGAGCTCTTAATAGACTGTAAAAACGATCGTAAGACCTCATTATTTCCATAATCAACAAAGCCAAACAGCATTTGACCATGATCGCCCCGCGTTATGTACATAAACTGATAATTTCCAGGCATGCCATGCTCAACAGGGGTCATTTTGAGAGTCTTTCTGGTACTTTTATCACGCTGATAACGCTCTTCAAACGTTAGGATTGCTACACGAGCGCCGCGCTCATCAAGAGGCTGGGGGTGTAACTTAATCAGGCACGAATAATTGTCCTGTGTGATGTAATGAAATTGCAATGGACTCAGAATTGGGTCATCGCCTACTTCCCGTGCACGAGCTCCAGGTTTGCAAAAAATAGAATATCCTCCGACGCCAAACTGCTGAATCACTCCCGCAGCACTGTGCACAGCGAACAACAAACCTAGGATTTTTCGATGCATAATCATACAATTCACCCATCGCTCCAACAACCTACCTTCCTGTTAATATATTACTAATTGAAAATATTAAACAGCAACACTTTGACTGTATCACAAAAAAATGGGCCAGCGATCAGCTATTCTGATCGCTGGCCCATAAAAAAATTTATAAGGATTATCTCAATCGGCGTTCAAGGCTAAGGCACGTTTGATGATTTCTTCGACCGATAAACCAAACTCCTGCTTCCCATCACGATGGCGTAAAGTAATGGTATTAGTTTCAACTTCTTTTTTACCAATCACAAGCATCCAAGGAATTTTTTCTAACTGCGCAGCCTTAATTTGTGCTGAAATTTGATCTCTAGATTCGTCAAGCTCAACACTTATATTATGCTCTTTCAAAGCACTTAAAATCGCTTGCGCATATGGCTTTTGCTCGTCAGTGATAGTTAAAATACGTGCTTGTACCGGGCTGAGCCAGAATGGAAGATTCCCCTTAAAATGTTCAAGTAAAATTGCCAAAAATCGTTCAAATGAGCCATAAATAGCACGGTGTACCATAACCGGACGCTCTTTCATCCCGGTTGATGCGACATAGTTCAAGTCAAAATTCTCCGGCAAGAAGAAATCAACTTGGATAGTCCCGCACTGCCACTGCCGTCCCATGGAATCTTGAATAACAAACTCGATTTTTGGCCCATAGAAAGCTCCTTCGCCTTCCTGCACATGGTAAGGAGTACCTGTTTTTTCAAGCCCATCCCTCAATGCATGAATCGCTTTTTCCCACAGCGCATCGCTTCCCATCGAGTTTTCTGGCCTTGTTGAAAGACCAATATATAAATCGGTAAATGAAAAGCGCTTTAATACCTTTGTAATAAGGCCGATCAATTTGACCACTTCTGTTTCTAGTTGTTCAACCGTGCAATAAATATGCCCGTCATCGATGGTAAATGAGCGTACGCGGAATAAGCCATGAAGTACTCCAGAAAGTTCATGCCGATGTACCAAACCAAATTCAGCTAATTTGAGCGGTAATTCTCGGTATGAGCGCGGCCTACTTTTATAGACAAGAATCGACCCAGGACAGTTCATAGGACGAATTGCATAGCTTTTGTCATCAATGTCGCAAAAATACATATTCTTTTTGTAATGAGCATAGTGTCCGGATGTTTTCCACAACTCATCACTCAACATGATGGGAGTACTTATTTCCTGATAATTATCTTTTTCCAATAATGAACGAAGATGACTCGTTAATATGTTGAGAATTTTTTTACCCTTGGCATGGAAGAAGGGAAATCCAACGCCTTCTTCATGAAAAGAAAAAAGATCAAGCTGTTTGCCAAGACGACGATGATCATACAATTGCGCTTCTTCAATGCGCTTTTCATATTCAGCAAGCTCTTGGGCGGTGAAAAATACCACGCCAGTTATGCGCTGCAATGGCTGGTTATTTCTGTCAGCCCGCCAGTACGAACCAGAGATGTGTAGTAATTTAAAGTGTGTAAGCAGACCTGTATGTTCAACGTGCCCACCTTTACACAAATCATAAAAGTTTCCCTGTTCTGCAAGTCCCACGGTATCTCCGGGAATAGCATCAATAAGTTCTAATTTAAAGGGATTATCTTTGTACAAATTACGCGCTTCAGTTTTACTTATTTCACGATGAGTAATCGGCAAGTTCCGCGCCACAATTTCACTCATGCGTTGAGCAATGAGCGGTAAATCTTCTTCTTTAAAATTTTGTTCGGGTAAAAAATCATAAAAAAAACCATCTGGCGTTGCTGGTCCGATAGTAAGTTGAGTACGTGGAAAAAGTTCGACTACTGCATGTGCCAGAAGGTGCGCTGCAGAGTGGCGCAACTGTGCTCGTTCTTCGTTGGTACGCATATCATTCCCTTTACGCAGACAATTATCTTTTTCATGATATTACTCACAAAGCATACCACAACTAATGCAAAAGGGTACGCGCCGAGTTCTAAGCAAGTTGCGCATCTCAGACTGCTGTGGTACTATCGCCAGAAACTTAACATGCTAAAAAAGAGGTATACATGAGCTCGGATAAAAAAAAATTATATATCATCGACACCAACGTACTCGTGTACGATCCAAAAGCACTTTTTTCATTCGATAATTCGTGGCTTGGTTTACCCATTAACGTTCTCGAAGAACTCGACCAACTTAAGGAAGAAACGTCAGACCGCGGCCGCAATGCACGCGCAGTTATCCGATCTCTTGATGAATTACGCACACATGGTTCGTTACGCGAAGGTATTCCCCTTACCAATGGTGGCACGTTGCAGGTACTCTTTCCTGACACTGAATTGCCCGCCACAAAAATGCTCAAAGAAAAGTCCCCTGACAATGAAATATTGCTCATCGCACTCAGCTTTAAACAAAAAGGCTATCCGGTAGAATTTATCACTAAGGATTTAAATGCCCGGGTTAAAGCAAATGCACTGGAAATTGTTGCCGTTGACTACCTCAAAGGACGCGTCAGCGAGGACAAGTTTTACCATGGATGGGTAAAAGCAACAGCGCCCTCCATACAACTCAAAGGTGAATTTCCTGACGCTCTTCATGAAGTTAAAGAGCAACATGACCTTAAAAAAAATGAATTTATTTTACTCGAAAATCAAAATAATCCCTTTGTGTACCGCGTATTCCGCTATCTTGGCAGCAAAAAATTTAAAGAGGTTGTGCAACCAAAGTTCTCTTGGCCACTCGAGGCACGCAACCCTCAACAACTTATGGCTCTCGATCTTTTGCTTGATAAAGAGATCAAGTTGGTAACTCTGTTTGGACCAGCCGGTACCGGAAAAACTTTTTTAGCGCTCCTTGCAGGACTACACCAAGTTCTTATTGAAGATGAATATCAAAAAATGCTTATTTCTCGCCCCGTGGTTCCTCTTGGTAGAGATATTGGATTCTTACCGGGCGACATTCAAGAAAAATTACACAGCTGGATGTTACCAATCCATGACAATATAGAGTTTATTGTGCACCAAGCTGCCATGGAGAATCATTTAAAAAGTGTCGCCTCCGAAGACGATTATGGACAAAAGCATAGCAAGCATGGGCGCCGCGAATCACACCGCCGTCACATCGCAGGAGAACTTGGTCAGGTAGAACAGCTGATGCACCGCGGTAAGCTCAGTCTTGAAGCAATCACGTACATGCGCGGGCGCTCAATTCCTTATCAATACATTCTCATTGACGAAGTACAAAATCTGACACCACACGAGGTCAAAACATTAATCACTCGTGTTGGGGAAGGAAGTAAAATCATTTTGGCTGGCGACCCGTATCAAATTGATTCACCTTATCTCGACTTTAGCAGCAACGGCCTGGTCGTTTCTAGTGAGAGATTCAAAGGGCAATCAATTTTTGGATCAGTGTATCTGGAAAGCAGTGAACGCAGCGAATTAAGCAGATTGGCAAGCGATTTATTATAATCGATTTCTCTACGATGTATCCCAACACAACATACGTGTTGGGATACGTTATTTTTTTAATCTCAATACACGCTGCTTTAAAACGTCCTTATCAACAATTCCCTCTTCAAGTTGAATTTCATACGCCTCTTGAAGTAATGCTCCCATACGTGGTCCTGGACCCACAAAATCAAGAAGATCTCTTCCTTTAAGTACCGGCTCTTCTGGCCTGTGTTCAACCTGCGCATCATGTGCAGCGCGAATAAAGGCTTCTATTTCTGGATCTTTAATGATCAGTGGTTCATGGCCTTGTGGGTTGCAACCACGGGCATCAGCCAATGCAAGTAGCGCCAACATTTTTAACGTAGCATGCGGCGCAAGTTTGCGCGCTAACCGTTTGTATGCAGATGGCTTAGCATCACCCCGTACAAAATGAACAGGCTGCATATGATAACGCACTAATTTTGGTACCGTTTCCAGCAAAGTATTTTTTCTGGTGATACGTTTTAAGAATGATACACAGAGTTTTTCACCTTCAATATCATGGCCGTAACACGTGATGCCCTCATGACTGATCTGCGTAGTTGTTGCCTTGCCAAGATCATGACATAGCGCAGCCATCATCACCACGAGTTTCTGCTCTTCGCTGTCATAGGCCAACACCGCTGCCGCATCGAGTGACTGCATACTATGCTCGAACACATCGCCCTCAGGATGCCAGCGAGCATCTTGTTGAATACCTACGGTTGCTGCGAGTTCCGGCAATAATTCGGCAAGTCTTCCTATGTCCTTCATCCAACGTAAACCAAGTGATGGTCTGCGTGATTTTAACAACAACTTTTCAAATTCCTCTTCGATACGTTCTGAGGAAATACCACGCAGATCCATAGTTGAGCACAGATGATTCAATTCCACGTCCGGAGTCATTTCAAAGCGACCGATAAATTGCATCACCCGATAAAAGCGCAGTGGATCTTCAACAAATAAACGCAAGTCTGTTGCACGTAACTTTTTGTCGCACACATCACGAAACCCATGATATGGATCAATAAGCTCGTACGTAGTTAAATCGATTCCCATAGCATTTATAGTCAGATCTCTGCGCTTAAACGCCCGCTCAAATGACATATGTTCATCAACTACCACCTGTGGTTTGCGTCCCGAACTGTCTGCACGAGGCAGTGACCAATCAATGTCAAGATGATGAAGACGCAACACACCAAATGATTTGCCCACTGCACTGACTACGCCAAAACTACGTAAGATCTGCTCGAGTTGAAGTAACGAGATACCGTACACTTCAATATCAAGGTCTTTTACGGGAACACCCAAAAAAATATCCCGCACCGCTCCTCCGACCAAAAGAGCTCGACCATTGTTTTCTACAATTTTCTGCACAATAGCTACTATCTTTGGCTCTCTGGCAATGATCTCTTGCACGCTTTTTTGAAGATTTGGCTTACTATTGCTAAACTGCATACAACCTCTTTTTACAAAAATACTTAATAAACTGACATATAGTACAAAGGTTAGTATATGAAACAACTATCTACTGCAAAAATTACCATTCTACTATTCCTTGTAAGCACGGTGCTGCACTCACGCGCACATTTTTTTTCGGATTTCTACGATAACTATATCAAACACTGGGTCAGTGAAACTAAACAAGAAACCTATCAAGTTGAAGATGCAAACACGCTCGTCGTAGAGATTCCTCGCGGCACTATTAAAATTACTGGGTGGGATGGAAAAAATATTGAGGTAACTACTTGTAAGCATGCTCCTGCCAAAGAACATCTAACATCTATTGTTCTGAAAAAAACCAAAGAATCTAAAACGCTCAAATTACATGCTCAATTCTCTCAGCCGACCACCAAGGGCATCATGGATGTAGAACTTCTTGTGCCAAAAAACCTACATATTTCACTAGCCACACAACAAGGCAACATCCACGCAAAAAATTTAGGCGGTATGGTCACCGCAACTACACAGCAGGGCGCTATTCAAGCAAAAGACATTCGCGGTAATTTAATTGCGCATGCAGAGCAAGGAAACATAATCGTCAAAAAAGCGCAAAATCACGTCAAGGCAACCACGCATACCGGTAACATAACCATATACGACGCACAAAAAAACATTATTGCATCTACCCATACCGGATCAATTGACACGCGCTTTAAACAACTTGATACGCGAGCCAACGTACAACTATCATCAACCTCCGGCAACATCACATTAGGATTACCAGAAGGTAGCAATGCTGATGTGTATGCAAAAACAGAAAAAGGACAATTAACGTGCGAGCACTTTATCACCACTAAACCTCAAACCATGCAGTTGAACACAAAAAACTGGCAACGGCAAAAACGTGAGGTCAATGGACTCATTGGAAGCGGCGAGGCAAATATAAAAATGACATCCGTCAATAGTTCCATCAAAATTATTAACCTATCTGAGCAAGAAATAACTGCATAAAAATATTTTTTTGCATTTGTTTTTTGACAAATAATCATATACACATACAATAAAAGCAACATATCACATTCGCTGTTTTTATTTGGAGTCGATTATGCATGTATATGCTCATCAAAAGCTTTTTATAGCGCTCGTCACCGCTGCAACATTCGGAACGACTTACGGAATGTACAAAATCACGATACCTAGCTATGACAATACAACCATCACTCCACAGTCACCGACCCTTAATCTTGATTTTGAACGCAGGGTCATCGGCTTACAAAAAGAACTCGACAACAATTCAAAAGCTAAGTCGAGCAAAGAAGCTTCCGCGTTAATTCGGGGAATTACAGCGGCTCGGAATGCAACTCAATTTCAGGAGGAGATCTTAAGCCAACTTGCAACCAAGAAGGGTATCGATCTCTGGCGTACCAAAGGCCGGTCGTTAAATCAACAAGAACGCAGTGAATTTATTGCGCTCTATGCCAAGAATCAGCCCAAGTCAAAGCAGCTGCTTCTATCATTAATTATAGAAAATCCTGTAAAAACGCTTGCTCATTTTGGAAATAACAACAGCTTCTCGATCTTAGCGGATCTTTACCATTCAGTTGATAATCAAAAATCGTAAATCATGTAAAAACTAAGAGGTCTCGATTTTGAAAACAAAATATTTTCAAAATCGAGACCTCTTTTTTAGTCTTATGGCTGCGAATCAGCATGCCTTGAGCACTGCTTAGCTTTCCAACTGCAATTTCTCTACAATAGGCTTGTCTGGATCTGGCATATCGTAGGCAAACAATTCATGGACCTCAACCCATTTAATCTGTTGATGATCATAAAGGCAAAGTTCTCCGGAGAAGGAATGTACATAATAAACACGCATTTCCATAGGCTGTTCCTTATGCTCAAAGAAACTGGAACATAGATAGGAGCCAATATCCGCCTTAATACCAAATTCCTCAAAAAGTTCTCGTTGTAAACATTCATGCTCGGTCTCACCTGGTTCCATCTTGCCACCAGGAAATTCCCATTTACCATAGAGAGAATCTTTTTTGGCGCGTTGAGCAATCAGAACTTTTTTATCTTTTTTGATAACTGCAGCAATAACCTTTTTATTTTTCAAGTTCAGCATGTTTATGAATCCATTTCATTACTGGGGTATATGTAGTTTTTGCATAAATATCTTTCAATGTCGCCTGAGCATCATGTATTGCAGGCATATCACTATGATATATTTCAGAATTGTTTTCAAATTTTTCTAAAAGTTTTAGCACCGAACCACGAGTCTTGTCATAAATTTGAGTAAAATTCGTTCTCATTGAAACATATCCAAGCTTCAGTTGGCTTGCTTCTTCTGGATTTAATCTTCCTTTTAAATCTCTGTACACTAATTCTGTCACGAACGAAAAAAATCCCATATCATATGGTAGTCCGGTATAGATATCCGTACTACGCGAAGCGACAGAACAGCATAAGTGGTTGTTTCTCACAAAAAATTGCAACCCCAATGTACATGGATAATCCTTGGAATCTGATTTTTTATGATGCAGCTGATTGATATTAATAAAAGCTTTTCTTGAATCAAGATTTTTAGCCAGATTGGTAATGACCCAATCATACTGTGTCATACCCTCATTCTCTGGGAGCTTTTGATGAAAAACATAATAGCCATAATTTGAAGCTATTTCATTATTCTTGTCAGCAAGAGTTTTCCACATAGATGATGCTTGTGCCAAACCATCATCTACATTTAGGCTTCCATTAAAATACGCCAAGAACTCACGACATAGATATTTTACCGCAACAGTTCTCCGAATATTATGAACTCTATTGAGTGGATTGACCAGCGTATAAGTGACATCATAACTCTGTTGCCCTGAACCAGCACGGGCTTGAAATAATTCACCATGATCTTTGATATGTTTTATGCCCTTAAGAACCAATTCATCTATATTGTTGCCCACTATGTGTATTGGCTGCGGAAAAAATGGTGATAAATCGGTCGTCGTATTATTTCCAATTGCATCACCAACCAAGAAAAATAATACTAAAAACAGCTTGAAAGCTCTTATACCCAAAGAGAAATTAATATGTATCATACAGCTTGCCCTCGCGCAATTATTTATTGAATAAATATGCTTATTATAGATGCGAAATACATATCGTCAAAATATAAAAGGATATTACGCTATAATGGGCTGAAACTTACCTTTTATTTTATTCAGAACATTTTCTGATATGATAGGCACAATGCACGTGCTAGCGCTTTTTACCAATTATTTTGACAGATACATCAGGATAGTATGTTATCTGAATAAGCTCGTAAATAAGGGAGACACCTTGGCGAGATCATTTATTCTACCAAGTTTGAAAATCATTGTGGCTTGCGTAAATATTTGTAATAGCACCAGCGTAAACTATTATAATGAGGTTATTTTCAAGAGAAAATGAGCATTTTTGCCAGAATGCTGGTGGAGCTAACCGGGTTCGAACCGGTGGCCTCATGAATGCCATCCATGCGCTCTACCAACTGAGCTATAGCCCCAAATTTATAGATTTCTAAGATAAGATATGACTAGTATACCAGAACTGTCAAAAAAACAACCCTGACTGCTACCTATTTTGCACCACATCAGACCAGTTTATTAAAATCTCATAATGTTTATACTAGATAGCAGAACATTCAAGACATTTAACTACAAAAATCACTAAAGGAAAGGCGTTTTATGGGGCGCATAGGCAAATTAATCGGCATTTTTTGTGTCTGGCTTAGTCTTGGTACAACCAGCAGCCTTTTACACGCCCAAAGTAGTGTTACCCTCCACCGACAATCTGATACCGAATATCAGGCAATTATCACCATCCCAACCCAAGAAGCTGCAACCATAGACAAAGACTCCATTCGACTTTCAAGTGAACAGCCAGGATTACACATCACTACCTGGCAAACCTCATCGAATTACCAGAAACACTATGAACCTACCTACCAAGAATTTCGTACCTCATTTAGTGATACTTGCACCATCATGGCGCACCTGAACATAACTGAAAAGAATCTTGACCAGGCCTATCTGCATCTTGGTTATTACAGCAGCGGTCAGAAAAATATGGTACACGAACAGCTCCTCTGCCGCTTTGACCAAGACCAACCACAACTACAGACTAACGTCGAAACAACTCAGGCAATCAAAGAAATAACACCTCCACTAATCGCAAAAAGGATTACTAGTACTCAAACCACATCATGGTCAGCCAGACTTTCTGCATTAGTAGAAAAAACTGAGTCAACAGGGATTCGTCTATTACTCGTGATTCTTCTTGGCCTTCTTATGAGTCTTACCCCTTGCATTTACCCCATGATCCCTATCACCGTCGGTGTTTTACAGGCACAAGGCAGTAAATCATTTTTCCACAACCTCTCACTTGCACTTGCATACACCACAGGAATCGCGACCACTTTCGCAATTCTTGGATTAACTGCTGCAGTCACTGGACAATTATTCGGCTCTATCATGTCTAACCCATTCTTTATTATCGGCGTCGTACTGATGCTTGCCTATCTTGGTGGCTCAATGCTAGGCCTTTATGACATGTACACTCCACGATTCATGAGAAGCGTAGGCACTACCAAAGGTGGTTCAATTCCGGCTGCATTCTTATTCGGCGCTGCAAGCGGCACCGTCGCCTCTCCTTGCTTGTCTCCGGGGCTTATCTTGCTGTTAAGCATCGTAGCTGCTCTTGGCAACAAGTTACTTGGCTTTCTCTTATTATTTGCTTTTGGTGTGGGGCTTAGTTTGCCTCTACTTATCATAGGAACCTTTTCTACTTCGCTTATGTTATTACCAAAAGCAGGCATGTGGATGGTTGAAATCAAAAAGCTTTTTGGCTTCCTATTATTCGGCATGTGTTTTTACTTTTTAAATACTATACTCGCATGGCCTGCATTACTTGGACTTGCAAGCGTCACACTCTTTGCATGCGGTATTTTCTACCTACGCAGTATTGCGCCCTATGATTCACAAACTCTACGCTCGATTAAAAATGTCGGCAGCACATTATTTATGGCAAGTTCATTATTCATAGGCTTCCAGACATATCAATCACTTTATCATGCCCACACAGAAGGTAATCAGCATTCTATTTGGACAACTGATTATGCATACGCACAACATCAAGCCACTACGCATAATCAAGCTTTGTTCATTGATATTGGAGCACCTTACTGCTCAACGTGCAAGGCGATTGACCGTACCATACTCTCACACCCACGAGTTGTTGATGCACTGCAAAAATATGTTTCTGTGAAAGTTGATGCCGCAGAACATCCAGACGTGCTCAGCACATTGCAAGCAAAATACACTATCAAGGGTGTGCCAACTCTTCTTTTGGTAAAACACAATGGAGAGCTGATCAAACAATGGGGTGGTGAGATCTACGATCTTTCTATCGATGAATTTGTAAATGAATTGAATCAACAAACAACCGTATAAATCTATTAATCTAAGGGACTTCTATGAAAAAATTGCTTTTCCTTTCTCTCACACTCTTCTGCCTTGATGGTGCTTTGCAGGCCGGCGATCCAGATGCTAACGCAATACCAAAAAAATTGATCAATAAACTAAACGAAACAATGGCCTATATACGAGATGCCATAAATAGAAATGAGGAAAGGATATGTCCGGGAATTTCTGAAGAAGAGTGTCTGGAAGAGGTAACTAAGGACTTATTTTACAGGCACATTTTAGTTTTTCCAGACCATAAACATTCTATTACCAAGAAAATACTTCAGAGCCAAGCTGAAAGAATAGAAAAACGATTCTCAAATCTATCTTGCAAAGAAATAGCGCAAGGTCAAGGATCAGAAACATGCAATTGGTCAGATGTAGCTTGCCGGGAAAGCCAGACTTCTTCTATAATTGATGCAATATTTACGGGCTCGTCTGTATTCATGAATAAGTACTACGATAGCAAAAGATTTGTAGAACTATGCAAAGATCATTACAAAGATGATGAGAATAAGGCTAGCGAATGTACTTCTATAGCTGATAGCATCAAAGAAAATCTTGCTACGTGGAATAACTACTACACCAGATTAGTCGAATGTACCTCAGAATAACGAACAACATCAAGGGCTCCGAATATCGGAGCCCTTTTTACTACTCGCCTCTTTTACTTTTATCGCTGCTTTTTAAACTCTTCGTGGCGCCCTACCATTTTCTTATCATCATTTTTCCGTTTTTTATCCTCATGCAAATGTAAATACATCGTATCTACCACACGATCTAATGCATCATAAAAATCAGGCCCTTCATAACTTGTTATCCGGTCGTAATCAGGTGTTTTAACTATCAACTGAGCCTTGTGATGTGCATGAACTTTAGAGGGCTCTATAATGAGATCTATATAAATCGGCGTTCGTTCATTGGTAAGAAATTGTTCTATACGTGCCAATTGTTGGTTTGCATATTCTTCAAGTGGTGCAGAATGATCGGTTCCTTTAAAGACAATCTTTTTTTGCATAGCATTAACTCCTTTAATTCGGTACTACATCATCTTCATTCAAACTACAAAAAAAGCTTTCTACAAAACAATAAGAGGCGCTTAAAGCGCCTCTTAGTATCAATTCATAGCATTAAACGTCAAGGTTCTTTACAAAATGACCATATTCTTCAATAAAGTCCTTTCTGCCTGCCACATCATCTCCCATCAAGGTGGTAAACCATGAATCTGCTTCCAAAGCGTCCTCGATGGTAACCTTGAGTAATGTTCTGGTCGAACTATCCATAGATGTTTCCCAAAGCTGCTCAGGATTCATTTCCCCAAGACCTTTATAGCGCTGCACATGCATGTATGGTTTGCTAATATCGCCTATCGCGCGCAACAGTGCAAGTACACCGGTTCTACTGATGCTGCGTTCTTTGCCGACTACTTTTAATGTCCATGATGTTGTCTCAATATCACGGAGCACGGCAAGCTGGCATACTGCTTCTTGCGTATCTTCTGCACTAAAGAAATCAAGATCAACCGACCATTCTTTGTTGAATAATCTAAAAATCACAAATAATTCTTGGTAATCACCCTGCTCATCAGGACTTGCATGGGCTAGAGATCGTGGCTCAATGCTCACCGCATAAGATTTGAATTCTTCTTGTAATGAAGCAAGGAGCGTATCAGCCGATTCACCAAATTTCCATGGGTGCTTGAGCAAGGTTGCCAATAATCGATGCCCGTGTACCAAAGAAATTCGATTATTCAAGCAGAGCTGATTGAGCATGTCATCATACTGCATCAGTTGGTCAAGCACTGACTGCCAACGCGATGCATCCAATTCACGCCCGTCAATGACCAAGCCTGTCTGCTCACGCGCCCAATCGGTTAGGAATCCTTTAAATGCTTTTTCATCTTTTAGGTACTGTTCTTTTTTACCAATTTTTGCCTTATACAGTGGCGGTTGGGCAATGTATACATACCCTGCTTCAATAACCGGCTGCAAATATCTGAAAAAGAACGTCAATAACAAGGTACGAATGTGCGCACCATCAACATCCGCGTCCGTCATCAAAATAATTTTGTGATAACGCGCCTTGGCGGGATCACACTCATCCTTACCAACGCCAGCACCTATTGCGGCAATGAGCGCTTTGATTTCTTCATTCGCTAAAATTTTATCAAATCGCGCTTTCTCAACATTCAAAATTTTACCTCGTAAAGGAAGAATTGCTTGGTTATTGCGGTCACGTCCCTGCTTGGCTGAACCACCTGCAGAGTCCCCTTCAACAATAAATAACTCGGTGTCTGCAGGATTTTCATTAGAACAATCTGCTAATTTTCCGGGAAGCACTGAGGACTCAAGCGCAGTCTTTCTACGCGTAAGATCACGTGCGCGCTTTGCCGCGTCACGTGCGCGCATAGCAACTTCTGCTTTTTGAAGAATTTTTTTCGCTGTAGCAGGGTTTTCTTCAAAAAAAGTGTCTAGATAGGCAAAAGTCCATGAATCAACAACACCTTTTACCTCACTGTTACCAAGCTTGCCTTTGGTTTGCCCTTCAAATTGTGGTTCGGGAACTTTGATGTTGATCACGCCGACCAACCCTTCACGCACGTCTTCACTTGAAAACGTCACGCCATCTTTGAGCATGCCCATTTCTAGCGCACGTTTGTTGCAAACTTTAGTCAGCGCAGATTTAAACCCGGCAACGTGGGTACCACCTTCTATCGTGTTAATATTGTTTACAAAAGAAAAAAGCTGTTCGCCATACCCTTCGTTATACTGCAAAGCAACTTCTACGATATATTTTTCATCACTTTGTTCAAAGTAGACGATTTCAGGGAACAGTGGTCCTTTTTTGGCATTAATGTGCTCAACAAATGATTTAATGCCACCTTCAAAATAAAAATTGTGCTCTTTATTGAGCGTTTCATCAACAATGATGATGCGTAGTTTTTTATTCAGAAATGCTAATTCGCGTAAACGAGTAGATAGGGTATCAAAACTAAACTTAGTAGTTTCAGTGAAAATTTCTGGATCAGGATAAAAGCGCACAACGGTACCACGTTTTTGTGTGGTGCCAATAACCGTAAGTGGCGCAACTGGTTTGCCACGTCGATATACTTGATTAAAAATTTCGCCGTTGCGAAAAATCGTAACTTCAAGTTTTTCGGAAAGCGCATTAACCACCGATGCACCAACACCGTGAAGTCCGCCCGAGTATTTGTAAGCATCTTTGTCAAACTTACCACCGGCATGAAGCTTGGTAAAAACAACTTCTGCTGCAGAAATACCTTCTGTAGGATGTATATCAGTTGGAATACCACGACCGTTGTCTTCTACCGTGCATGAACCGTCTTTGTTTAGTGTAACAATAATGGTGTCGCAATGACCGGCCAATGCCTCATCAACTGAGTTATCTACAATTTCATAGACAAGATGATGAAGTCCTTGAGGTCCTGTAGATCCAATATACATTCCAGGACGCTTACGCACCGCCTCTAAGCCTTCCATCACCCGGATGGTCGACGCTTTGTAGTCACCGCCGCCAGACGCACTATTTGACATATAATTCTCCTCAAGAATTGCGTGCTCTCAAAATACCGAGAACATTCCGTGTAGTTGCGATACGTGGTACACTTTACCCGTTAAATAAAGTATAAATTACTCAGCATTTTTTTCTACTATTGTCCTCATAGATCATATAGTGGAATGAGGTACCGATACGATGCAAGAACTTGCCAACAATGATGTATTTTTTATGAACCGAGCCCTTTCCGAAGCTCGCCGTGCTGCACAAGAAAACGAAGTTCCCATCGGGGCTGTTATTGTCGATCCAACAGGTACAATCATAGCCCGCGCACATAATCAAGTTGAACACCAACAATGCCAGTTAGCTCACGCAGAACTTCTCGCCATCAAGCAAGCCTGTGCTCATCTTGGCGACTGGCGTTTAAATAATCATTGGATATACGTTACCCTAGAACCATGCTCAATGTGTGTATTTGCTCTTGTGCAAAGTAGAATTGCTGGTATTGTATACGGGGCCGAATCGCCACTTTTCGGCTTTCATCTTGACATACAGGATGGCCTTGCAGTATACAAAAAGACTACCATCGTTAAGGGAGTATGCTCGCAAGAATCTGAGAACTTGTTAAAAGATTTTTTTATCAAAAAAAGGAACGCTCAGCGTGAGTAATGTAAAGCGAGAATCGCACACCGACACAAAAAACATTAATAGCATCAAAAAGGAACTCTTACAACGCAAAGCAGAGCTTGAGGAGCAACTCAGCACTCTTTACACCGAGAAGGTTGCCGACACGCAGGTTGGCGATGCGGGAGATCAAGCATTGTCATCAAACCTAGAAAGCCTTCGTGATACCCTACAGGATTCAGAGGTCAATGAATATAGCCGAATTATTCAGGCACTCCATATGATTGAGGCTGGCACCTACGGCATTTGCGAAGATTGTGGTAATCCGATCGCAGAAAAACGTCTAAAATCCTATCCAAATGCAACTCGCTGTATCGCTTGCCAAGAAGAATACGAAAAGCATCTGTAGTATCCCTATTTTCACATCAATCTCTTTGCCATATTTGACTTTTAGAAAATTTTTGCTCTATCATAGACAGTGATAGTTAAAGATAACTGCCAAGTTCAATGCGTGATACACAATTTACAGAAGTATCTATTCGCTCTTTTTTGACTTGGCCTAACACAAAAAAATGATAGTTATGAAAAAACTGCTTATTGTCGAATCACCAGCAAAAATTAAAACAATCTCCAAATTCTTGGGCAAAGAGTTCAAGATCATGTCCACTGTTGGACATATAAAAGATTTACCGCCTAAAAAAATTGGTGTCACTATAAGCGACAAGAGTATCGATATCGATTACGAAGCTCTAGAAGGCAAAGAAAAGATCATTGCGGACATTTGCAAAGAAGCATCAAAATCAGATGAAATTTATTTGGCACCTGACCCTGATCGCGAAGGGGAAATCATTGCATGGCACATCGGCGGCGAAATAAAAAAAGTAGCCAAAAACAAAGCCAACATTCACCGAATCGCATTCAACGAAATAACTAAGCCTGCAATTATTGAAGCAATTCAACACCCAGGCGATATCAATGAAAAAAAAGTAGCCGCACAACAAGCTCGTCGTATTCTTGACCGCTGGGTTGGCTATGAAGTTTCTCCCATTTTATGGCGCAAAATCAAAACGGGACTTTCTGCAGGGCGCGTTCAATCAGTCGCATTACGCTTGATCTGCGATCGAGAACAAGCAATTCGTGCGTTTAAACCAGAAGAATACTGGTCACTGTATGGTAAATTTTCTTTCGATGCCTCAACCATTGTTGCAGAGCTCACGCACGTCGGCAAAAAGAAAGCCGAACTTAAGAATGAAGGCGACGTAAAAAAAATAATCAAAGCACTTAACGATGTTTCATTTACCATAGCATCAATTACTGATAAACAGCGCAGCAAAAATCCTTTACCACCATTTATGACCTCATCGCTCCAACAAGCAGCATTTAATCAGCTTGGTTTTTCGGTCAAAAAGACCATGCAGATTGCACAAAAATTATATGAAGGTGTAGAAATTGGCGATCCATCAGGACCTGTCGCCCTAATTACCTACATGCGTACCGATTCTTTACGCATCGCTGATACTGCTCTAAAACAAGCGCGAGAATATATCAGCAAAACCTTTGAAAAAGCATATCTGCCAAGTAAAGCCAACATCTACAGCGCAAGAACCAAAGACAAAGCGCAGGATGCTCACGAAGCGATCAGGCCTATTGATGTTGCAACAGCACCTGAAAAAATCAAAACTCATGTGTCCAAAGATGAAGCAAAGCTCTACGAACTTATATGGAAGCGCTTTGTGGCGAGTCAAATGACACCTGCTCTGTATGCACAGCGACAAGTGGTAATCAGTGGTGACAACAAATTTACCTTTAAAGTAACTGGTTCTACCCTCATTTTTGATGGCTACTTAAGAGTGTACAAAGGCGAAGAAGAGGAAGAAAAAGAAGCAAGCGCATTACTGCCAAAAGAACTTGTCGAACAACAACCACTCACGCTGGCCGGCACCGATCCTAAGCAACACTTTACCCAGGCACCGCCACGATATACCGAAGCATCACTTGTCAAAGAATTAGAAAAAGAAGGCATTGGTCGTCCAAGTACCTACGCAACTATTCTTAATACTATTCAGGCAAGAGCCTACACCACACGCGACGCAAAAAAACGATTTTTACCCACAGAACTTGGTATGACCGTCACCAGTTTACTGGTAGAAAATTTAGCACACATCATGGATCCTAAATTTACTGCCCACATGGAAGAAGATCTTGATAAGATCGCGAATGGTGACGTTGATCGCGACAAAATTTTACGCGAATTTTACACACAATTTAAACAAGACCTTGAAACCTTTATTGAAAAGGCCGGCAAAGGTAAACGCCCTGCAGAACCCACCGATGTCACTTGCCCAAGTTGTGGCAAAACAAAGCTTGTCATTCGCTTTGCAAAAACGGGCGAATTTTTAGGGTGTCCCAACTATCCTGAATGTACCTTCACCTGTAATTTTACGCGCACTGAAGATAATAAAATTGTATGCGTGGCAGAAGAAGCGCCAAAAATTCTTGATACACCATGTCCCCAATGCGGAAAGCCGTTGCGTCAAGCGCGCGGAAAATATGGTATGTTTATCGCATGCTCCGGCTATCCTGACTGCAAATATATTCATAAAGAAAAAGCCAATTTTCCTTGTCCGCAGTGTGGTGGCGACGTAATAAAACGGAAATGGCGAGGCGGCACCATGTGGGGATGTGCCAATTATCCGAAATGCAAATTTGCCATCTTTGGCGATATAGAAGAAACACCATGTCCTGAATGCAAAAAACCATATCTACTCAAAAAATATGATAAAAGCGGCAAAGTCATGTTGATGTGCTCGGATAAAAATTGCGGCTATAAAATGGTTTAAGGAGATCGTACTATGGCTGAAATAGCAAACTTTCCTTGTCCTCAATGTGGCAATAAAACTATTACCAAAGGTACCTGGCAAGGAAATACGGTATGGCAATGTACTCCCCATAGTCAAAAATGTACCTACACTATTTTTGGTGATATCGAAGAACTTCCATGCCCTCTTTGCAAAAGTCCCTATCTACTCAAACGTTTTGACCACAATGGCAGCGTAGAATTACACTGCAATACCAAGGATTGCGGATACATGCATCAACGTGCACATCGGTAGCTCATCAAAAACCTACAACAACGCTTCTCGTTCTTTCGTACCACATTATACCTCTCATGGCCATTCGGCTATTTTTATCCTTTATTTGGACTTCATCAATTGCGTGATATCTGATACAGTTACCCATGCATTTGAAAAATTTCATATCATTCATCACCTACTACACGGGAAGAATATGTCCTACATCAAAGCATTACATGCAGCATTCATTTTTTGCCTATGCATACAAAATTCATGTCAAGCCGGTCTTGATGATATAATTGGAGAAATTGTATCAAATGGATGGGTACAGCATACATTGCAAGCAACAGCCATTGTGGCCTGTAGCGCACTTGGAATCTGGCATACCGCACGTTTGGATCAAGAACATAACAAGAAAACATGTCATATTGCCACATGGCTTAAGCAAAACCAGGAAATTAATCCACAAGAAAAAAACCAATACATCATTGCTTGGATCAAAGCGACAAAAAAAGCTCAAGAGAATACCGGACATCCAACATATTGTGAGCAACTATTGTCTCGATCACCAGGTTCCTACGTTGATGCTGAATGCTCAGAATCAGGATCAGAATTATCTGAATACACTTTTGCCACGACAAGCGAATTGTCATCAACAGATAACAACCAACTCGAACAGTCATTAGTTGATATACCAAGAACTTTTCATGACCAAAATGAGTCACTTGCAGGTGATCGATCAATTCTGGCTTTACACAATGATGTTACATCAGATAGCAGTTCAACCTTTTAAAATTCTAAGGATACATATGAAATTTTCAGCGATTTTCACCGCGGCAATGTGCATAGTTACTTCTTCTTTATACAGCGGACATGAGGGTTCCATTGCATCTACTAGCGCCTCATCTGAGCAAAGTTCTTTAATAATACCGCTCGTCTGGGGGGTTAATTGTAGAGTCTTAGGCATGGTGTTATCTGATCAGCTTCCTGATGGTATTAATGCCTTGGATAAAATGGCTAATGATGTTTTAGGATTATATCATCAATCAAATTCAGAAATATGTTCTGTAGAACAAGAATCTACTCCTCCAACATCAACTGACGCTAGCGGTTTTGTAGGGGCACTGGTTAGTTATAATGAACAGCTCTTTAACGCATCATCACTTGAAAGCTGCAAATATGAAATGATTAATGCCTTGAAAGCATTGACCGAAAGGCACCTAGAAGCCCCCATTCGCGAAACAAATCCAGACAAGGTCCAAGCACTACGAGCATCAATTAACTCTTTATTGTCATTTAGTCAGGAAGCCATACAATCCCAACAAAAGCTAACCGTAGAACAACGCCATCAACTCAAAAATCATATTGGCACAATCATAATAAAAATTGGCGATTGCTATGAAAGGCCAACCACGTAACAATAAGAAAACCCTGTATCTCTGCAATCTTATTGTTTAATATGCCAAAAACCCATTTGAACCTTTTCACGCCTTTAAGGATACACATGAAACATTCAGCGATTTTCACCGTTATGTTGTGCATAGTTACCTCTTCTTTATATAGCGGGCATGAAAACTCTGTTGCATCTACCAGCTCCTCATCTGGGCAAAGCTCTTTAAGCCCCGCAATACTACCGTTTATGGTGACAACTCATATCACTGCAGTAAGTGAGGCACTTTCTAATACAATCCATGACGATGATAAAATCATCATCGAGAATGCTTTGGATGAACTCGGCTTCCATGCCATGAAAATTTTGCTTGCTGAAATCGCAAACGAAAATGAGCGAACCCCAAAAGAAGAAGAAATATTGGAAACAACAAGTAACTATCTTGCTCAGTTCAGCGAACAAGAATATGGTTGCAATCTTGATCAGCTCAACATGTCTGCTGCTCTAATTAATGAAACACTTCGATCTTCCATACGCGGAGTATCGAACCATGACATAGCATCACTACGTGAAGCTATAAACTCTTTAACGCTATCAAGCCAAAATCTGCTGCAATCTCAACAAGAGCCAACCACAGAACAACGCGATCAACTTAAAAATCGCATGCTTATGGTCATACAAAAAACTATGGATTGTTGTAAGTAGTAACAACGCGTAAAAGTAAAGAGGATACACTATAACGGTGTATCCTCTTTTTTATTGATCGCTTTTCAAGAAACGTGATGTAGGTGAGACTGTTTTGCGCTACTTAGTAGAGGATCAATGGTATTCTTAGGCGATTCTTCATAATGATAGGCAATACGTGCGCCCAGCAATCCAAGCTTTTGTTCCAATGCATCATACCCTCGTCTCCAATGATGCACCGCACTCATGATGGTTATACCCGTCGACGCCAGTCCAGCAAGCACTAAAGCACACGATGCACGAATATCTGATGCAATCACTTGCGCTCCATACAGCTCGTCAACACCGGTGACATGCGCTACATTGTGCTTCACTACAATTTGTGCGCCCATTTTTTGCAATTCGCGCACATGGACCAACCGATTTTCAAACACCGTTTCTTCTATGATGCTGGTACCTGACGCAAGACACTGTGCTGCCATCATAGGCGCTTGAAGATCAGTGGGAAATCCGGGATATGGTGTCGTTTTGAATGACACCGCTTTAGGGTCTGTAGTTGCTTTTAACGTAATGCCAACGTCTAAGGGTCCCACCTGTATCACATGACCCATGTCTTGTAATTTGCTTAAAAAAATCTCCATGGCGTATGCCGGAGCTTGCGGAATATGCACTTGCCCACCGGTAATTGCTGCAGCAAGTAATAATGCCCCTGCTTCAAGGCGATCGGGCATAATTTCATGCTCCACTGGATATAACTGATTCACGCCTTCAATTTCGATGGTAGCTGGCGGCATGATGGTTATTTTTGCACCCATTTTTTTCAGCACTGCAATGAGATCAAGTACTTCTGGTTCTAACGCAGCATGCACTATACGTGTGATCCCTTGCGTCAACGTTGCAAGCATCAGGATATTTTCTGTCGCCCCTACACTCGGATAATCAAACACTAATTTAGTTGGTCGCAATGCAGCAACTTTGGCACACACTACCTCTTGAATTGATTCTATAAACACACCCATGCGCTCAAAATTTTTCAAATGATAATCGATAGGTCGAGCACCAATCACACAACCACCTGGTAGGGTTACCTGCGCTTGACCAAAACGTGCAAGTAACGGACCCATCACAAGCACAGAGGCTCGCATCTTACCCATCAAATCCGCTGAGACACTAAACTTATTCACAAAAGAGGTATCTATTTCCAAAATATGGACTTCTTCATCAAAAGACACTGCTGCACCAAGACTGGTCAGCAGTCGCATCATCTGGTACACATCATGGGACCGCGGAACATTGGTAAAACGCGATTTTCCGTTCGTAAGTAAGGTAGATGCCATGATAACCAAAACGGCATTTTTAGCACCAAATAATGATGCTTGTCCGTTTAGGCCAAGTGATTGTTCAATATGAAGGTACTCGTGCATCATATATAACCTTTAGATCGAGGATCGTGTATAAAAATTATTAGTCATAAGTGTACTCCATATAGAAGAACTTGTATAAAAACTCAAAAAAGCCCAATTCTAAAATCAGGCTCTCTTTTGTTCACATCATCCAACGCTTAAGACTGAATTTCTTGCTCATCGTCGCATGACTGCTCCGAACATTGAGTCGCAGATTCATGATAAGAGCTATTATCATGCTCAAGCGATAAAATGCCTTGATTGATTAAAGTCTTACGACTTTTTTCCAATACTTCTTGTATTCGGTCAAACTCAGCTTGATTACAAAGATCATTATGTAATTGTTTTAGTTCTGCAAGAGCCTTCGCTGCATGGTAACGGGCTAATGCCATAGTAGTTGAATCGCTTAAATTCGCCGGCGCACCACATATATATTTTTCGTAAAGATTCTGAAATGTTTCAAACCGATCCTTAACATCCTGCGCGGCACCATACTCACAATAAAAAATACGATCATAAAGACCTGAATATTGTTGATCTTCTGGTTTCAGCATAGAAATAAGGCTTGTGCGCGCACCACGCCGAACCCACGATTGTTGCCCTGGATCAAAAGCTATTTCGGTAAATAATTCTATACTCTTTCTTCTAGATTTTTCTTTTGCCTGTCTCGCCAACCGTATGGCCTCTTCATATTTTTTAGGCGGAGTGCTGTTAAGTGCCATTTCTATGTCGCGTCTCAACTGAGCAATACCACGCTCTGTAATAATACACTCGTCCTCAATACCCTTATTCTTGTCCTGCACATCTTCCTGAGAACTCGAAGATAGAGTGTTTTGTGGTAGCCTTCCCGTGATGCCATCAAGCTCTACGCATGATTCTTGTGGGCCTGCAGTTGATTCTTGCTCTGTAGCATCCAAAATTTCACGCACCAGTTCAAGACGATCACCTCTTTCACCAGAACAATTTGGTATCCGCTTAACCGCGCGCAAAATGGGCCTTAGAGCAAAATCTGCAACTTTTTTGAGCTCCATTGCCTGCATGGTAATGCCACTGCACACCAAAATACCCCATGCTATTTTATGTAATTTCATAAATCCCCCACATCATTAGTATGGTGTTGTGTTTTTATTTCTTAAGATCAGCACATAGTTTTTTTCCCATGCACCTTCCTGGATACCCAGATCTGCAAAACCTGCCTTTTTTAGCGCTCGATAACTACGTTGATTATTTGTTTCTACGGTTGCATCAAAATACGGTTTGTGTGTTTGTGCAAAATAATCAGCAGCCACTTCGCGTATCATATGCTGGAATATTCCCCTTCCCCAATAAGACTCATTGAGCCAGGTATACAACTGGCCACGGGATTGTTCCGGTTGTCTAATTTCCACAGCGCCAATAACCTGTTGTGACTGATCAGTAATAATGAGATAAAAGTGTGTTTCACCTTTTGCTTGTTTTTCAAGCGCGGCCTGTAGATATTCGTGCTCGGCATGAATACTGGTAACACGTAAAGCTTCGCGCACTGTTTCAGAAAATTGTTGTAAATATGACGCAACATACGACGGCGCCAATGATACTATGTTGAATTTTTTTGAGATAATTTTATTGTCCATGTTCCCCTTGCTAGGCTGTCTATCCTATTTTCAATTATTCTAATACAAAACTGAAATTAAAGGTATTTTTTTGCTCAATAATAGACAATTGATGCGTTCCGCGCAGGGTGTGTGTAACACATTTGATACCATATGCTGGTGATGCCCAGGTAGCAATACGCTCTAAAGGTAATGGGCTCCACATAGTTGCCAACAGCTGATCACGATGAAACAATAACCATTGCTCAGCGCTTATAGGCTGGGCAAGAATATTAGGCGCTAGTATAAAATTCCACCACAATAATCGATTATCCACCTCTTGTTGCACTGCCTTACATAAGGAATCAGACAAAAATAATATATTTTCACGATGAGCAAGTTTTAGTGAACGAGCACACTGCACACCACTATTAGACGCTCCCACATAGAACTGAGTACTCAGTATAGTTTTGGCACTAGTCATATACTCGCGCGAAAGACATGTTTCTTGCATATCAAGATTAAATAGCCGCTCATCTGTCGCCAACACTGCTTCATCTTGCAATGTTACTGTAGTATGCGCTGCAGCAGACCTAAAATAGTTGCGCCAAAACACTGATGGAGTATACACATAACTTCCCGGGTCAATAAGAACTGGAATACCTCGTATCGCAAGGGTTACACTTCCCACATCGTTATGAAAATGGCCTGAAGGTTGTTTTTTTTTATATGCCTGATGGCGCAGCGTTATATGCCAAAGCGTGTTTTTTATACATGAAAGGCCGAATTCATAGAATGTTTTGATACCGATAGCAGTCGATTGTGGGACCAGTGCCTGCATTGCCTGAGTAATACCGACTGCAGTAACCTGTCCAGAATCATGATCACCTATGGTGACCATAGTATTTTGTCGAGGAGAACACCAGGCAATAAAACGCCCCATGTTAGTAAGACGCTGCTCAAAATCATCTGATATGCGTATGTGCAATTCACGTGCTAACATATATGCATGCAGAAATAATTCGGTCACCAAACGATGATATGCCGTAGAGCCTTCATAGCTCGTACCTTCAGGAAACACTTGTTTGCGCATTTCTGCCTGGATCTGCTCAAAACACCACGACGCCTTTTTGGTAAGGTTAAAAAAAGAACAGAGGTATAAATAACCGACTAAATCTGAAAGATAATGGTTTGACGTGCGTCCATCATATAGCTCCCAGTTGTTTTCTAGATAATGCATATGATCGTATAAACTGCATAACATCTTCTGCCAAAAAGCTGTTGGAATGATAGTAGATGTACGAAAATACCACCACGAAATAATCCAGTTTATTGCACGTAATCCTACTTCCATAGGACACACCCAATTGATACCCAAAAGATAGGGATTTTTGTCCATCCAATCGTCAATGTGCCGCACCCATGTATCTACATACATGGTATCACCGGTTTTTTGATACGCTTGCCCAAACCAAAGAAGATGCTGAAACCGTGAAAGTTCCCAAGGAACCTTAATATCCTTAGCCAACTGATCTCCTGATGTACCCACTGAAATAGTGATGTCCTGATAAAACAGATGAGCAGAAAACGTGTAATCAGAAGCAGGATCCAATTCTTTAAGACGAAAATCTTCATGCCACGGTAATGTGGTAACGGTTGAAATGCGTCCACCAAGCAACTCTGGTGTTCCTCGCATCCACTCTTGAGCTCGCGCAAGAACATCATGCGTATTATCAGCGGCTATATAACGCAGCCATTGTGGTGTTGATCGTGACATAAACACATGCACATCTTTTATCCCAAGACGCTCTGCAACTGCCGTCCAAGAATGTCCCGCCAATCCTCGCAATGCGCGATAGCGCCACAGAACAGAAAATAATTTACCTTGTAGACGATTATGTGCGATGCGCACGGTTGCACGCGGTCCCAATGCGATAGCTTTTTGTACACGAGATATGATAGGGTATATCTGCACGACATCTCCTTTATGACTACTCAAGGAATTTTGATTTCAGTATAGAGTACGCACATGCTGACGCAAATACGGTGCCAATATTCTACGATTATCGACTGGCTTCTTGTCGGAGCATCTGCGCTCATGTATGCGATTGGACTCACCATGCTTTCTTTCTGGTGGTGGCTGATCGCACTCTGTTTAGTGCCACTTTTTTATTGCGCACTACAACGCAAACTCAATTGGTATCATGGATATGCTTGGGGATTTGTGGGCACGTTGTTGGCAGGACATGCAGAATGGCAGGGTGCTCTTGAAAAACTAACTACTGATTCCAGCACATCATTGCTACTTACCCTGGTATTTTTTTTCTATCTCAGTATTCCGGCATCACTGCTGTTTTTGGCAGCACATCGTACGGCATCATGCGCATTAATACGTCAACATAAGCAGCACCAACTCATAGGCATCATCATCTGGGCAACTGCTTTGTGGCTTTTTTTTGTATGGCTTACCCAATACAGTTTCTGTGTTGTTGCCTGTCAGGGTGGAGCTGCGCTGCTGCATCCACTTATACCACTTGCCACCTACTCCACTCTTGTATGTCCAGTAGCGCTTGTTGGCATACATGCGGCACTGTATTGCTTTATAGTTTGGCAGGGGCTTATCACGTTAGTTATTGTTACACCACGAATTTGGTACGTGATGTGCTTGTCCTTGGTAAGTATCGGCTGGATGATACTTGCACTACACTTTGCGTCATCCACATCATCTGAGCGCCTACCATCTTCTCTACCACGCATAGGATATCTATCATGCACTTTTCCGCACGATATTGTCATCTCTCGTACGGTTGTGGCATTCCAACAATACCTTGATGCCATCACCGCGCATGACACAGCCATTGATATTTTTATTGCACCAGAAGATTGCATGTCAACAACGCACCTTCCACATCATAAGCATCTTTGCAATGCCTGCATGCCACATCATGTAGCATCACGTCACGCTCATATACTATTGGGGGCATATCGTCACGATGAAAAGAGTATCTACAACACACTGTACTATTTTAAAGACGGTAACTGTGTACACCACTTTGACAAACGCCACCTCATGCCCTTTACCGAATATACACCATCAGTATTCGCTATGTTCTTGTCACTGTCTAAACATCGCGCGCACGTACTCGCACATGGCATACATAAACGACCACAACTAGTGATTGATGACACACTCACCTTAGTACCCTACATCTGTTCAGAATTATTTCTTCTTTATCATCCGGATGATGAGTATTCAGAAGCACCGATACTTGCGCTGTGTAGTGACAAATGGACTACCTATCCTCAGGTACCCATGCGCATGCTGTTGCTCGCCAAACTAAAGGCGCTTGCGTGGCATCGCGTTATCATGTTGATTTCTTATCACATCGGTGCATGGATCACACAGAAAGGAAAAGTATATCCCCTGAAAAATTGTTCAGAAATTTTGCACCATGCTTCGCACAACAACGTGTCAATCGATGCGATTGCGTATCAAGATCGAGAAGAGATGGTGGAACACATCGGCTTTGTTGATCATAAAAAAACCGTGTGGCTCCCATTACCAACTCTAGATCAACATACGGGATTAAGTGCTCGCTATACCTCAGCACCAGCACTCGATGATGCAGCGCTATTCATTATCCTGCAACAGTGTACTACAACGCCGCAAGGCATACAGATTGCCTGCTACAGCGCATTGCACGACATGGATGAGATGAAATTTCTTGGTACCATGATGCTTACTCCTACAACATCTCAAGTAAAGGTTACGCTGCATCCATGTGGCGTCTGCTCTATAAAAGATGCAGCGAGCACGCAGCGTATTATGGCTAGCTTTGCTCGCTAGATATATTCAATAATTAACGGAGCTTGGTACCGTTGGCAACCGGCTCTGCTGGAGTCATAATTTTTACATACCCGCCTTCACCCTCGGCAGTCAATAACATGCCGTGCGATTCAAGGCCCATCATCATGCGTGGCGCAAGATTGAATACGAATACCGCTTGTTTGCCAAGCAACTCTTCTGCTTTATATGATTGCTTGATACCCGACAAAATTTGTCGCGTGCCATGCGCACCAAAATCTACCTGTAACTGTAAAAGTTTATTTGATTTTGGTACTTCCTGTGCTTGGCGAATGGTTCCAACTACGAGTTCAACTTTGGCGAAATCATCAATCGTAATGTAACGCACTTCTTGTGCTGCTGGTTCTGTTTGCATCGTTTCCTGCTTTGGTTCTGGTTTTACAAATAATGGTGGTATCGCCTGTACAACAAAGGTGGCATGCCATGGCGATTGCTTGAGTGTAGTCAGTACGTCGCGACCGAGTTCAAATTTGACACCTAGGCTAGCAAACATCTGCTCCATTTTGGATGGCATAACCGGCCATAACACGCACGCAACAGCATGCAATCCATGTGCCGTTGCTGAAATAATTTCTTTGAATTTTGCCATGTCTGTGCGTACCACTTTCCACGGCTCTTGTGCATGAAAATAGGCATTGAGTTGATTAATGAATTTCCATACATGGGCCAACGCAATATGATAGGCATATTCATCCATCGCAGCACACATGTCATCGATCATGTTGTAACACGCACCGCGCAATTGGACTACTTCATGCGACCATGCGTCCTCTGGTTCCACATTTTGCAACTGATATTTGAGCGCAAGCGTTACCATGCGATTTAATAAATTTCCAAGATCATTTGCTAAATCAGCAGTAATTCTTCCTTCAAGATCCTTGATACTAAAATCACCATCTTGATTGATTGCCATTTGGCGCGTCAAATAATAGCGCACCGCATCCGCACCATATTCTTTGTGTAACACGTCGGGATCAACCACGTTTCCCAATGATTTTGACATTTTTTGTTGATCAACAGTAATCCATCCGTGCACCAGAAGATGTTTTGGCAACGGCAGACCAAGCGCCATCAAAAATGCCGGCCAGTATACCGCATGAAAACGCACAATGTCTTTGCCAAGGATATGCACATCAGCAGGCCACCAGGTGGTAAATTCATGTTCCTTGCCTGGTTGTCCCCAGCCTATAGCCGTGATATAGTTGTTCAGCGCATCGGCCCACACGTAGGTGACATGTTTTTTGTCACCGGGAAACGGGATGCCCCAGGTAATCGTCGTACGCGAAATACTTAAGTCTTTTAAGCCACCACGCACAAAATTTACGACTTCGTGTAGACGTTCTTTAGGTAGAATGAAATGTGGATTATCCGCATAAAACTGTAACAAACGATCTTGATATGCCGACAATCTAAAAAAATACGTTTCTTCTGCAACCTGTTGCGTTATGCGAACACAGGATGGGCACGTCGGTGCTATTTCCGTTGTGGTTTTTTTCTCATCATTCGTGTTTGATGCCGTTACAAATGTTTCACATGGCGTACAATACCACCCTTGATAAAAATCTTTGTACACATCTCCTGTCTTGAGTAACAGCTCGATCCAGTGCTGTACCGCTTTGACATGATAGTCATCCGTTGTGCGAATAAATTTTGTGTATTCGATGTCATAGCGATGCCACATGTCTTTGTAAGGATGAATAAAACTATCTACAAAATCTTGTGGTGATTTTCCCGCCTTCTGCGCGGCTTCAGCTATTTTTTGTCCATGCTCATCGGTACCCGTCAGAAAAAATACCTGTTTGCCCATAAGCTTATGCCAGCGTGCGGCTACATCAGCAAGCACGGTCGAATACAATGAGCCAAGATGTGGCTTAGCCGTCACATAGTAAATAGGTGTAGTTACATAGAAGGTATTTTTTTTATTCATAATGATATCCATACGTGCACGTGTTATTTTTTGTATGAGCATAAAGCAAAATCATGTTCCACACAAACACAAAACCTCTCCACGTCAGGAGAGGTTTTGTGTTTGTATATCCACATCTACAAGCAGTCATGGTACTTGTAGATACGCTCTTATTTTACCTTGTTGTAAATCAACTTGAGCCACTCGATAATGTTCATGGTTGTGGTCGCATTAACATCCAACACCGTATCCAGTGTACTTTGTGCAATTGTTTCCATAGGACTACCTAAAACGGTCCATGTTTCCACAAAATCACCATGCAAA
Organism: Candidatus Babelota bacterium; assembly: GCA_023382795.1. Classification (GTDB taxonomy): domain Bacteria; phylum Babelota; class Babeliae; order Babelales; family Vermiphilaceae; genus UBA6230. The sequence continues at coordinate 104,153 of JAHDWT010000002.1, forward strand.
TCGGCACAGCAGGTGTCAAGTGTTGTTTGTACTTCCTCAACCGCCGTCCAGGTTCCTGCAAAATCGGTGTCTATAGTTGTCTGCAATACATCTAATTTACTGTTCAATTCATCACAGCATGCATCTTGTGTTGATTGTAATTCTTCAATTGCCGTCCAGGTGCCCGCAAAATCGGTATCAAGTTTGTCGTTAAGACCTTCGCAGCAACTTTCGAGCGTTGTTTGCACTTCTTCAATTGCCGTCCAGGTTCCTGCAAAATCTACATCAACTGTTGCCTGTAATTCTGCGATCGCTGTAAAGGTACCTGCAAAATCGATGTCTACCGTTATTTGCAATTCATCTAATTTACTGTTTAATTCTTCGCAACATTCATCAAAACTAGATTGCAATTGATCAATTTTGGTTTCGATCAGTTTTGCTTCTTTGAGTATTTCGCACTCTAAATTGTCTTCGCCACTACACGTGCAGCACCCTATAACAGCACCAGTTTGCGCGTCATCACGAGGAGCTTTCATCATCTCTTCGTGTGAACGAGGTGCCTTGACCATGGTAGCTTCATCCGCGCTCACGTTGTTAACAAAACTTAACAGCAGGGCTATCGAGAGCACTCTGCTTACTACGGCTACGGTTTTTTTCATATTCGCATTCCTCATTGTACATACTCTTTTTAGTCACCTTGAGAATTCATGCCCTGTTCATGCTTTAGAAGTATATCCCTATGCCAACGTGAGCTTCAGTTTCTTTCAACACGCTACGACCTGCAAAGGCTCGTGATGCACCAATAAAGAGCTCGCAGTAGTTCCAACGATGGAACATCTCACCACGAATTTTATGACTCACGGCATTGGTATCTTTTTCAAGAATCGTTTCATCAAGTGGTTTAAGATCACCATTTAAATCTTTTGCCATCGCGGTAGCAAAAGTAACTTTATCTTTGCGTTTCGCATACAATTCATAACCAACCGCAAGACCTAAGTTACAATTTTCTGGATGGAACAAGGTTACATCAAAGTGTCCTACAAAATAGCCATAAGAGACTTTAGCATCAATGCTTGGTCCGATGTTTTTAACGGTTGCGCCTTTAAATGCGGCTGCTTTTTTCTCAGTACGGCTAAACACATGGGAGTACGATGCGTTGACGTGCAAGCCTGCCCAATGCGTTGGCTGCCAGCCAAGATCGCCTTGTGCCTTAAGCTCAAAGTGTCCATTGTTTCCGGTTGGTTGGTAGTATACCAATCCTGCGTCTTTCATCTTTTTACCCGTTGGCCAACGAGCACCTACCGCAAACTCGCCGTAGAAACATTCGGTAAAATCATAGCCAAGATACAGATCCGTATCCAGATCGCCAAAACCACTTACACGTTGGTTGTGACACAGATCAATACCTTTACTTTCTAAGAATCCTAATGCCGAAGTATTGAATGAAGAAAGCGATGATTTGATGATATAGTCGATGGTTGCGCCGATTGCCGCGCCATCAGGCATAACTTCACCGGTACCGCGAGAGTTTGGAATGATGAACAATTCACTTTGTGCATCACAATTGCCGGCTAATGGTAAATAATCAACATTTTCTTCAAATGCCAACCGTGCACCATTTGCTCCGCCAGAACCATTTGCTGCAACAAGCGCATCATGCTCAACATCCTGCGCTATACGTACTTCTCCGGTAGTATTATCAAATATTTCCGATTGCACACTTGCTAACGTGCCATCAGTGCTGCGCAGTGCGTAGACATGACGAGTTGCGTTCTGTGGATAGGCAATAGTAAATGAATAATTATCACCCACTAGCGGTTGAGGAGGATTAACCTGCCCGGTCAAGAAAAAAGCTGTCTTCTCTTCAGGAATCTGCCCGGGTACTACTGTTACATCAATACCAGCAATCTCAATATTGGCGGGTGTATATTTCACTACAGAATTAGGAGTTCCAGGCATACGCAATGCAGTCAAAAAGTCGAGACGATAGGCATACACAGAACGAATGTTAGCATCTGGATTGTTTACTTCAGCCCCCCCTGCAACTACTGTGGTATTAAGAAGGGGATTCACATTTGTCAAATTCGTCCCACCTTCAACTTCAATTGTCGGATCAACACGTTGCAGCACTTGCAGCATCACATCCTCTAGACCTTCTTCCAGCTTATTGCAGGAAAGATCACGATCTACGCGAATATTCTTGAATGGCAACACCGCGCGTGCACCAACGTACCAGTTGCTGCAATCACCAAAATCATACTCAACATGAGCGCCTGCTACAAAACCACGTTCCGTGTAATGGAACACGGGACTAATTTTTGCAAATGACATGAATGGATTACCAACCACTACGGGACACGCTTCACCCGCGATGTGCGCAAATGCATCAATACCGGTGAAGGTTTCTTGACCAAAAAATGCTTCTGCTAATGATACCGTATCACGCGTGGAGAATTTTTGTGATCCATCTGCTTTACGTGCATTGCTAAATGCTTTGTCCGCACGGCGTTGATACAACGCGCCAAAAACATCCCATGACCAGCAATCATCTGGATTGACTGGCTCAAGACGATAATGAAATGGACCAAAATCTTTTACCACGCTCAGCGGTGTGCGTAGTTCTGTAGTTGCACGCAGTGCACCACAGGTCACTATGCTCACGAGAGCCGCTACTTTAAGGACTCTTTTGTTCATAACGCTCCTTGCATTATTACTCATACCTGTTTTCTTTCTTGTGTGCGGTGGAGTAGCACCATGCTACCCCACCTGCGTAACGCTCTTATAACTTCCGTTGATCTGAACCAAATTGTGGAATGGTAAATACTAATGGTGGTACGCCAATAGCCGGAGCATCTGCTGGGAATAGGAACTGTGCCGCGCCGATTGAAATTACTACTTCTGCTTGTGCTCCCGGTTGTACGTTGGCATTCAACACCGTTTCTTCTGAATCACGTCCAATTCTGCCTTCGGATACATAACCAGCTCTGAAGCCATTTGAATTGTCGCTCTTCTTACCAACTACACCACGGATGTTTACTGCGGTTCCTGTGTCTACCACTTTAAAGTAGGAGAAGGTCGTCATATAGTCTGCAGGCATCGTTGGAACTTCTTTATAACCACCCGCAATATCGGTAAGCAGTGGCGACGAAGAAAGAATACTTACCCCAGTTATACGTTCGTTAATGCCACCATCAACATCTAACACCACTGGATTAATTGGCGTGTCTTCTGATGGAGCGAGTGCAATGATATTACCACCACCAAGAATTTCGCCATTAAGAGGATCTAGCTCAAAGGTGTATCCCGTGCCAATTTGTCCAAATGCCAGCAGTGCTGCGCGTGAATCGGCGCCATCAAAAATGTGGTTATGTACCAATGATCCGTCGCGGATAAACAAGTTGACTGCATCAACGTTAAATAGATTGTCTATCAACCATTCATTTGGCAGTTCTGTGGTGTCGTCTTTTACCATACCAACACCAAAACCAACAAATGCACGTGAACCCATTCTAAAGTTAATGTCTTCACCATTAATGATTAACGTAAAGTTGACACTCGCAGGGGTTTCTTCGTCATAAACTTGATAACTAGTATTACCAACTTGGAACACGCCACCAAATACACGGAAGTCTTGTCCAATGTTCACTTGTGCCTGATCAAGTAATTGTAAAGTGATATCGGTCAAGGTTACGGAGCAGTTAACATCTGTTTCTATGCCAAGATATGCAAGACGGCTTACTTCCATGAATGCATTATCTTCGAGCGAGATCGTTCCGGTGCCCAAGATGCTGACACGACGATCATCAGTTGATTGTACACTTTCATCAGAAAGCGGCTCACAACCAAAATATGGTTCAACAATAAATGATGAATTATCATAGAATTGTAATGTTGCACCACCCATGATCAGACGAGAGCCTGGCTCAAAGATGACCTTTACATTTCCTTCAAAGCGAATCGTATCATCAACACTGTTAAATGAGCTCAAGTCGAGAATACCGGTAGGTCTTACACGAATCGTTCTTGGAGCTGCTGCAAAGAAGGTAAGCACTTGTGCTTCTTCGGATCCAAAATCAGGTCCTTTAAGTACTGAGCAAATATTGTCAATGACAAGATCCGAATTAAGATCAACTTGTCCGTTACCATTTGCGATAATGGTGACGCCGTTTACCCCAAGCTTCATGGTTGCACTGAGCGAGTCATTGCTTGTGTCTGCCATATTAAGGCCAACGCGACCGCTGTTTTGCAGTGCAACTACCGCTGTTGGCGCTTCACCGGCATTACAGCCTCTGAGGAATACCAATTCCTTAATCCAGCCGCAATCAACCATGATATGTGCAGGATCGCCGATACGTGAACCTTTGATTTGGAACTGATCAACAATACCACTCACGGTTGGCAATGACGTAAGATTTGCTGCGACAACTGGTTCTTTTTCACATGGATTGTATGGATCAAAGGTGTATGGTGTCCAGTTTTCGTAGTCTTTTTGTGTTGCAAGCCAGTTTAAGGTGTAGTCAGACAATCTGCTTCCGGTTGGTACAATTTCGAGTTGATCAGAATCAGTGAGATCAAGATTCCATTCGGCAATGCCTACGCGAACATCAAACAACACGCGATTTTTTGGCAGATCAATAATGCCACCATGACTTCTGGTAACCATGGTAGAAACCATTGCGCGATAACCATCTGCAATCGTTATGGTGCCATGATTATCTACAAAGATACCACCTTGTCCGGTCACACTGCTATTTTCTGGCATGTTGTCTAAACCACCACGCGTATCAAAGGAGAAATAGTTGCCGTTGATAAGTAAGGTTGGGAAGGTAGTAAGCGGCTCACCGTCAACCGTTGTACCGTTGGTGCCAATAGAGATGTTGCTTGCCCAACCAAGATAGATGTTATGCAGTGAATATTGGGTTTCAATAGATGATGGGTCACAAGGCAGTGTCGCGTGAATGTAACAATTGTTTGGTGCTACTAAAAGCTGAAGTTCATGGGTGGTTGGTGTATCTTGCGGCGTTTCTTGATAGATATCAAGATGCGCATCACGTGAAACGGTTGCACAACCATCGCACACATCTGCGCCAATCACACTTCCCAAAATCAGATTTCTACCGGTGCCTTTGTCCACGACAAAGCCATTATGGAAGAAGGTGAAATCGCTTGAATTGCCGCCAACACCATCAAAGTTTGGCACAAACAAATCAAGACCAACTACTGCTGCGCTGGTATGTAAGTCAAAAGAGCTTGAGTAGAACACAATCTTTGGTCTCGAACCTCCATCAGTTAACTGCTGAATAAAGAAGCTGTCACCACCAACGTAGGTAGGTTCAGACGTACAGTCATTTTTTTGATTTACGGTATGGTTTTCATCAGTGTGTGCCAGTGTTGCGGAGAAAAGATTCATGCGACCATTGATAAAGAAGCTCGCGCTATTATATATGGTGCCGTTAAAATCTCTTAGTGGGAATACGAGTGGTGCTGCAGGAGTTTCGTAGTTGATAGGTCCGCCGGTAGGATCCACATGAAGAGAAAGAATTTCCATTCTGTTGGTATCAGGGTCATCAAGGCCAATCACATCAACTCTACCTTCGACATCAAATACAATGTTACCAATACCAGACGTTTTAAATTCTGGATCGATCGTAAATGACACACTGCCATCTGCTTCAAATTCAGAAACGTTTCCTTCGCTGTCTACACCAGATCTGAAGAATATTGCGGAGTTGGTGTTGAAAACGATAGAACCAGTTAGCGTGGTATCGGTTGGATCACTATCCACGATGAATGCCGAAGCATTACGCGATTTCACCACTTCGTCTACTTCACGACCATCAAGACACTCTTCAGAAATATTCGGATCTAAACAGGTATTCGTGGTGGCACCTACGTAGTCGAAATAGGCACCTTCTTCCATTTCTAAGCTTGCATGTGAACTGAGAATAAATCCTGCACGGAATCCATCAAAGGTGCCTGTACAGAACATGTCATAGGCAAGGCTGGTATACACGGTGTTTTCGTTTACCACTAATAAACCAGCATGATCAGCACCAGCATCACTATTCGTTACCAACATTTTTGCGCTCAGCCCTGCAAGCGTAGGAGTATAAATATTGCTTAAGAGAGTGTCGGTAACCGTTACGATATCATCAATTAAGTTACCACCAATTAACACCGCGCCGAGATCTTCAACCTTTAATATCATGCGACCATCACCGGTGTTGGTTGGATCAAACAAGATGGTACCTAATTCATCGGGGCTTGCGGTTACCGGAGTTTCTGCAACGTAGCTCATAATTGAATCGCGACCCACTACTACAAACACATGAGCGCTACTTGTGGTATCAGCGCGAATAAAGGTTATAGTTTCTTGCGTTTGATCGGCATACATTTTCAGGAAGAATTTAGTACCGCCACCTGCACCATCCGCACTGAATTCTACTGTTTTACCATTGGCCAATAAGAATTCAACAACACCAGTACCGGTGTCTTGTGTATCAACTAAAATTAAGAGTGGGGTACCATCAGATGCACCAAAGAATGATAATGAATCGGTTAAATCAAACGTGATTTTGTGGCCATTTCTTGGCAACAAGAATAAACGAGGATCTGGATCTGATGCAGGAGCACCGGTATCACCACGCACAATCGCATCGCCATTGGTGAGACTTACTAAAATATCAACCGAATCTGCAGTAATTCGTACATCACCCTGGATGCTGTTATCACCAATGATATCTAAATCTTCATCAAGAATATTAGTACCCGGTGCAACGATGGTATTGTTCCATACAGCACCCTGCATGGCTGCTCCTGATAGCAACAACGCTATACACAGAAAGCGCAGGCCCTGCATGAGAAAATTTTTTCTCATATGCTCATCCTTTTTTAAAAGTTAAAACTAATGACACTTCATCTATTTACCTATGGGATTACTTGCATGAAAAGAAAAAGATCCGCAAAGCATACGGATCACAAAAATAATCTTGTTTTATCATTCTCTCCTCTCTTGAATCTTCGTATGACATCACAACTATTCAAAACATTCTTAGAAATTTTAGATCATGATGTCAATTATTACATGATAAAAATACGTATCTCGCCGCACGCCTGCCTACGACGCCTTAAGTGCGAACCATATCTCTTGTAAAATGGCTTCAGGTAAAACATTTTTGAAAAATTCTATGACTGGCGTAGCTTCTAACCAAGAAAAAGCTTGCTGTGTATGATGGGCTGACACGCCATACTTAATGGGAGAAAATAACGAAAAGCGATCTACATGATGTTGCAAAATTTCTGGACGATACGCATATTTCAGAAATTCATATACCAGAACTGCCTTGGTGCTTGCACGTGGAATTGCCATTGCATCAATGACCATGAATGTGCCCTCCCGAGGGAGCACAAATTCCAAGGTACTTTCAGCCTTATGGGCCTGCAGAATATCGCTGCTTAATCCGATCACTACAGGAGCACTACCAGATAATAATAAATAATCTGGTGCTAAATCAGTATATGCTTGTACCCATTTTTTTTGTTTGATAAGTAAATCTTGCACTCGTGCTAATTTGGTTGCATCAAGCTGCTCGATTGAGCCAAATAAATACCAGGACGCTAATAACACCGCTTCACGTGCATTGTTAACCATGCCGATTTTGTAAAATAGTGCATGTTCATCAAATATGGCATCCCACGAATTCGACACAGGACGATTGTGGCAACATGTTCTATCAATCCCTAGGCCATAGAGTCCCCAAAAATATGGAATGCTATATGCCGCCTCTGGGTCATAATAGTGGTGCAACAATTTAGGATGGATGCGGTCAAAAAAAGGCAATGCGCTTATATCAAGTTGCTGCAACAATCCTTCTTTGCGCAACATATCTACGGCATAATCGGAAGGAATAATAAGATCATATCCTTCCCCCTTGGTTTGACGCATTTTCACCAGTAACTCATCATTATTTTCATAATAACTGAGATACACCTTGATGCCGGTTTCACGCTCGAATTGCGTCAACATCTGCGCATCGATAACACGGGGAAATGTCATAATATTGATGCTGCGCGTCGGGCGAATCATATGCACAAACCGGGGCAGGAATAAAAATATGGCAATGATCATTAACCAAAAACCAACTATCGCAACGCGCGTTATGAAGCTCGCTTTACGACCAGAAAAGTTCTTCATCATATTTATCCCGACCTTCTGCGTTAAAAAAGCTGTGATTTGACACGGAGTGAACTAAAAATCAAAACACACAAACTACTGACACAGAGTAATAGCGTTGATAACGCATTCACCAGCGGCGTTGCTCCTGTTCGTAAAACAGAAAAAATGTACATAGGTAATGTTAATGTTGAGGCACCTGCACAAAAAAATGAAATGAGAAAATCATCGAGTGAAATAATAAAAACAAGAAGTGCTGCTGCAAGAAGTGCCGGTGACAAAAGTGGCACAATAATTCTGAAAAACGTTTGTGTTCTGGTAGCTCCTAAATCAAGTGATGCTTCCATCAGACGATAGTCAAGCTCGGAAAAGCGGTCATACACCATGGGAACGACATAGCCGAGCCCAAGCAACGTATGTCCAGCAATGAGTGTAACCATACCTAACGGCACCCCAAAAAAAGAAAAGAGACTCAAAAGTCCAATTGCAAGAACAATTTCTGGTGCCGCGAGCGTTCCATAAAATGCCACCACCAAACGATTCAGCCGCGTTCCTGCGCTATAGAATACAAATAAAACACCCAAGATAAGGCTAAGTACCACCGAAGAACATGCGACTATTAAAGAATTATAAAGTGCATTCCAAACTTCTACCGACTGAAACAGTGCCTGATACCAACGCCAAGAAAATCCTTTCCAGACGAATGACATCTCTGCATCATTAAAAGAAAAGACAATGAGAATGATAATGGGTATGTATAACATGGTATACGTAATCCCCACTATGCTCGGCAACACCAGTGCCGTCAACCACGATCTGATGTTCATGAAGCTCCATCCTTTGTAAACGATCGACGCACGCTTTGCTTGAACAAGATTAAAAGCACTGCAGCTGATAAACCGAGAATAATCGCACTTACCACCGTGAATGCAGAACCAAGATAAGCATTTTTGCTTTCAACAAAATAATACGAGACGAGCGTACCCACATACATCGTTTTGCCGCCACCAAGTAATGCTGGAATCACAAATTCGCCAAATGATGGGATGAATACCAAGAAGAAACCTGTTCTGACTCCAGATAATGAGAGCGGTAACGTAATGCGCAAAAATGTTTGCCAAGGAGTGGCCCCTAAATCTGCTGATGCTTCAAATAAGCGTTTATTGATTTTTTCAAGTCCGGTATAGATAGGCATAATCATGAAAGGAAGATAACAAAATAACATCACAAGCTGAATGGCTACTTGTGTGTTCATAATCTGTAGTGGTTCTGCAATAAGATAAAATTTTTGCAAGATAAGATTCAAAAAACCATTCCGTTCCAACACAAAAAACCACGCGTACACCTGCACCAAAAAGTTGGTCCAAAAGGGCAAAATCAACAATAACAATAAAATATTTTTCCAGCTTTTAGCACGAAGTGCCAAAAAATATCCAACGGGATACGCAAAAAGGAGACAGACACACGCGTTACTCAACGCAAGAAGCAAAGATCGTGCGATAATGACCAGGTACATAGGCTGCATGACGGTACGATAATGCACAAATGTCATATGGTGCCAAAATGCATAATCAACTTGTTGTAGTATGCTCAGCACAACAATAACCGCTATAGGCACATACAAAAAAAGTAGTTGCCATAGCAGTGCTGGTGCCGACCAAAAAAATGATTGTTCCTGCGCCAAACGGCTCATCAATTTTTTTTTCATCGTTCCAACAATATTACATTTTCTTTTTGCCAGTAGAGATGCACTTGATCATCATAATCAATCACTTCCTGTGGAAAGTGTTCCTTATTTTGTTCGAACACATGCATCACAAAGCCATTTGCTAACCTGACGTGATACACGGTGGAACGCCCATTATATATAATGGAAATTACGGTACCGACACAATGATTAGAAAATTCTTGGAGCGGTTGTTTACTAATTTCTACTTTTTCAGGGCGAATACTCATAAGCACATCATGGCCATGATGCAACCAATCCGCACCAGCTTTTGGCATTATCGTTTCAAATTCACCAAGTCCATACACCGCAACGCGTACATTCGCGTTATCAAAAAGCGCTCTACCATGCAAAATATTGCTTGTACCTACAAACGTTGCCACAAATGAGGTGAGTGGAAATTCATAAATTTCTTTGGGAGTTCCTATCTGCTCAATTTCGCCATCAGCGTTCATGATCGCCATGCGATCTGCAACCGTAAGCGCCTCAAACTGATCATGTGTAATATACACAAAGGTAGTTTTTAACGAACTTTGCAAATCAACTAGTTCAACAAGCATCTTTTCACGCAGACTCATATCAAGAGCCGCAAGTGGTTCGTCAAGAAGTAATACATCGGGTTTATTGATGATGGCACGAGCAAGTGCAACACGTTGTTGCTGTCCACCGGATAATTGATGGATTGACTTGTACACATGTTTTTCAAGATGTACTGTTTGCAGCGCTTTTATTACGCGTTGCTTGATTTCTGACTTAGGAACGCGCGCAATACTGAGGCTATAAGCAACATTGTCAAACACGTTCAAATGAGGGAATAATGCATAATGTTGAAAAACCGTATTAATACGCCGCAAGTAAATGGGCGTATGGGTAATTTCATGATCTTCCAAAAATATACGCCCGCTATCGACGACCTCAAATCCTGCAATCAGACGCAGTAAGGTAGTTTTGCCACTTCCACTCGGGCCGAGCAGGGCAAAAAATTCTCCACTGCGTATAGAGAGGTTAAGCCTCTCAACTATAGGCTCACCATTAAAACTTTTGGTAACATTTTCTAATCTAATGCCGCTCATTCCTTTTACCAACCCTTGCAAATGCCATAGGAACCACTACATCAGAAAGCGTGCATGGAACTACCACAGCAATGATCAAAAATAGAAAAATTATGCCAATCTTCGAGTACCAGTCTGGCAAACCATTTGCCACCAGGTAAAAGGTTGATGCGAATGAACTAATTAAAATATGAACAAAATGGGAAAAAACAGAATAAGATTCATGGTGGCCATGATGATAGCGCCCCATGACAAAACCATTCAAAAGACCGAGAACAAGGAATGGTATAATATTACTCAGCTCAGAGATAAAACAAAGGTGAAACTGCATATGCACACCGAGCATTCTACCTGCTAAGTATGGAATGACTGCATCAGAAAGAGTACAGAAAGTAATTGAGCACATAATGCCAACCACAAGCCCCAACAGCACATTTTTTGAATAGCGATAAAACGTGATTAAGGTTCCCGTAGCTGCAAATACGATGTGCAGAAAGTGAAATGAGTGGAATAGCATGTGCGCGCCCTTACGCAAGATGAGGCCGTTACTTATCCCCAGGGTCAAATAGCTCAGAAAACTAAGTACCGTTAAACAAAAGGCAACCGAAAAAATGGAATACGGTAAGTGACAAATGATACCATCTTTAAGCGTATGCTCGTGTTCATGTTCAAGACTATGGTTGTGATGATGTGCCATAAAGCCCCCTAAATAATAACTAGAAAATCATGGTAATGGGTAATGGCAAAGAAATGCTACCACTGAAAAACCTCCCATTCCCTATGTTTATTGAGATACTGATAATGATACGTTTTTTTGCAAATAAGGCAAAAATTCTCAAAGAAAACACCGGGCAGATAACCCCGATTAGCTACCTTTAATTGCCAATTATGCATTTTAGGGTTTAGCTTAGGGATTGTATCTTTGAAATGTAACCTTGTTCTTGATAAATATCAAAAATTGTCTAGGATTTTCCCCCAATATAATAAGCAGTGTTTTTGTATTTTTATTTATGAGGGATTACATGCGACAGCCACTCCATACTAATTTGTTTCAAAGAACTTGGTTTTTTATGATTCTGCAAAAAATAGGGCGTCATCTATGCGCCATCGCTTTATCCATCACTTTTTTTACTGCTGTACACGGTGTATTTGAACAGGAGTCATCTTTAGCGCATCTCAAGACAGGTTGCCGTAAGGGGTTTCATCCTAATACATTAGTGACTACTGCTCGTGGATTAAAAAAAATTAAAGACGTTGCAGTTCATGATCTGGTTGCCAGTTTTAATGCGCAGGGAGAATTAGAACAGAAACAGGTAAAAAGGCGTTTTAAAAATCGTGTACCTTATCATATTCGTCTACAGCTTGCAGATGGCACCATTTTGCAGGCAGCTCCTGATCAGCAGTTTTTCAACCCCACACGTAGACAGTGGATTGATGCAGAAAAAATTGTACCCACAACCGTGCTTGCAAAAAATAAGCATGAATGCGTAGATGTCTGCGCGGCGGAGAAAATAGATAATCCTCTTGTTTTTTATGATATTTCCGTAGAGAGCAATGAGAATTTCTGTGTTGAACGGAATAAGATTAATGCCCATAATATGGCACCGTACATGGAGATGTGCACAAATCTTTTTCCTGCGGCTGCCGGTGGTGGTGGATTACTTGCTACAATAGTTGGAGCCTCTCAACCAATCGTGGTAGCAGGAGTTGCTGCAGGAATAATTGCCAAGATAGCATTTGATAATTCTAAGCAGAACACAACTCCACAAGATCATCCTGAAGAAAACGTTGCCAAGCCACCATCACTAGGCTTTGGAACATTCATACAACAGGTACAAGGCGGCCCAGTCTATCTACACCTCAACAATACCATACAACAATATACATCACATGTTGAAAGGCTAACTGGTATTCCTCAACAAGATAATTCGCGCAATGCCTATACGCATCAGGCATCTTATCATGAACACAAAACATCATTGAGGGAAAATTTCATGGGGGCTATAGGAGCCCTTGCCAACGAAGCTCATAGGAGACGCTTCGAACGTCATATACAGCAACACGCTTCTCATAGCATGGGCGACAAAGTAACTATGACACCCGGAACATTCGTAGGCTTACAGGATACAGCCAGTGGTAAAAAAATGCTCGCTAAAGTTGTTGGCATTGATTCCCGTGGATTCCCTATTATTGGTCCTCTAGGTCAGGATGTTCGTACCGATGTAATGCCTGTGAATGAGAAAAAGGTAATGGGAGGTCAAATAGAGTTTTACCGTGAAGGTGACATAGAAGAACCACGGGTCATTGGAGTTTACAAAGGCACGAAACAACCAGCTTTGTTTAGGATTGCTGCAGTATTTTCTGAGGAAGAATCAGAGGAACTAAGAGCGAAAAAAAAGGCGTTAGAATTGCCAGCCACGCCACCATTGGACCCGAGTTCCGTAGAACCCCAATTGTTGTCACGCGACGCATCATCGAGCAATCCTGTATCGGAAACGAGCACAGACGTTTTTGATCGTATGGCAGAACGCGATCAGCGAATAGGAAGCTCGCGATCTTCTGAAGTAATCCAACAGGATGACCATATTGATCAGACTGATGCATCATCTAGCAATTTTGTATCGCCTAGCAATCATGTGTCAGAGACAGTCCCAAATGTTTCCGCGCGTGCAATAGAAGACACGCGGCAAGCAGAGCCTTCACGATCTTCTGAAACAATCAAAAAAAATGATCGCATTCAACAAGCTCATGGATTTTCTAGCTCCGCATATTCTTCTCAACCAACACAATATATAACGCCTGGTATGGTTCAAAAAGTCGGTGAGGTTGGCATCGTCACTACATCAGCTTTGGTCGTGGAGAACACAATCCCCAACGCGCCGTACATGGTTAAGGATTTTGCCACCAGGGTTTGTTCAGAAGCGGGCAAATATTATCTTGACCCAAAAATTAAGGCGGTTGCTCCAAATGTTGCTCGGCAAGGAAACTTGGTTATTGGCGCAGCAATGTTACAAGCAAAAAATGCATGGCAATTGACATCACGTGGTGCTGGTCTTGCTTATAAGGGCCTGTTGTATGGAACAAAAGCTCTTTATCATGGAGCACAGTATGGAGCGAATTTCGCCTATCAGAACGCGTCGCAAGGAGCCACCTTTATTGGACAAAATGCTCTTCCTATAGGGCTTGCGGTTGGAGGAGGATACCTTGCCTATCGTCTCGTAAAGGGTGGTATTAACATGGTGATGGGGACGGATGACGTGATCAGTATGGCCGAAAAAATACTAGCAGCGGAGCAGGAATATGAAGCTCTTCTGCGAGACCGTGGATTGAAGGCTTCAAAAATCCCTGTTGCGGCTACTACAAAAGATGAAATGACATTATCAGAATCTGATGAGGAATCCATTTCAGATAATGTCCATCTGCGAGACCATGGATCGATAAAAAAAGAAAAAGCTCGCGCTTTGGCACTCAAAGCAAGCAGTGCAAGTTCACCTAACCCTCAAAAGCCAGATGATGACAAAGATAAAGAGCGCTACAAACGTCCTAATGTCCGTTACACGCCAGAACAGATCCGCAAAATTGCTCAGGAGAGGGGTTGGGAGGAAATTAAAAACCATGATGCTGATACCGCGAATCAGAAATTGTGGAAGACCCCCGACGGCAAATTTTATAGCTATGATCGCACTGGCCACGGCGGTGGTGTATGGAAGCAATTTGTGAAGGATGGTAAATCATTTAAGCGTTTTGCAACGCTCAATGATCTGTTTAAAGAAATCAGAGGGTAATTGTGAATAGGAATTTTTCTATCCAAGTCACAAAGGAACGATTCGAGGGTGACAATTTTGATACCTTCAAGTTTAATCTAATTGTTAATGGCAAAGTAATTCGTAAATTTCCACTGTCATTTGAAGGCTGGTCTCTTGGTGACTATAAGCAACAATGGATTGAGGCATTGAAAAGACTTCAAACGCACAAAACAACGTGTCTGGTAACCTTCTACAATAATCATATTATCAAGAGAGGCTTTCCCGGAGTAGATACAATAGATATTTTTAAAGTGATCAACAGTAAGCTTCTGTTTCAGCCGCGCAATTTTTCTTCTGATGAATACATAAAAATGCTTAAAGAAAAAGAATATAACATGCAAAGTTGTTACGATTTTATCATGCCTTTCGAAACACACGATGATAATGGGTGGGAATTGCAATACTGGTCATGTGATTATGACCCTCAGGAAATTGATCAGCTCATTGCGGAGCTGAAAGAATAATTTCCGCGATCTTCGTCGTCATTGGGGCCTGACGACGAAGATAAAGAGCGCTACAAACGTCCTGATGTGCGTTACACCTCAGAGCAGATATACCACATTGCTCGTACATGAGGATGGGAAGAAGTTAAAAACCATGGTGCTGATACCGCGAATCAGAAGTTGTGGTACTGTTCAAAAGAGAATCGTTACTACAGCTACGACCGTACCAACCATGATGGTGGTGTGTGGAAGCAATTTGCAAAAATGGGCAAATCATTCAAACGCATTGCAACACTCAATGATCTGTTTAAAGAAATCAGAGGATAATTGTGCATAGGAATTTTTCTATCCAAGTGACCAAAGAGCGGTATGAGGGCGATGATTTTGATACCTTCAATTTTAATCTAATTATTAATGGAAAAGTTGCTCATGAACGGCAATTATTGTTCGAAAGTTGGCATCTTCGTGACTATAAACAACAATGGGCTGAAGCTCTTGAAAGGCTTAGAACGCACAAAACAACTTGTTTGGTCACTTGTTACAATAACAATGTTGCTAAGGGTGATTTTCCTGGCGTAGGGACTGTGGATATATTTAAAGTTATCAACAGCAAACTCTTGTTCCAGCCACGCAATTTCTCTTCTGATCTGTATATAAAAATGCTTAGAGAAAAAGAATACAATATGCAAAGTTGTTACGATTTTATCATGCCCTTTGAAACGCATAATGATCATGGATGGGAACTTGCTTACTGGTCATGCGATTATGATCCTCAAGAAATTGACCAGATTATTGCAGAGCTGAAAAAATAGTTTTCGCGATCCTCGTCGTCATTAAGGCCTGATGACGAGGATAAAAACGCTACACTCCAGCACAGATACACCACATTGCTCGTGCATGAGGTTGGGAAAAAGTTAAAAACCATGGTGCTGAAACTTCAAATCAGAAGTTGTGGTACTGTTCAGAAAAAACAAGTACTACAGTTATGACCGTACCGGCCATGGCGGTGGCGTATGGAGGCAATTTGTGAAAGATGGAAAATCATTTAAGCGCTGCGCTACGGTTAATGATGTGCTGAAAAAAATAAGAGGATGATTGTGAGCAGATATTTGGATATTATCATACAAAAAATCGCAAGAGAAACAGTATTCAAATTATTGGTTAATGGAAAGCTTGTTGAACAAGCAACATTGATATTTAAGACATGGAATTTGTGCGATTATAAAAAACAGTGGATTGAGGCGTTAGAAAGGCTTAGAACACACAAAATAACGTGTCTTGTAATCTGCTATAACGATAAAACAAATAGAGGATTTCCAGCAATTAGTACGGTAGATATATTTAAAGTTATCAACAGTAAGCTTCTGTTTCAACCACGTAATTTCTCTTCTGATGAATATATAAAAATGCTTAGAGAAAAAGAATACAATATGCAAAGTTGTTACGATTTTATCATGCCCTTTGAAACGCATAATGATCATGGATGGGAATTGCAATACTGGTCATGTGATTATAATCCTCAAGAAATCGACGAGCTTATTGCGGAGCTGAAAGAATAATTTCCGCGATCCTCGTCGTCATTGGGGTCTGACGACGAAGATAAAGAGCGCTACAAACGTCCTAATGTCCGTTACACCTTAGAGCAGATACGCCACATTGCCCGTACATGAGGATGGGAAGAAGTTAAAAACCATGGTGCTAATACCGCGAATCAGAAGTTGTGGTACTGTTCAGAAAAAAACAAGTACTACAGTTATGATCGCACGGGTCATGGAGGCGGAGTATGGAAAGAATTTGAAAAAATTGGCAAATCATTTAAGCGCTTTGCGACGTTGGACGAAATGCTCAAAGAAATCCGGGACTGAGATATGTATAAAAATCTTTCCATCAAAGTGACAAAAGAGCGGTACGAGGGCGATGACTTTGATACCTTCAATTTTAATCTAATTATTAGTGGAAAAGTAATCCGCCAGCGCCAGCTGTTGTTCGAAAGTTGGTGTCTTCGTGACTATAAACAGCAATGGGCTGAAGCTCTTGAAAGGCTTAGAACGCACAAAACAACTTGTTTGGTCA
>JAHDWT010000003.1 GCA_023382795.1 Candidatus Babelota bacterium
GTGCTGGTATTGCTTATAAGGGCTTGTTGTATGGAACAAAAGCCCTTTATCATGGTGCACAGTATGGAGCGAACTTCGCCTATCAAAATGTGGCACAAGGAGCCACTTTCATTGGACAAAATGCTCTTCCTATAGGGCTTGCGGTTGGAGGAGGATACCTTGCCTATCGTCTCGTAAAGGGTGGTATTAACATGGTAAGATCGGAAACCCCTATTATTATTGCTGTTACAGATGGAAAAAAGATAGAATTCGTTGCAATACCTCGAAGAGCGCTCATTGCAAATAATTCTTACACAACAAAATTCAGTGGTCTTATAGATCCTAAGTTAACAGTACTGGCAACACCACTTGATGTAGAATCCATTCCAGATAATATCCATCTACGAGACCATGGATCGATAAAAAAAGAAAAAGCTCGCGCTTTGGCACTCAAAGCAAGCAGTGCAAGTTCACCTAATCCCCAGAAGCCGGATAATGACAAAGATAAAGAGCGCTACAAGCGTCCTAATGTGCGTTACACCCCGGAGCAGATACGCAAGATCGCACAAGAGAGAGGATGGGAGGAAATTAAAAACCATGATGCTGATACTTCGAATCAAAAGCTGTGGTACTGCCCAAAAGAGAATCGTTACTATAGCTACGATCGAACTGCCCACGGTGGAGGCGTATGGAAAGAATTTATAAAGGATGGTAAGTCATTCAAACGCATTGCCACTATAGATAGTACACTTAAAAAAATAAGAAACTGACATATGTATAATAATTTTTATATACGAGTTGATCAAAATCGATACGAGGGAGACGATTTTGATACCTTTAAATTTAATTTAATAGTAAAAAACAAGATTGTTGATGAGTACAATGCAGTTCTTAAGAGTTGGGCTGTGCATGATTATAAGTGTCAATGGATTGAAGCGCTTAAGCGGCTTAAGACCCATACCACAACATGTTTAGTGTTTTGTTATAATAACGAGGTCGCCAAGGGAGATTTTCCTGGGGTAAGAACTGTGGATATATTTAAAGTTATCAACAGTAAACTTCTATTTCAACCACGTAATTTTTTTTCTGATGAATACATAAAGATGCTTAAAAAAAAAGAATACAACATGCAAAGTTGTTATGATTTTATCATGCCGTTCGAGACGCATAACGAATATGGCTGGGAGCTAGATTACTGGTCATGTGATTATAACCCCCAAGAAATTGATCAACTTATTGCTGAGCTGAAGAAATAATTTTCACGATCCTCGTCGTCATTGAAACCTGATGACGAGGATAAAGAGCGCTACAAACGTCCTGATGTGCGCTATACTCCAGAAGAGATCCGCAGGATCGCACAAGAGAGAGGATGGGAGGAAATTAAAAATAAAGAGAATATGCGGCAAGTGCTTGTCCCCGCTTGTGTTCACCCCACTCCCCTTCATATAGAAGATCTTTAAGCACTTACCGCATGGTATTTAAGAACAGAACATATCAAAGTACAGTGTTATGATACTAAGTTGTTGCTCATGAATGCAACGCTTATTTGTATCAAAAATAAAATAGGACCAATTATATTAGTCCTATTTTCCATGAAATAATCAATCACTCATTATTTTTCAGAAACCTGATCTGCTTGAGTTTTAGGTTTGAATTCGGTGAACATCTCCATATTCATGGATGGCCATACGTTAGAATTCTTTGCAAACCGCAAGGCATTACTATAGGTGTCCTGTGCGATTCTTCGCAATTTTTCTAGTCGGTCGGCATGTTGCTGCTCATATAGCTCGGCTCCTCGAACATCTGCAGTAATGAGACGGCGTTTTTCGTGGGCCGCACGTGCAGCTGAATTCATTTCATTAAATGATTCATTAACCGTTCTCATATACAGATCGCGACTTTTATTGTTACATTTTGTAAATGCGTCAACATCATAAGTTCGGTTATAATCATCAACACATTTTTTCATATTTTCTTGTAATTCAAGATTGCATTGTATAGCCATTGCTAACATATAGGTGTTGCGCGCTATACCTTGATCATTATGACGAGCGTCTTTAATATTCTTTTTAATACGCCCAAATGCTAACAAATAATCACGCGATGTTTCTATTTTTGTTGGTGATGGTCTGTAGCCAAGCATGCCCCATAAGCCACCGCACCAATATTTTTCCATCGGAATAGTAAATTTTTTTATCTTGTCGGGAAATAACCCGAACACTCCACCCTGTGGCTTGGTATCATCAGCTAACACAAAACTCGGGATAAGCATAAAAAATAATAAAATTTTTAAATTCATAAAGAAGCCTCCACTTAGTGCGGACATAGGTGCCCACATCTTCTATAATCCCAGATCTTGCTTCGAGAGTCAAAAGCCCCGGAGAATAGCCAAATAATGAAAAAAGCCCACGAATAATCGTAGGCTTTTAGATAAAAAAGGCGGGGGCAACAGAAAATAGTCCGTATTGCTGTAGTAAACCTTAAGATACACATGTTCTGTCATTGCACTTTCTGCTTAGCTACGCCAATGACCGCATATGGCTAAACGTCCTAGATTATTGCTTTCCCATACACTGAAGAACCTAGAAAACGTTGCGTATGGATACCATCTACTACCAACTTAATCCAATCCGCCAGATAGAAACGACCTGATTGGCAAAATCACGGCGTTAACCGGGATCTTGATGATAGCGCCTTGCTGTTTTACGAGTACTCAAGGCTAAGCTCGACATGCTCTCAAAGCTTACAACAATACGTTAATTTCCTTAACGCCCCCATAAGCTTTCTCCCAACCACCACGTTGGATGGTTGCAGTGAGATTTATTTCAAAGAGTCTTCTTATAAATACCTTAAAATATTTGATATCAAAAAATCAACAAAAAATTCAAGTTTTTTATAAATTTGTCTTAAAAACAACCATTCAAACCAGATTTTTTCCATTTTTTCAATCAATCCTGTACCGCTTCAATCCCTCCCTGTTTCAACAGAAGGCGTACACGCTGAATATCTGGATGCCTGAGTAAGTACTGCGATACCGGAACCATAACATCACGCTGAATAACCCGAGTAAGTGGTCGTGCACCGAATTCTCTTTCGTAACCACGTTCAGCAAGCTCCTTGATCACCTCATCACCCACCTGCAAGACCACGTTTTGCTCCTGTAGCCGTTGCTTTAACCGCTCAATCTGAATGCGCGTAATGCGTTCTACATCTTGTGAGGTCAATGATTTGAAAAATACTATAGCATCTATGCGGTTAAGAAATTCGGGACGAAATGTTTTATGGAGCTCGCGTTCTACCTGTTCCTTAACGGTATCAGTTAACTCCTTGGCAGCTAAAATGAGCGGAGATCCTATATTAGAAGTCATGATAATGACACAATTCTTGAATGATACAACGCGCCCTTGTCCATCAGTTAAATGACCCTCATCAAGAATTTGTAAAAAAATATTAAAAACATCAGGATGAGCCTTTTCGATTTCATCAAAAAGTAAAACGCAATAGGGATTCCGGCGCACTTGTTCTGTTAACTGCCCACCTTCTTCATAACCAACATACCCTGGAGGAGCACCAATCAACCGTGCAACGGCGTGTTTCTCCATGTACTCGGACATGTCAATGCGTACCATCTTTTTAGGATCGTTAAAAAGAAAATCCGCTAACGTTTTGGCAACCTCTGTTTTTCCTACCCCTGTTGGCCCCAAAAATAAAAATGATCCAATAGGTTTATTGGGATCAGCAAGCCCGGCACGATGCATTTGGATTGCATGCGTTACTTTTTCCAGCGCCTCTTCCTGCCCTACCACACGTTGTCTGAGAATTTCTTGCATGCGCAATAATTTCTGCGTCTCACCTTCTTGCAATTTTTCTACCGGGATTTTAGTCCACCGAGCAAGCACATGGGCAATATCATGTTCGTCGACTTGCTGCTTAATTAATGAAGCTTTTAATTCTTTAAGTTTTTCCTGTTGCTCCGCTAACTCACGTTCAAGACGCACGAGCGTGCCATATTTTATCTCTGATGCCTTTGCGTAATCGCCATCGCGCTCTGCCTGAGCATAGCGTTGCTGGGCTTGTTCAAGCTCTTCTTGAATTTTATTGATCCGCTCAAGCGGTGCTTTTTCTGATTTCCATCTACTTAAAAGAGCTGCATGCTGCTCTTTGATATCTGCCAATTCTTTCTCAAGCTCTATAAGCCGATCCTTTGCCAACGCATCATCTTTCTCTTTGGTAAGCGCCACTTTCTCAATTTCCAATTGCCGAATCGTTCTTTCAAGCTTATCAAGTTCTTCAGGATGAGAATCGATTGCCATTTTTACTTTGGCTGCAGCTTCATCAATCAAATCAATTGCTTTGTCTGGCAAAAATCGATCTGGAATATACTTAGCCGAAAGAGTCACTGCATCAACTAAGGCTTGATCTTTTATACGAATGCCATGATGCAATTCATAGCGTTCTTTAAGGCCACGTAAAATGGAAATAGCGTCTTCAATGCTTGGTTCTTCCACCAACACTTTCTGGAACCTACGCTCTAACGCTGCATCCTTTTCTATATATTTTTTGTACTCTTTAAGTGTTGTCGCACCAATGCAATGCAAGGTCCCTCGTGCTAATGCAGGCTTGAGTAGATTCGAAGCATCCATACCACCGCCGGTTGAACCAGCTCCCACTAACATGTGCAATTCATCAATAAAGAGAATAATAGAGTCCCCACTCTCTTCAATTTCTTTCAACACACTTTTTAAGCGATCTTCAAATTCTCCTTGATATTTTGCACCAGCAATAAGCAGCCCTAGATCTAATGCATAAATTTTTTTATTTTTCAGACTTTCTGGCACATCGTTATTAACAATACGCTGCGCTATGCCTTCAATAATGGCAGTCTTACCAACACCCGGCTCACCAATAAGCACCGGATTATTCTTGGTACGTCGGGAAAGTATTTGAATCACTCGTCTTATTTCTTCATGCCTTCCGATGACCGGATCTAACTTACCCTTTTTTGCCAGATCAGTAATATTTTGGCAGTAACGCTCAAGTACCTGATATTTATTTTCTGCCGTTTTATCAGCCACTTTCTTCCCTTTCCGCAATGTCTGCATGTATTCCAATACTCGCTGCTTGGAAAATGTATGCTTCTGTAAAAACTTTTTGATTTCTTGAGGCACATAAGCACTGCGCGCAAAACCAAGCAGATAATGTTCAAGACTGATATAGTGATCACCTAACTGATCCGCTTCCTGCTTGCACTCCTGCAAAAAACGTTCTAATGATTGGTCTAATGATAATTGACCGCCATCAACCACAGGAAGTGTTGCAAGACTTTGTTGCACCAGTTGCTGCAATTCTACCAATGGCACCCCGAGCGCAGAAAAAAATGATCTACAAAAATCATTTTCTAAACTTACAGAAAGAAGATGTAGCACTGTTACTGAAGGATTTTTATGCCTCGTTGCACCTTGTGCGGCGGCACTTAAGAGCTCATAGCTCGCATGGGTAAATTGCTCTTGATTCATTTATTTCTCCATACTGATAATCAACCTGCTTGCATCATAACGCTCAGAATATTTGGCTCACTCCAATTCTACAATCGCATACTATAAAAATGCTGTATTAATTTTGGCAAATCCGATTTTGCAGTATCGCCATTATTCAGGCGTGCTAATAATTCTTGAGGACTCAGCCAATAATATTCGACAAAGTCATTGCTGTTAAAATGAGGAGCGGTATCCTGGAAAATTTTGAATACCTGCATAAATGCAGATGTTTCATGTTGATGCGGCGTCAAATGCCCAAGGAAATGATAAGCTACCATTGTAAGATCAATATTAAGCTCTTCTTTGAGCTCTCGTGCCAATGCCTGGGTATATGTTTCACCACAAGCAACATGTCCCCCCATGCTGGCATCCAGACCTAAAGGATAGATTTTTTTTACAGCAGATCGGCGAGGGATCCACAGTTGACCTGCAGAATTTTCAATAAAAAGATTCACTACACGAAAATTATTTTTTTTATTCGCATAAACGTCAGATCGAAAAGCACATCCAATAACTATGTCATTATCATTAACTAAATCCAGTAACTCATCATTCATAATTCAATTACTCCAAATCTTATGTATATGATTCTCGTTGTCTGCGTAACCTATGGTAGCTAATCGCGAAATGGTGGGTATAATCACGCAATGCGATAAGTAATTTTCCTAAATCAGTATGAATATCGAGCTTAATACCGTCCTCAAAATGTTCACCAAAAATCATTTCTTCTCGTTTAGCCAAACTCATAACATTCACGTTAGGCATAACCTGCCTTATGGCGCTCAATTGTCCCTTGCCACCATCAATTAGAATAAGGTCTGGCATCGCGCGAGGATCCTTATAGCGCCGCTGTACTATTTCTTGCAACGCCGCATAATCATTTTGTCGCTGTAGCGATTTTATCTTAAATCGACGAAAGTTACTCCGATCCGGCTCTCCGCGCACAAAACGCACACACGCTCCAACTAAATAGCTACTCTGAAAATGCGAGATATCAAAACAATCAATAGTCTGTACTTGGCGATCAAGATGCAAGAGATGTTGAAGCACGCTACCTGCTTTATCACCTATTTCACGTAAATAACTCGTTGGTTCGGTCACCGCAAAAACTTCCTCCGCATACTTGTCTTCAGAAAACTTAGTGCGAATCGTGTGAAAGATAACGTCCAAATGTTCAAGGTACTCATAAAGATTCTTTGCTTTTTCAAATTCCAATTGTGCGTTGTAGTGGGCAATCTGTGCTTTAAGAGCATCAACAAAATTTTTTTGATCATCTTTGAGCGCAAACAATGCCAGATTTAAACGAACCAGATAACCATCGCGATCAAAATTGTTCATACAACTTCCAGCACACCGACCTAAGTGATAATCCAAACACCCATTAGGAATCGATTTATTGCACACATACAGCCTAAACATAGTTATCAGAAAAGCGTGCACTTTGCGCGCATGCATCTTATGCAAAAATGGTCCTACATATAATCCTTTTTGCTTCTTATTGCGCACTAACTCTAAAGTAGGTAACTCTCCACGCTCCGGCTTTGTAAGTATGATATATATAAATGGCTGACCGCTTTTAAGCAACACATTATATTTAGGCTTATGCTCGCGTATAAGTTGTGCTTCAAGCAAAAGAGCTTCGGTTTCATTATGTGTTACCACATAATCAATGGTTGCATGCTCCTCGATTAATGCGTTCACCTTCCAATCACTCGCTTGTTTTTGAAAATAAGAGCTTACCCGCTTTTGTAGCGATTTTGCCTTGCCAATGTACAACACCACACCTCGAGCATCCTTGAAAAAATAAACCCCTGGCCCCTTGGGCAATGAACGAACATCCATAAAATTCCTTTTTTTAAACTGAATTTACCTTTAAGGCTAAAAAAATTATAATCTTAGGGTATCAATTTTGTAATTTTTCTCGTTGATCTTAGGAAGGCTTAGCATGCTGAAGATGCGCTCTCTTGCACTATTATTAGGTTTCGCCTTGGTTGGTTGGATAGGTTGGTATACGTATAGTTATTTCTTTGATACTACGATCCCTAATTTGCTTATCACCGGTATAGAACAAGACGCGTATTATTGCGGCGATATATCATGTTGTGTCGCCAGCGACAAATGTGGCGAATTATCTATATGGCTCGATGGCACACCATTGGTAAGCAATTTTTCTGTGCGCTCAAAAAATCAAGAATACCCTTTTGCCGTTCCTACTAAAACTATCTCCAATGGTAAACATGATCTCAAAATAGAATTCATCGACAACACATACCATAAAAATAAAAAATCATTAGATCGCTCGTTTTTGGTTGACAACATCCCTTTGCAAGCTGCATTTGTACGCACAGAAAATGATTACAAGGTTCTACAAGGTCGCACGCTACACTTACAGTTTCAGGTAAATAAAGAAGTCAAAGAAGCAAAAGTACATGCATTATCACAAGATTACGAATGCTTTCCGGAATCAAAAAACTCTCCCATCTATGAATGCTTTATTCCTATCTCGTGCGAAGAAACTCCCAATGAATACTTGCTCATTGTGGAACTTAAGGACAAAGTAGGCAATGACTTGCACCTTGAAAACAGATTTCAGGTGGTCATGTTTCCCTTTAAAAAACAGTTCCTTCAAGTAAGCCAGGACAAACTTGAAGAAGAACGTCGATTGGCAGATGACATGTCAAGTCTTGAAGAGCTATTAGCCGACCTTGCAAAACAGTCTCCTCAAGAAAAATTGTGGCGCGGTAACTTCTGTACACCAATCGACATCTCAAAAATAACCTGTGAATATGGCACGGTCAGAACAACCAAAGAAAAAGGCCGCTACATCCACAAAGCTCTTGATGTTATCAATATGCCGAAGAGCGTGGTATGGGCAACACAAGATGGTGTCGTGGTCGTAAAAAATCGTTATGCAAACAGCGGAAATACCGTAGTGATCGACCATGGATGGGGCGTGCTATCGCTTTTCTTCCATCTCGATTCCTTTGCCAACATCCACGTTGGACAAAAAATTGCTAAGGGAAATCCTATAGGAACACTCGGTAAAACCGGCTATGCAACTGGATATCATTTACATTGGGAAATGCGCATCAATAATATTCCGGTAGACCCACTACAATGGACTAAACAAAACTTCTAATCTCATCCTGTATGGTGGGCTTAGGTAAGATATCCACCGACACATCATGGGAGAAAGATGTATGTATGCACGTCTGCTTTGTGCAAAAATCAGAGGATCGTTAATCGCATGCCCCCCATCATTTCGCTGGTGTCTAACAAGCGTCATTCTTCTAGGAGTAGCGGGCATATGGCTCTTTTGGTGGTATATACCCGCCATCGCACACCTTCAGCAGCTACGCATCACTGCACAACAATATCCTTCTTGGAGCAGTATGCTAAAACAACAACAAAAAACCCTGCAAACCATACAAAACGCCGTGGAACCTCCAGGAACACAAACAACATCATGTTCTGAGCAACATTTGTTAGAGTTTATTGTTTCACAAGCACAAGACCATCATCTTGTATTACATGAGTGCTGCATCAGCCATCACAGTACCGCAGCAAAAAAAGGTTTTTGTACTTGGGAACTTGAAGGCTCGATCGATCAAATAGCCGACTATTTTCAGCACACGCTTGCTTCCAGATTGCCATTAATGGTAGAACGCATTTCTCTGGTTTGGCTCACTCCCGAACGAATACAGATAAAGTGCCAAACATCATTAGTATCATCCTGATACCAAACAGAATCCCTTCAACTTTGTAGAAAAAGCTGAAGGGTTAGGGGGGTGAACAACACATGAAGCATTGTTCATTTAGGGACTCTTTTGTTCTTCATAAAAGAACGTGTGATGATCCTAACAACGTCCAGCTTGGTTGTCAAGATCAAAAAAAAACACTGAACTGATCGCATTTTTCTTTCTACACAAGCTATTCGTTCAGAGATACTCGAGCTTTCTTCAGGCTTTTTATGCCATATGCGATGCAAATAATGATACACGACATAAGTGATTCGGTATGAATATTCATAGATAAGCGCCTGCTCCAGAGCACCTAGTAATGTGGCTACGGCTACCACAAGTGATGGCACAAAATCAACGATCATATCGACCGAAGCGGCATACACTCCACTCGTAAGAAATCCTACAAAAATTAGACCTATATACCCAGCAAAACGAACTGCAGCATCTGGTTTATGGCGAATTGCTGAGCCCACGCTGGCAATAGTTAACTGAGTATATCTCTGTAACTCTGTGGCCCATTCAATAACCCTCGGCATTCTAACGATTGTTTCTTGTATGGTTGATAGTACCATAGCACAGAGAACACCGTATGAAAAAATACTCCGATATCCGGATGATCCTAAAATCGATTCATAGCACAGGGAATACGTAATGGAGTAAAGCGCACCGTAGGAGACCATCTTTCTTAGATAAGGAGTACCAAAAGCAAACTCATGGATTGCCAACACGACAAATGCATACAATGCACCTTCAACAAGGTCAACATACGGTACACCACCTACCACTGTTCGCGCGTACAACGTCATCAATAATAAAAGACCATTTTTAATAAAGATGGCAATCACCGCGTTTCCATACACCTTCGGCGCAGAAGTCCATTTTGATAAGGTAGTATGTACTATTTCTGCAATCCCGTATCCAACACCTTGAATAAAGAGAGAGCCAAGCGCTGCCATACCCGCGACAGTGGTACTAATAACTGAGTCATCATGAAGGCACACATTCAATGCGTCTCCATACCAGGTCATCAAGGCAAAAACTATACCATGGCACAGTACTAGAATTTCAAAGGGGAATCGCGTGTAACTACCGAAGAGAAGAAAAAGATACGAAGAATCACCATCAATAAAGGCTGTTGTTAACGCCTCTAGCCAAGAGTATTGATAGTATCGAGAGGGCGGCTCACCAGCATCAGAGACTACTGCATGGCGAGCATGAGCATCGGGCATAAATTCCTTTTGCGAATAGAGGTAACATATTCACCGTATATGATGCATAGGTTTTTCTTATTTTTCAACATTTATTTTGAGACACTCGTCATTAATCATCAAGTACCCTTACCCAGCAAGCCCAATTCGGTATTAATTCTATTTGAATAAAAAGCTATTTCTGACCAGATACAAATCGAGCGATTTGAGGGAAGTTTTCTTTGTGCGCATAAAATTCTTTAGACAACGCACTTTCAATGATTTTTCCATTACTCATCAAATAAATGGTACACGACAACCGTTCCAACAAGGTGGTGTCATGAGTAGCAACCAGCACAATATAACTTTGACGCGCCAACGCTTGGATCATCTCAGCAACATAGTTAGTAAGCAAAGGATCTAGCGCCGAGGTAGGTTCATCAAGACATATAATCTGCGGCCTCAGCGCAAGCGCACGCGCAATAGCTAAACGCTGCTTCTGGCCACCCGATAACTGGGAAACATAGGACTTTGCTTTATCTGCAAGACCATATTCGCGAAGCAATCGCTGAGCAACTTCTTGGGCTTCCCTGGAAGGAAATCCTGCTCCCCTTTCAAGACCCATGCGTATGTTTTGTTCAGCAGTAAGATGCTCAAAAAGATTAAATTGCTGAAACACCATACCAGAAAGATGCCGTTGATTAATGGTCGATAAATCTATTAATTCGCCATCAAGTTTAATTTCTCCAGTATCAGCAACCTCAAGATTATTAAGCACTCGCAACAACGTCGATTTACCAACACCTGATGCTCCCAAAAGAACTGCTATTTCACCTCTTCGAACATCAAGATTCACCGAATCGAGAATTTTTTTATCACCGAATGATTTGGAAAGATTCTTAATGCTTAACATGTCGACTCATCCTTCGCTCTAAGAAATTCACCGCCATCGAAAGCGTTGTGGTCATTATGAGATACATAAGTGCTACGCCAAAATAGGTGGTTACCACATCGAATGTTTGACTTCTAATGATAGAACCTTCTTTGGTAAGCTCTGCAACGCCAATCGTTGATGCCAAACTTGAATCTTTAATGAGCGTAACAAACTCATTACCAAGAGCAGGAATAACTACTCGTAATGCCTGTGGTAACACAATATAACGCATAATGTCGCGATTATTTAAACCAAGAACGCGCCCCGCTTCAATCTGCCCCTTGCCCACTGAAGAAATACCTGAGCGCACTATCTGACTAATATATGCACTGCTATTTAATCCAATCGCAATAACTGCCGTCCAAAATGCTGGGATGGCAATTCCAATTTCTGGCAATACGAAATACATAAATGCGATTTGCACAAGCATGGGCGTCCCACGAAAAAGGGTAACGTAGAGTGAGACCAGAATGCGCAGAATTGCCTGAGACCCCGAGTGCAAGATCCCTAACAATGAACCAAATGTTAATCCAATTCCACAACCCAAGGCTGCAATTTGCAATGAAACCTTCGCTCCCTCAATCAGACGTGGCAATGAATCCTGTAATAACGAAACATCGATCATTACACACCCCACTTCTTTTTAAGTTGTTCGAGAGTACCGTCATCATGCATGTGCGTTAAAATACGCTGCACTTCTTGTTGAAATGCTGGATAGTTGGCAGAAATACCTAGAGATGTTGCGGTCACTTTTTCCGACCCAGAAATAGGTGACATGGAAAATTGTTCATAGCCGTACTGCTTAAAAAATGGAAGCACTGCATCACGAGCATCAACATAAGCAATCGCTCTGCCACTTTTAAGTGCCAAAAAGGCGTCCGCAGGAGTATTAAGACGCACTAACAATGCCCCTCCCCATTCAGTCATAAATCCGTCGGCAGCGTATCCTTCATTTACTACCACCTCCTTACCACGCAAATTTTCAAGCGACATTTCACCCAAAGACGATTTTGCAACGATAACCAAGGTGTCACCTGTCAAATGTGGCTCCGTAAATGCAATGCGCTTTGCACGTTCTGGTGTAGGCGTCATCCCGGCAGCAATAAGATGAACCCTGCCTCGCTGCAGTTCAGGAATGAGGGTTGTGAATGCCATGTCCTTGAATTCAATCTTTTTCCCCAAGCGATGTACGACCTCACGAGCCACGTCAATATCAAATCCAACCAACTTGCCATCTTGAATAAAGCTAAATGGCGGATATTCTGCATTGGTACCTACAATAATCGTATCTTGCTTAAGCGGATCAAGATCAGCGTGTTTGCGTTCAGTGAAATACCAAGCAACAGGAGCTAAAGCACCTAAGGCCAAAAGAAGAATTAACCATTTTTTCATAACACCTCGTCCCTGATTTTAAAAAATAATTTTTGACATATAAGCTCATAAAGTTTTTTTATACGCGTAACTGAAGCAGGAATCACAAAAACAGTATTTTCTCCAGCTATGGTACCAAGTACCTCTGCCAATTCTTGTTGATCGATATACTCAGCAGTAAAATCTGCTAATGCAGGCATCGTTTTAATGACAATGAGGGTTTCATTATAGGTAATATCGACAATCGCGTTGCGCAAAATATCACTATGCGCCTCTTTATCGAGCACATCATATACCATGCGTCCTTGGTCATTACGTTTGCCGATATTCAACACACGCAAATCGCGTGAGATAATTGATTGTGTAGTGTCAATGCCATATAGCTTTTGTAATTTATCAACCAATTCAACCTGATCTTCAATAGGATATTTTTGAATTAATTCACGTATCGCACGCAAGCGTTGCTCTCGTTTTTGCATGTTCTTCCACTGAATTTGAATTAATATTCGCTCATACTTGAATATTAATTCAAATTGATGCAAAAAACAAGATTTTCAATAATCTGTGCATACTCCTGAAAGGCATTACTGGTTTTTCTTAACTATGAAAATAACCAAACCACTAAGCAATGCGGCAAAGAAACACCACACTGAAGTGAATGTTGCAAGCCAATACCAATAGCTAAAAAAACACGATGTAAGAAGAAGTAGACCAAACAAGCGTACGGTACGCATACTGCTCACTAAAAGTGGAACCACCGTTGCTCCTGCATACAAAAATACGTGCATCAGCGTTGGCTCAACAGCCGTATAATACGCAATACTTTTGTACGCTATCATAACTGAAACACCATGCCATAGTAAGATATACAGCGCATATGCAGAAACAAGCACCCCATACCGCATCAACCACGTAAGCCCTTGTCGTAGTTGACCATACGGTTCAATCGCGCGTATAGAAAATGGTATCCATGTTGGCCACACCACAAGTGCTATGATAAGAAACAAGAAAGCACTACGCTCATCAGGATGCACATGAGGAAAGAGATACACTTTTTGCAAGGTTCTTAGGATGACATTATTGGGATTAACCAAATAAAGCCATAATAACCCCTCAATGAATTGTTGAATCGCAAACAACACCGGAATAGCGGCAAATGGGATCCAATTTTTTTTGCGCACCACACTCAAAGACCAAATACCCATCCCTCCTAGTAGCGCAGCCGCACCAAAACTCGCTGAAGCACAAAAACACATACACTCTCCTTATACCATGTAATAATGCGAAGATTCTACGCAAAATAGTATCTTGCCCACAAGGATCTAGACCCAGGCGTCAAAAAGTGTACGATAGGATCGTGAAAAACCCTGACCAATGAGAAGATTTTTCGTCTTACACCATCACTCTGGTATACTCAATACATCATATAACGTTGACCACATTTTTATGGAGATACACCTATGAATCACTTGTTAACCCAACTACGCTACAGTTTTATCATATGCCTTACCCTCGTACGTTATACCAGTGGCATGCACGCAACGGAATTTCCTAAACCAGCTACTGATGCTAACTTTTCTACTGCGGCGCTTATTGTTCCCGGTGTAGGGGGTGGCGGACAAGATAGTTTTGAGCCTATTCACCCAGCGGGAACTCAACGGTACGAGGTCCCACCTCTTGTCAGAAGACGTTGTGATCTGGGGCAACGTAAATGCATCCAACAGCTAGATGAATTCGTCAAAGCTTCACGCGTTTTAGAGAATAATAAGATACTTTGTTTCGGTGCATCACAAGGGGCAGCAACTATCCTGAATTACCTAGCAACGCTCAGCGAAGAACAAAAACAAAAAATTGCAGCTATTATACTTGAAGGACCTGTCATCGACGGCAATGAAGCAATACGCCATACGGCGGCAAACACATTCCCACCAGCAAGCTATCTACCATTTTCGCGTATTTGGTTGCCTTGGATTGCAAAAACACAACTTCCTGCCTATAACCCCTTCGGCAAACAAGCAATCCGTATGAGTGATAAAATACCCAAAAATGTTCCTGTGATCCTTTTGCATGCTACTGGCGATCCTGAAGTACCGATTGATACAACGCGCAAATTTTACCAGACACTAATTAAAAACGGCCATCAAGACGTGTATCTTTTTGAAGTACCTGTTGAACAGCATCTTGAATTACTCTATTCCGACAAGCAACAAGAATTTTTAAACGCAATACTGCGTATCTACGACGAATCAGATGTCCCCCTTCCCCTAAGATACACATACGACACAACCAATAACAACGTCGAATCTTATAAACCTTCATTGGAAGAAGTATCCAACAGAATTCAAGCAAGCCCTGAAACAAAACGAAAAAAAATTCAAGCCATCATCGATATAACATGCCTGTGTCCACCGGTTGGTATTGGCTATATTTTATATCATGCAAAGCATAGAGATATTCAAAATCATTAGATTGCTTTGAGCTTTTTATCATGCTAATTCTAGAAAAAGCCTGGCATATGTCTTCTCTAATCTATACTTTGCAGGGAATAGGCTGGCCATTTGTGACCCCTAATAAATGATTTATAATAGAAATTATATCTTGAGCTCATTTTAAATATCGGGTTAATAAACCTATAGCGTACAGGGTAAAGAACCGTGAATAATTATGAATTCAAATCGATTCTAATTCATCCGCTTTTGGCAACTGCCATTACTTTTTTGGTTGGTTTTTCAAGCCTAGATCTACACGCCGATCCTAATACAGCCCAAATGGATCATATTATCTTTGCACCTGGTCTTTATAACAAAGGCAGTAGAACTTTTGGTTGTATCCCTGCTAAATCGCAAACGAATTCGAGTATTTTCGCACCAAATGCCTCTATAAAGAGCATTGATTCTATAGGTTACGATTCACGAGAATCAACCACCTCTTTTACCTTGTTATTGGAAAAAATAAAAACGGATCTTGGCCAAGAAAATTGCATTAAGGTACTTAACAATAAATTTCCTCAAACGATTGGTCAGGTCACCGGAGATCAAAAATTCACCTTTTGTGGCGTATCTCAAGGAGCTGCGACACTAATCAACTGGCTTGCAGAAAATGAAAACATGCAGGAAAAGGTGGCTGCACTTATCCTGGAAGGACCACTGGTAAATGCAAATAGTGCCGCTATACATTGTGTTGATAACTATCTTACCATATTCCGCAAGCTATCTTTACCGTTACCAATCCCATTTATGCAATACTGGCTCCCTTGGGCACTTAAGTTACGATTCCCCACCTACAATCCACTAGGAATACAAGCGCTTACATCAGCATGTAAATTAAATAAGATTCCAGACGACGCTCCTATCATTATTCTGCATAATAAGGGCGACAAAATCGTCTCAATAAATGATGCGAGAAAGCTCTATACCACCTTGCGTGAAAAGCATGAAAATACTCACATTTTTGAAATTGATAATGGTGAGAAGCACATCAATGTTTTGTCCGTATCGAACAATACCCAACTGACAACAAAAACAGCCGCATTGGAAACACTTCGAAAAATCAAACACATTTTACCATCACAAATAAACCAAAATTCGCAAGCCCGCTCGACAAGTCAAGAAACTATCGATCACACGGCGTCACCCACAACACAATCCACTGAAGCAGAAAGTTCTCCATCGCAACCAGACCCCAAAAAACTTGAAACACAAATTCAACAAGAAACAAGAATTAAGCGATGGATAAGAAATGGCGTTGATTTAGCTGCGATTGGTTTAATTTCTGGCTACGCTGCTTACCGACTATGGCTAAACAACTAATAAGCATTCTAAAAAATTTCTTTGATCAACACGTTAACCTGCTCTTGCGTAATCATATCGCCCATTGCTCGGTAAAACGCTTCATCATATTCACGCGTCTGTACCACAACCGGCATCGTAAGCGCATGCCCCAATAAAAGAGCTTGCTTTTTGGTATCGAGACTTGCCAAAATAATGCGCAGATTTTGAGCGCCACTTACTCCAGTGAGCACAGCTTGTATATCTTTTTCATCATTAAGTTGCGCTACAATCTTGGTACCTATTTGTGAGATAATTTCTTCATCAATCTCGGAAGGCCGCTGGTCAACCACAAGCAGAGCAACATAGTACTTGCGCATTTCACGCGCAATGATGCCAAAAATTGTTTGTCTGGCCGTGTGTGCATTCAAAAATTTATGCGCCTCTTCAATCGTAATCATTAACTTTTTAGGTTCATCTTCTGCGCGCTGCGACCCCAAGAACTTTTCTGTTTTTTCAATATACAGCGCATGGATCCGGCGAGAAATCATGTTGGCAATCAGCAGATACACAAAGGTGGATGTATAATTGCCAAATTCCACGATAATGCTTTTACCACGGTCAATATATTCAATCATCTGATCGATAACTGAAACATCCTTGTACGCTCCTGCCTGCTGCGTTGATTTAAAAAATGGTAAACGCTCAATACGCTTGAGCTTTCGATACAATGCTGCGATTGATTCAGGATGCGCGCCAAGTTCTTGCGCAAATTCTTTTAATGCTTCTCCCTGGCGTAACAACACTTCAAGCCACTGTTGTTTATATTTTGCCGCAATAAGATAGGCTGCTTCAAGGGCGGTAGCATGTAAATTGAGTTCTTGTTGTAACGATAAAATATCTTCTACCGTTACCGATTGATAGGAAAGCACAAGCTCAACATCAGGCATGCCACCACGACGTCGCGTAGAAGCTGGATCGAGAGAAAAGGTGACTACTTTGTCAGGAAATAATGTTTTAAGACCTTTAACAAACGCCCGCGTTGTTCCTTCTTGACGCGCTTGTAACCCATATTCTGAATGCATATCAAAAATTAAATTAACCGCCTTATCATGTTTAATCAGACCTGCGAGCACAAGGCGAGTTAAAAACGTTTTACCAGTTCCTGTTTTGCCAAAAATACCATTACTGCGCTCGGTCAATTTTTCCAAATTCAAACAGACCGGCGTGTGCATATCTAAAGGGCAACCAATATTAAAAAATTTCTTACTTGGATCTGCTTCATCACCAAAAATAAGCGCAACATCACGCTTACTTGCTTCGTGCACTGCTGCAAAATGCGATGGAATAGTTTTTACTGGCATCGGCTGATCTTGATGATCAAGCATAAGCATCGGCTTAAGCACCGCAGTTGCATACACATCTTTGCGCTTAAGCATCGTGGTCAACAATGTTTCTTTTGGTGTGGGAGGAAAAAGTAGGATGTCGGGATGAGAAACTTCAATAGAGAGATCGGTGATAAGCGAGAAAAATTTATAGCGAGATCCTTCGATACATACAAATTTTCCCGTTTTTATTTCTTCTAAATCTGCATTAGGGTCAATCCGCATGGTAAACCCCTGCGTTAAAGCCCCTGAAACAATTACACCTAATTTTTTCTTACTCATGGTTTTTGCGGTAGTAGCAACGTGACTTCAGTACGCGAAATCTGCGCAATCCCACCAGGAGCACCAAATGATTTTTGATGCCCATTGGTTAAACAGTAGACAACGGGAGCATTCAACGTCAGGGTGATAATCATAGGGGTATGTCCTGGTAATATCACAAAATTCCCTACAGGAGAATTGAGCTCAACCCAGTTAACAGGGATCTCCTGACGATGTTCGGGGCTTGCTATGATTAACTTCATCATCATAGTGTCTTTGCTTTTTCGTATACCTCTTCAAGCGTACCTACCATATAAAATGCCTGCTCAGGCAATTCATCACAATCGCCACGCAG
This sequence comes from Candidatus Babelota bacterium, assembly GCA_023382795.1. Lineage (GTDB taxonomy): Bacteria > Babelota > Babeliae > Babelales > Vermiphilaceae > UBA6230. The sequence goes on from JAHDWT010000003.1 coordinate 18,520, forward strand.
GATACGCTCAAAATCATTAATTGCTTTTTCTTTGGTCACATAACGCCCGGAAAGCCCAGTCGCAAATTCGGCCGTGAAAAGAGGTTGTGTGAGGAATTTTTGTACTTTTTTAGCGCGTCTTACCAGAACTTTATCTTCTTCTGACAACTCATCAAGCCCAAGAATCGCTATAATGTCTTGCAACTCTTTGTAACGTTGCAACATGGTTTGCACCGCACGCGCTACGCGGTAATGGCGCTCGCCCACCACTTCAGCCGATAATCCCTTAGAATTTGATTGCAGAGGATCAATAGCTGGATAAAGACCAAGCTCAACCAACTTACGAGAGAGAACTGTGCTTGCGTCCAAGTGCACAAAGGTTGTAGCTGGTGCTGGATCAGTAATATCATCTGCAGGAACATATACCGCCTGTACAGACGTGATAGAACCATTAATCGTGTTCGCAATTCGTTCCTGAAATGCCCCCATTTCGGTTGCCAGTGTTGGTTGATAACCAACGGCAGAGGGCATGCGACCCAACAATGCAGAAACTTCTGAACCTGCTTGTACAAAACGGAAAATGTTATCTATAAAGAGAAGAACATCCTTTTTTTCAACATCGCGGAAATATTCAGCCATAGTGAGACCAGTCAGCCCCACACGCAGACGAGCCCCAGGCATTTCTCCCATCTGTCCAAAAACTAGTGCCGTCTTGTCGATGACACCCGTTTTTTTCATTTCTAACCAGAGTTCGTTTCCCTCACGGGTTCGTTCACCGATACCAGTAAACACCGAAACTCCACCATGCTCTGTTGCTATGTTACGGATGAGCTCTTGTACGATAATGGTTTTACCCACACCGGCACCGCCAAAAAGACCAATCTTTGATCCCTTAACATAGGGACAAATAAGATCAATCACCTTGATACCAGTTTCTTGAATCTCATTGGTAACTTTTTGTTCGACAAGCTGTGGAGCTGAACGATAGATTGGCCATCGGTGCCTTGCTTCCAGGGACGGCTTATCATCAATGGTATCACCCAGAACATTGAAAATTCTTCCCAAAACCTGATCCCCAACCGGCACGGTAATCGGCGACCCGGTATCTACCACTTCAAGACCGCGGCATATACCAAAAATGGTCTCGATTGCTATGCAACGCACCACACCATCCCCAAGTTGTTGTGCAATTTCTAGACTCGCTCTACGCTCAGACCCATTCTGGGGGATAATAACATGTAGCTCATGTAAAATAGGCGGCACATGCTCGCGATCAAATTGGACATCAACGGTAGTACCGCCGACACGCAACACGCGGCCAATTACAGAAGAAGACGATGATTGCTGAGTTAAAGAAGTCATTATCAGATTCCTCGCGCAAAAAATACAGGAAGCTTTGGTATTACTATCAACCTAATGAAATGACCTATCGTTGTAAAGCAATTCAACAAAAAAAGGCGCTTAACGCGCCTCTTTTTACATGCAAGGTAAGATTACTTGGTAGCTCGACCCGCAAGAAATGCTATTACTGCAAGTGTCGCTGCTCCAGTTCCAATTATAAGCGGTTGCAATCCCGTTGCCGAATCTTGATCAATCATGTTAATAATGTCATTTCTGTCTTTGGGATCGAAGCCCAGTTCAATCAACATTTCGGCACTAAGTGATTTTTCTGTAGATTTTAAGAATTCAGCAATATTTTGCTTCAAATATACAATTTGTCGCTGCACAGTTTGCTTATCTTGTATCGATAGTTTATTACTCTTTAAAAGCTCATAGTGCAATTTAAGATTGCCTCGCTCAACCGCTAACTGTTTTTTTATCGATATTTCCATTTCTTGCTGTTTTTCAAACTGTTTCATCACTTCTTGTTTTTCCTGTAGCTTTTGCTGCAGATCTGCGATTTGCTCCTCAAATACCCTATTATTCTCCATACATTGAGCCGCATTAGCACTTTCTAGCGCACCAACTTTTTTCTGATATTCCGCTTCTTTCGAAAGAACGGCATTGCTGCATTTTAAAGAATTATTTTCTTTGGCAAGCTGCGCTTTCTCATATTCCAATTTTTTGTTGTTATTTACCAATTGGACAAATTCTTCTGGCGTACATGGACAAGGCACTGAAGAGCTCGACAAATCACCTAGATGATTCTGCGCATAGTCAGCCATTTGTTGTTTTATAGAATTCAAAAAGGGTGACATTTTGGCACCCGCTCCAACCGATATTAAAGATAGCATTGATATGGCATGTATAGCGCTCATCATCCTAGCCATGTTCTCAACTCCTTTTTATTTAGTGGCATTACCACCCAAATCGTTGTACTTTTTTTGTTGTGGTTATCTTAAATTGTTTATTCAATTCTTGCAATGAAAGGAGCCCATTTTTAGTTCCCATTTTGGTAATCACGCTAGCGCTATTAATAATGCCACGGACAAGCGCTTCTTCGAGCGGCATACCGTGTAATAGACTACCCACAAAGGTAGCACCAAACGCATCTCCAGCCCCCAGCGTACTTACCACGACAGTAGGCAGACTCGGATGAAATAAAATGCCTTCGTGTGTTGCAACGTACACACCTTCTGCCCCATTAGTTACCACTACCATGCGCGGACCTTGCTGTAACACCTCCCTAAAAAAATCCCGAACATCAAAACACACATCTTTATATACTATGGATCCCCGTAACAATCGCGGTAAGTCTTTTTCTCTATTCTCACCTCGCTCTGCTTCTTGATAAAGCAGGCATTTCAGGCGATCTATCGTATGCGCAAAGGTGCGCATTAACACACTCGCTTCCAACGCATTAAGGATGAGAATATCAATATAGGGTAATGATTGGCGCAACACTAGATCACCAACAACAAGTTGACTGCTTCCCGGATTTGTCGCCACGGCAACACCATGTTCTTTGGCATGACGCGCAATGGGGAGCAATAAGGCGGAAGATTTTCCTGTCAAAGACGTTATATAAAGTTGATCGGCATGTGCGATTTCTTTGAGTGGAAATTCATCAGCGTGCAACTGTGCATTTGCGCCACGATACGCAAAAACCACTCGATCACCACCAGCACAGGGAATAATAAACGACGTCCCTGTCTGTACCTGAGTATCTTGAACAATAAAACGAGTATCAATACCATCCTGTGCCATGCGCTGCAACACAAATTCTGCAGCTTTATCTGGGCCCAATTTAAAAAATGTGCGCACATCAAAATCAAGCAGTCGGAACACCACGGCGGAGTTTGTCGCTCCGCCGCCTGTATGATATTCCAATGTTGAAATATCAATTTTTTTGCCCTCTTCAAGCAAAAGATAGGATTTCTTTTTAGCATCAACACGCATATCAAGCATGTCTGGTGTCTCATGATGAATAAAAATATCCTGCGTTGCTCCACCGATGGTCATTACTTTTTTAATTTCGGACACGTTTCTTACTCTCCGATGGTAAGAGCACATGTCGTAGAATCTCATCGGCATGCGCTACCCAAATAACATCTATCCCCTTTAATGCTTCCTCGGTACCTAAAATATCTTTCTTATTTTTTGAAGGCAAAATAACAAAACGCATTTTGTTACGCTTTGCAGCAAGTACTTTTTCTTTAACTCCCCCAATTGGCATAACATCACCACGTAAATTTAATTCTCCGGTCATTGCATACTGTGCGTTAATTGGTCGCTGCGTAAGAGCCGAAAGAATTGAAGTCAGCATAGTCACCCCTGCTGATGGCCCATCTTTGGGAATACCACCTGCAGGAACATGGATATGTAGATCATAATGCGTAAACATACGGTCTTCGATGCCAAATTCTTTTGCATGAGCACGTGCATAACTTAAGGCAGCTTGAGCCGACTCTTTCATCACATTGCCAAGCTGACCAGTCAACATAAGCTTACCTTTTCCTGGCATCAAAATGGCTTCAACTTTAATCATTTCTCCGCCATATGCTGTCCAAGCAAGCCCATTGGTGATACCAACCATATCTATGTGAAATTCGTCATCTTCAACAAACGATCGCGGACCAAGATAAGCTTCAAGTGTATCTCGTGTAAAAGGCGGTATAATATGTGTCTCCACCAACGCACGCGCTGCTTTAGAGCACAATTTTTGCAGAATACGATTCAGCTGACGTACGCCAGCTTCCTTGGTGTAATTGGTGATAATGTCGCTAAGCACTTCGTCCGTAACGGTAATATTTTGCCCTTCCAACCCCATGGTAGCAATGGCACGCGAAAAAATATGTTCTTTTGCTATATTCAATTTTTCATCAAGCGTATAGCCAGACAATTGGATAATTTCCATGCGATCACGCAATGGCTCAGAAATGGTTTCTAGCGTGTTAGCTGTAGCTATGAATAGCACTTTAGATAAATCAAAAGGAACACCTAAATAATTGTCATAAAATGTTTTATTTTGTTGCGGATCGAGAACTTCCAACATCGCTGCTGATGGATCACCACGAAAATCAGAACCAATTTTATCAAGTTCATCAATGATGATAACCGGATTACAAGAACCAGCCTTGCGCATACCTTGAATTAATCTTCCCGGCATAGCACCAACATAAGTACGCCGATGGCCACGAATCTCTGCTTCATCCTTAACACCACCCAATGAAACCCTGAATGACGTTCTGCCAAGCGCCCGAGCAATGGATTGCCCTAGTGACGTTTTACCGGTACCAGGAGGTCCAACAAAACAGATAATCGGTGCATAGCCATCCTGCTTGAGATTGCGAACCGAAATAAAATCTAGAATGCGATCCTTAATTTCGCGCAACCCATAATGATCTTCGTCTAAAATTTTTTGCGCATGTGCAATATCAAGATTGTCCTCAGTTTCATGTCCCCACGGTAATGCAAACATCCATTCCAAATAATTACGTATCACTGCGGCTTCCATGGAGTCAGGCGATGTGCGTTCTAATCGACCAATCTGCCTGCGCACTTCTTTTTTGATTTCCTCATCAGTTTGCAAATTTTCAAGCTTCGCGTACATCTGCTCTATGTCTTCCACATCGTCATCACCAAGCTCTTTTTTGATCGCCTTAAGTTGCTCGCGTAAATAATATTCTTTTTGTGAATCATTCATTGATTCGCGTGCGCGTGCGCGAATTTTTTCCTGCATTTGTGCAACTTCTATCTCTTTGGTCATCAAATTATAGAGTTTTTCAAGAAGCTCTTTCTGATTTTCAGTCTCCAGCAACTCCTGAGCAAGCTCCACAGAAAGATTAAGATGCGAGAGGATAAAATCGGCAATCTTATCTGAAGTTTGCATTTTGGAAAGAATCACGTGAAAATCTGGGCTAAAACTATGGCCTGATGCGGCCATTTTTTCAGATAAAGCTTTTATGTTTTTTACTTGTGCAATAAGCTCTGGCTCTTCTGAAGCTACTTCTTGCGGCACACGCTCAATCATCGCCGTTAACACATCTTCTTCAGTAGAAAGATGTTGTACTCGTGCCTTACAAAGCCCCTGCACCAATATTTTTATGCCACCTTCTGGAATTTTAATAAGCCGCATCACCGTTGCAATCGTTCCGGTAGTATAAAGATCTTTAGTGCCAATCGCACCCTGACTATCAACCTGCTTCTTGGCAGCCAACAGTAACACTAATTTAGATTCCTCTAAAGTACGATTGATACCCTTGATAATGCGCTCATCAAGCACCAACAATGGCACAATGGTTTGTGGAAATACCACAACATCCATTGTTGGAATAACCGGCAATACCTCCGGCACATGATCTTGCGCATTTTTGTGTAATAGTGTCTTCATTACTCCCCCTTGTATTTTATAGGCTGTAGGCGTGCTTGCTCACCTAAGATCATTGGTCCCTAATAACTTAAGTGTAAGAAAGCCTAGAAATAAAAGACAATATTTAAACTCAGGCAGTCATAAAACCCTTCAACTTACTCATGGCTCTTATTTTTTTTATATGCCCACTTATACTGAGCAACAAAGTGTGAGCTTCGACCATCTACGAAAGCCTTCTATGAATCCTCTATCAATCACGCTAAGTGGTGTGACAAAAACATATCAGCAAGGAACATCATTCATTTCTGTACTAAATAATATTGATGCAAAATTTGTGCAAGGTGACACCTACGCAATTACCGGAAGTTCAGGTTCAGGCAAATCAACCTTATTGCACATCATCGCAGGACTGGAAACACCCGACCATGGTACCGTGACCATCAATGATCAGAACGGCACTAGTATCTCTTCCAAAGAGTACGCACGCCAGTATACCCCCCAGCTTGGTATCGTTTTTCAACAACCTCACCTCATCAATGAACTCAGTGTTCTTGAAAATGTCATGCTCAAAGGTCTTATTGCAGGACAGCCTCTACCATCGCGTCAAAAAAGAGTATTAGAAATGCTCGATGCAGTAGGATTAGTCGACAAAGCACACGTCATGCCATCAACATTGTCCGGTGGCCAACAACAACGTATTGCTATTTTACGTGCTTTATTTAATCAACCCGCCATACTCCTTGCAGACGAACCAACCGGAAATCTTGATGCCCAAACCGGAAAAGCAACTATCGATTTTTTGCTCTCTTGCCAACACATTTGGAACATGGGGCTTATCATCTGTTCGCACGATGAACACATTATACAAAAAATGCGCCATAGATTAATTTTAAAAAATAGTGCATTGGCGCACCACATATAACAATCTCAATAACTATTCAAAAAAACCACTCATGCTACACTAATGTCGCGTTTTACTTTTCTTTCATTGAATGCCAGGAGCAACGGTTTTATGGCACATAAAAATCATGTTATTAATAAAACTATCCAAGTAGGCAGTTCCACCCTGCTGAGCCGTATTTTGGGCATTATTCGCGAATTGCTCATGGTGCGTTATCTTGGTGCTGGCGCTGTTTCAGACGCCTTTTTAACCGCATTTAAAATTCCCAATTCATTACGAAAAATTTTTGCTGAAGGCGCACTTTCTTCTGCACTCGTTCCATCGCTCGTAAGCCTTTCTAAACAAAATCACGGTCAGCATGGCATTAATCAACTTCTTTCACTTGCTTTTTTGATTTTTGAAGGTGCTGTGCTTCTGTTATGCGCCGTTGCCATGATTTTTGCAAAACAAGTGATTACCCTCGTCGCACCAGGATTTTCAGCAGAACAGATTGCATACGCTACCCCATTTTTACGCATTCTTATGCCTTTTATCTTCTTTGTCTCAAGTAGTGCACTTTTAGCAGGGGCACTCCAAGCAGTGAAGCATTTCTTTGTACCCGCCATATCATCGGTAATTCTGAACATATTTTTTATTGCTGGCATACTACTGGGATTGTTCTTTGGTACCTCTGTCGAAGTATTGTGCTATTTTATTCTTCTAGGAGGAGCCGTTCAATTCGCTGCCCACGTTACCGCTTATCGTAAACTTGGATTCTCATTTGAACTCTTTGACAAAGGCACCTGGAAAGAATGCAAACACGTGCTACGTAAATTTTTCCCTTGTCTTTTTAGTATGAGCGTCGCAGAAGTTGGCCTATTTCTGGATACAAGCTTTGCTTCATTTTTGGCCAAAGGATCAGTAACGCTTCTCTATTATGGTAATCGTTTTATGGGAATACCAAGCGGTGTCTTTGCAGCAGCTCTGTCGACCGTATTATTGCCATATCTTTCGCATCTTGGGCTGTATGCACCAAAACGACTTAGTTTCTATCTACTAGAAATTGCAAAACTCGTATTCTGGGTTACCGCACCTACTACGCTTATCATGGGTTTTTTTGCGGATAAAATTTTCTACACCATGTTTTATTCTAAAAATTTTTCACTTGAGCAAGTATCTGAAGCTCGCCTTATTTTAATTGCATTCCTGGCTGGACTGTTCTTTATTTCACTCAACAAAATTTTGATGAACATATATTATGCTCTGCATAATACCACTAAGCCAGCTATTATCGCAGTTATAGCAACCGTCACAAACATTGTTCTCAACTTCATCCTCATGTATTGGCTTCAGGCAGTTGGTCTCGCTCTAGCAACCACGCTTTCTACTATTCTGCAAACCATACTTTTTGTGTGGTTTCTACGGAAGTATTTTAACTTTAAAATTTATCTACAACCCTTCATGATCTTTGTAAGAAACTTTAGCATACAAATGTTTGTTATCCTGGCTCCACTTTTTGTGGTGTACCAAGGCATCACAAATCTCATTCATTATTTAGGATCTCCATCGGCAATTCATTATGCACTTGGAACTGTTTTATTTTGGCTTTGGGTAGGACCACTTATAGGGATAGCCGCATGGCTTCTTTACACAACAAGAAAATTCTTTAAAATAAGTATTTATTTTCTCAACTAATTGCACATGCAGGAAATATTCATGAAACAGGTTAATTCAGCAGGAATAGTGGTCTATCGTACCCAGAACAACGTGCAAGAATATCTGCTGCTTCATTACCAAGCCGGCCATTGGGATTTTCCAAAAGGAAAAGTTGAATCTGGAGAATCTCATCAAGAAGCAGCACTCCGAGAATTATCTGAAGAAGCTGGTATCACCAGCACCATAATGCCAGGATTTGAACACACGTTTTCTTATGTGTTTCATGATTATGACGGATTGCTTGCCAAAAAAACGGTATATTTTTTTGTCGGTGAAACACAATCCAACCACATAACACTCTCACACGAGCACCAGGATTTTATCTGGCTGCCTTATCAGGAAGCTTGCCAAAAACTTACCTATGCCAATGCAAAAACATTACTCGATGACGTACACACATTTTTAAACAAGAATATACAATAACTCATTTTATTATTCATTTATGAAAGGACCTTTATGGTTTTTAATACACGACACATCTTTGCAGGACTTATGTCACTGACACTACCTCTGAGCATGGTAGCAACGGATATAGATGACGCTATAACAATTGAAAAAATAACCGAAAAATCAGATGCTCAAACAAATAATACACCATCATCTCTAAAATCTCTTTGGGCAGCCTTTGGAAAAGGCTTGAAATCAGGAGTGCTATCAAAAAATGCTGCTATAGGTCTTTTGGTGGGAACTGTCGATAGTCAAAACGATTTAAATAAAAAAACTATCCTCAAAATCGGCGGAGCAGCAGCCATGTCGACTAGCTTTCAGAGCATTGACGCTATGAAAAATTCTTCGGACAAAACAAGTGTGATATTCACCGAGGAAAATGATACACAAGCTAAAATAGGGATTAATAAGAAAGCATTTTCCTTCACAAAATTTATCTACGCAACCGGAGCTGTTACCGGCAATGCGCTTGCATCTACCGTAGCTTATTTCTTCGGAAGAGAATTGACGCAGTTGGCAGGCCATGTAGGACTTCAATTTACGTGGAACAACAAAGCTGTTAGTACGAATGAACAAGATGGTTCCGAGGACCAATAACTCTAACGAATTACCAAAAAAAAAGAACCGGACGTTTCAAGAACATCCGGTTCTTTTAATATTTTTTGGTTGCGGGGGCTGGATTTGAACCAGCGACCTTTGGGTTATGAGCCCAACGAGCTACCAGACTGCTCTACCCCGCGATTCATTGCTTAAGAAATGCGATTATTTAGTTTGAAAAGCGTAAAATACTATAAAAAGCTTATCTTTAGATTATAACATCTGGACTCATTGTCAAATAAATTTCAAAAAACCTAGATTCGTTCTAACACAACAATTGCATGCGCACATACACTGGTGTGCGTAAAACTCGAATGGATAAGCACATCAACGTCACCTGGTTTCTTAATATAGCCATTTAACCCGCTCCAATCGATCTGAATCTCGGGCATCCCGCTAACCTGCCGACTTATTTTTAGGTTGCGACATAAAGCCAAAAGCGGCAATGAACAAATGAGTAATGGTTGTAATGCCTTGAGTAGAGCCTCTCGAGCTGCAAATCTAACCGCAAATCGCTCGGCGCTCTTGCTTGGCTCCTGCAAACAATACTGTATCTCCTGTTCACTCAACACTCTCTTCAGGGATTTCATGCTTTTTTGGCGCCACTCTTCAAAGCGACTTATCTGCACTGCATCAATTCCTACGCCTATAATTGGCATGGTGTCCCCAATCTACTGCTATCGAGAGCTTTTGTGATCATATAAAAATATGGATATAGTATAAGGTAGGTGAACAGATCTACACAACAGGCTTTTTCACCCGTACCCACCGCCTAGTAAGCTCGAAACATGGAGGAATTATCATGAATTTTCGTCTATTCGTAACGAATGTCTGGTCTATAGTCTTGATCTTATATTCCTTTAACACATCATCCGTACACGCCTTGCAGTCAATCAAACCTGTTGCACCTGCCTTAGCTGCGCGCTATATGCCTGCACGAACCTATAAAGGGCTCACTGAGCACTATCGCCATGTACTTCAACTAGTTGAGGCGCATTGGCGTATTCCTACCTCAGAGCAAACTGATCCCGACAGCTATTCGGCTTGCGAACAAGCTCTCGAAACTTTTTTTGAAGAAATATGTAAAAATTCGTGCACCCGATCACTGGATGACTATCTCGCACAACTCGAGCTTGATATCCGGGTACTTAGCAATCTGGAGCACATGCTCGAAACATCTCCCCAAGAAGTACGCGCGCTTAAACCCGGCATGAGTTCATTACGTAAAGCACTCATATACATTCGCGGTATCATGCAATATCATCGTTTTTACCATCACTGCATACAACAACTTATCGCTGTTCAAGGTTCGTTCACACAAGAATTTTCGCTTCTCAAAAATAGGGAGATTCTCACTCTTGCTGCTCATCTACGCAGCAACGCGACGCGCAATTATTGCAGTGACATTGCCATGACAACCGAACGCATCAAGGTTGCTATCGCATTAGCCCAACCTCGTTATCCACAACTTACCAAAGAGCTCGTGGCATTACTTAAATCATGTGAACACATAAAAGAGATTTATGAAAAAATATAGTAAGGCTATGCTGTGCACACAAAATCTTTTTCTTATCTCGACATCATGTGTTATTTCGGCTCAGCCACAGATGGTATTTTCCCAGCGCATTATAGCTCGGTGAACACAGTCGAGGATTTTTATCATATTTCAGCCTTTGCTTCACTGCGCCAACAACATCGTATACATCACCTGCTTACTCTCAGGCAAACGCACAGCATTGATGGCGTTACGTTCACCGATAAGGCTATTGCGCAGTCTTATATACCATTTAGCCTGCCAGGAGATTTCCTTGTAACTGCACTCACTTTTTTTGGCATTGGCGTTATGACCGCAGATTGTCTCCCCGTAATTTTTTATGATCCAGAACACCGCGTCATCGCCATTGCCCATGCTGGCTGGCGAGGAGCTGTTCATGGTATTGTCAAACAAGTAATTGTTTCATTGCAACATCGCTACGCAACACGCATTGACCAACTACATGTGATTTTTGGGCCAAGTGCACGTGCTTGCTGTTACCGCGTTGGTCACGATGTTATTAATGCCGTGAAACACGCTACACATCACAACGCATTGCACCATAGACCAGAAGGTGTCTTTTTTGATCTTGGAATGCTTGTTGCACTGCAGCTCCAGGAGCTTGGTGTTACGCAACAAAACATCTTACAACAACATCATGTATGCACCATATGTAACACGTCATATTGTTCGTATCGTCGCCAGGGGAGCACTTCAGGAAGACAGATAAGTGTTGTGTGGTTGGCATAGTTATTGTTAATTCGTTGTCATTATGCTACATTAAGCACCATACGTATCATGGCGATAATGCAACGATTAGATCAGACTTTTAATACACGTTGATCATGTTTTCTTGAACACAATACATAATACTTCTTATCAATTTATCCCATACACGTATCATGTTAGATACCGTAGAACATATAACAATGGTGCGAGGATACGATGATTGCACGATTACTAGCAAAACTTCTGGGAACAAACAATACACGCCAGCTCAAACGCATTCAACCTCTAGTTGATCGAATTAACTATCTTGAAGCAGCGATAAGTGCACTTTCTGACGCAGAGCTTTCTGCAAAAACTAATGAATTTCGCGAACAATTATCACGTGGACGATCACTTGATGATATTCTACCAGAAGCATTTGCAGTGGTACGTGAAACAAGTAAACGTGTTTTACATCAACGTCATTATGACGTCCAGCTCATTGGCGGTATCGCGCTACACAAGGGCAATATCGCTGAAATGAAAACTGGTGAAGGTAAAACGCTCACCGCGACACTCGCCATGTATCTCAATGCATTGCCTGGCAAGGGCGCACACTTAGTAACCGTTAATGATTATCTTGCACGCCGTGATGCTGAATGGATGTCCCCTATCTATCACTTCTTGGGGCTATCAGTTGGCATATTGCAAAACAATATGGAAGACGCAGCGCGTAAACAGGCATATAACAACGATATTCTGTATGCCACCAATAATGAACTCGGATTCGATTATTTGCGCGATAACATGAAATTCAGGCTTGAAGATTACGTACAAAGAGATCTTAATTTTGCCATCGTCGATGAAGTCGATTCAATTTTGATTGACGAAGCACGAACCCCACTCATCATTTCTGGTTCTGCACAAGAAAGCGGAGACCTGTACGCTAAAGCGGATGTTGTAGTGCGTAGATTCAAAAAAGATATCGATTATCAAGTTGATGAAAAAGAACGTACTGCGCAACTCACAGAAGCTGGGATCGACAAAGTTGAGCAAGCCTTTTCTATCAAAAATCTCTATGCAATCGATCATTTGACACTTTTACATCACATCATGCAAGCGCTACGAGCACATGCTATTTTTCGTCGCGATGTTGATTATGTGGTACAAGAGAACCAAGTGCTTATCGTTGATGAATTTACTGGACGCATACTGCAAGGGCGTCGTTACAGCGATGGATTACACCAAGCACTTGAAGCAAAAGAAGGCGTTGAAATTGAGCGCGAAACACAAACACTTGCAACAATCACATTGCAAAATTATTTTCGCCTCTACAAAAAACTTGCTGGTATGACAGGTACTGCCGCAACTGAATCCGAAGAATTTTATCGCATTTACAAACTTGGTGTTATCACGATTCCAACTAATCAGCCAATGATTCGTGCAGACAAGCCAGATTTTATTTTTCTTACACAACGAGCAAAATTCAATGCCATCGTAGAAGACGTTAAAGAGCGTTATGTACGCAAACAACCGATACTCATTGGTACCGTTGCGGTGGAAACCTCTGAACTGCTCAGCCAAGTACTGACCATGCACGGCGTTCCCCATGAAGTACTTAACGCCAAAAATCACGCTCGTGAAGCAGAGATTGTTGAACATGCGGGAGAGCCAGGACGCGTGACCATTGCAACAAATATGGCTGGTCGCGGTACTGACATCAAATTAACTCCCGAATCACGATCAGTTGGCGGTTTGTACATTTTGGGTACCGAGCGACACGAAAGCAGACGTATCGACAATCAGCTGCGTGGGCGATCTGGCCGGCAAGGTGATCCTGGGGAATCACGTTTTTACATTTCGCTCGAAGATGATCTGATTCGTCGCTTTGGCGGTGAAAACATGAAGCGCAGCATGCAACGATTTGGCATGCAGGAAGATGAAGTCATTGAGTCAAGTTTGGTGTCAAAAAATATCGAACGTGCTCAAGAAAAAGTTGAAAAACAGAATTTTGAAATTCGTCGCCACACACTGGAATATGATGATGTGCTCAATCAACAACGTCGCGTAATCTACGAATATCGTCGTTCTGTACTTGAAGGCTCTGAACAAATATTTGAACTGGTACGTGATTTGGTAACATCCGCAATACAGGAAATTACTTTACGTTTTTGTCCTCAACGTACTGTAACACCTGCGCAAGCTGACGAGCTCATCGCGTTTACCGCAAAAATGACTGGCCTTCCATTAGAAAAGTTACAAGCACAAAAATTTGATAAAGCAAATCATGAGCAGCTTGAAAAAGACCTTACCAACTATCTCTTAGAACAATACGAGTTATATCGTAATCAACAAAAATCAGATCTAATACAGCAAGCTGAAAAATGGCTCATGCTGGAAACCATAGACAATTCATGGAAACAACACATGCTCAACCTTGATCATCTACGTGAGGGTATTGGGTTGCGTAGTTGGGGGCAAAAAAATCCACTCATAGAATATAAACGCGAAGCTTTCGATATGTTCCGCGATGTTATGGCAACCATAAAGTTAGATATTGTTCATCACATCTTCCACTTGAATCTCGAACGATTTGATCAACATGCGCTGGAAGTACGCCGTGAACGCGAACTTGAACAACTCAATTTCAGTGCACCTACTGATACCACTGATGAAACAACTCGCCAATCAACAGAAGGTGGCGCCGAGCGAATAGGTAGAAATGAACCATGCCCTTGTGGATCGGGTAAGAAGTTCAAAAAATGTCATGGTGCAACCGAATAACGAACAGATAGCTTGCTACACACTCCACTGATCATCAAAAAACCCCAGCTCAACACTGGGGTTTTCATTTTGTTCATAGTTACTTTTTTTTCGTAACTTTCCACCGTTCAGGTATAATATGTTCAGGGAAATTAAACCTGATCACTTCCAGCCTCCAATCTTCATAACGAGGCTGCACCGTAAGTATGCCGAATGCATGAAAAGCTAACGTATAGCTACCATCGCTATAGCGGGGATTAAAAAGAGCATTATCAGGACCCACACTAAAAGTAGCTACAATATGATCCCATAACCCATCCGAATTAAACAATCGACTTCCAGGAAGTTGCCACAATTTACTCACACCTTTGTGATTTGGTGTCTTTCCCGCTATATCATAAATAGATCTCATCATTGGATCATCTATGCTTCCATGCTGATGTCCACGAAGAACACCACGGATTCGGGAAGTTGGCGTTGATTGCAAAGACAGTAATTGCGCCGTTGTTTGTTTGCCAAACCTCCACCCCCTGGATTGATTATAAGAAGTATCTCCAGACGACGATACCTCAAAATCATTCCACATAAATCCGACATTATAATATCTTCCTTTTACCGGCCGTTCAGCATGAAAATCTTGGTACAATTTTTGAGGCAAGCCATATATAGAATCTATCTGATCTGCTTTTAACAGCACTGGCAACAACTCATAAGCCTGTGTAACCTCACTATCTAATAAATCATGCGGATTATAACCTTGCTCAAGTCCACCGTGACAACACTGCACGTAATTTATCAATGCAGCATTTTCGCGTACACCAAGATAACAAACAACAGGCATAAGGTCATAAATCCTATGCACACGTTTTATAAGATCAAACACCTGTTTAAATTTATCTGGATACTCTTTTTTTACCTTCACCATAAAATCCGGGTCATTACCGAGCTTTTCAACTGTCTGACGAACTGCTAAAGGATCACCATACTTCATGAAAAGTTCTTGCATAAAACCATATGTAGCAGTCATAGAAGTATCTTCATGATTTCCTCGAATCAACATTACATTATCAGGATTTGCTATCTGCAGTCTTAAAATTGTGTACACACACTCAATGCCATATCTACCGCGATCGGTATAATCCCCCAAAAAAAGAAGATAAAAATTATTTTTTATGACACGGAAATTGTTATCAAGATACGCATTATCTTTCAGATATTTAAGAAAAGTCATAAGCGATATTACATCACCATGCATATCGCCATGAATTGCGATGCGAGACCCTGGAGGAATAATCCGCTTTTCTGCAAACGGCTCATAATTATGATGACGATTCATTTGGTATATTTTTGAAAAAAAACTATCCTCTGACGGCTTTTTATTAACCCAGTACGCACTTTTTAATTTATTGCTCATTATTTCATAATAATTGTCCAAACATGCATCGAGCTCATCAAGCGTTACTATTTTACTTGGCCATTTTTCACGTAAATATACATTTGGTGTAGTTTCATGCACCGCGTTATATAATTCATCGAATGTTCTAGGTGATTTTTTTGTTCCTTGTAGTAGGCGTTTTTCAAATACTTGTTGTTGTAGGCGTCGCACCGTTTTTTCAAGCTCGAGTAATTCATCTTGTTGCATTGCTTTTCTGGGCTCCGGTACAGATTCTTTTATACGCAATGCCTCAATTTCTTTATCAAGCCGCTGAATTTGTTCGAGAATTCTTTGCTCTTGCTCGATAGAATGAAGACGTTTAAGAACTTCTTCCTGTTGAATTCGTTGAATTTCTTGCTCAACATTAGATAATTGCTCACGTTTTTGGCGCATTTTTTCAATTTTTTCCTGACCTTGAGGCTGGCAAATCACAGGAGTAAAAATCGCACTCACTAAAAAACTAAGAAAAAGAGCACTATTCTTTTTGACTAGATAACGCACCATACCATTCCTTCACATTTTCACACAAAGCAATAACTCTAATTGAAAATTATATCTAATAAGAAGACTCAAAATAAACACTTTCTTGCAAAATTAGTATTTAATATTTACGCTGGCTGCTTATAATCGCATCCTTAAACCTTAGCTATCACGCGCATCTTTCAACAAAAAATATTGCAAATTAGCACACTTCGATCATGGTGATACAAATTCGTAATATCTTTGTTATTCTCTTATTTATACATCACCAATTTATTACAGGAGGCCACTATGATGCTCGTTACCGATACAATAACTATCCAAGAACTTGAAAATATGTCGCACCATATGTTTCAAAAACTCGTCAAGGCCGTTGTTGACATTGAAGAAAATATCATGGTTGTTGATGGCGAACTTCACGCCGATCAGGAGTTACTTCTACTCGATCGAGGTTCTGATCAAAAAAATTTATGGGGAATCAACCTGCACCCTGAACATTTTGGCACTGAAAACTTTATAGAATTTGACTCTATGATTAACCTCAGACCATCATGGGGAAATAAGACTTGCTCAGTAGATAACCCAGAAATGCGAAAACGTATCATAGCTCTCGTGATCAGCAAGGTAACATCATGATCATGCATAAGCAGCTTGCCGCCGGTCGATGGAATCAATTTACCCTCATTGAACAACTGGCCAATATCGGAAGCGAAGTTATTCGCACCATCAATTGGAAACAAAAAGGTAATCAAGAACTAAGTCGGCTTGCGTTTGAGCGGGCGCTTGAACTTATAGACCTCACCATAGCGGATCCCAAAAATAGAAAACGGCTTCGCGAAGTTGTCCGTACGCGAGAGGCGTTGGTAGATCATTTTGTCTACGACAATATTTATCAGACAACCGACGAAATCTGGTATAATTACTTCTTTAACTTCAATTACGCTGCGGCACTTCAACGAGGACGATAAAAAGCTCTTAAGCACACGCATTTATTACAATTCTGTTTGCTTAAGCAAAACCTCTTTGCCCTGAAATGCTATGCCGAACCCAGCAATAGTGGTAATACCACGACGTCTCAATTCATGCGCATACTGTTTTTCGCGAATTTGTTCGCCGGCATGCCTTTGTCGCTTGTTCGAGTGATTCTTTTTCAGCAACGCGCTTAAATTCGATCACAATGCCACGCTTTTTGACGTCCTTGGGTACCAGCATGATGTCATAGCGACCATACCCACTTTCTCGATTTGAAATCACCTCATACACATCACTGAGCGTCACCAAAAGTCCTAGGACAAACAAATTGATAACTTTTTTCAAGTTCGTAACGTGGCAGATCGAATACGCTCACGCTATTGAGCAAATATTCGCGTATAATTTTTTCAAATACCTGACCATCACCTTGCTGAAGTGCGGTAAGCAAAATACGTATGCTATTCACCCTGAGCGGTTCTTGCAGAAAATCCTCATAAATCAATCGCACTTCTCGATTTGGAATAACCAAATCATCCATAACTCTACCGCTAACAAGTTCTTGGCTCTGTAGGGTAAGATATCCTGAAAATATTAATAAACTCCACACGATCACCTCTTTGCTCTCCATGGTAGGAAAGACAAATGCTTCTTCGATACGCTGACGAACGGGAATATCATGTAATATCGACTCAAGTTGCATAAGGGGTTCCGCTGACGCATGCAAAAGCAGCCGCGCAAGTTGCCACACTTTATAGCGGACGTTAAAAATTATTGCTAAAAAAAGCGATTTTCTTTAGCCTGGAAAATTGGGAATCAAATTCCCAATTTTCATAAGAAAGGTCTAACATATGATTACGAGAGATCTAAGCAATGAAGTCCTATCGCTTGCCAAACAGTTTAGCGCTGTTGCGGTATTTGGCCCTCGACAGTCCGGAAAAACCACTCTTGTTCAACATCTTTTTCCACAACATCGTTATCTTTCATTAGAAGATCTCGATATCCGACAACGTGCTCAAATAGACCCGCGTTCATTCTTACAAGAATATCCAACTGAACAAGGCATTATTTTGGATGAAGTGCAACATGTTCCCGAATTACTTTCATACATACAAACCACCATCGACCGTGAAAAGAAAAAGGGGTTTTTCATTATTACTGGTTCACAAAATTTATTGCTCAATGAAAAAGTAACACAATCGCTTGCAGGCAGAATAGCGATAGTAACACTGCTGCCCCTTTCATTACATGAATTACAACAAAAAAATCTTTTACCAAAAACTATAGAAATCGCTGCTCTTCGCGGTTCTTATCCTGCACTTTTTGCTGATACGCAAATCACTCCTGAAATCCTCTATGCCAACTACCTCAGAACCTATGTAGAACGCGATGTACGAAGCTTGAAACAGGTTGGTGATCTCAATACCTTTCAGCAATTTCTACAACTTTGTGCAGGAAGGACGGGACAAATTCTTAATTTAACTTCTTTGGGTAATGATTGTGGCATCGATCATAAAACAGCACGTGCTTGGATTTCTGTGTTGGAGGCAAGTTATATTGTTTTTCTTCTGTATCCTTACTATAAAAATTACGGCAAGCGAATCATAAAATCTCCGAAACTATATTTCATTGACACAGGTATTCTTTGCACACTTTTAAGAATTAAAACATCACTTGAACTCATGGAACATTATCTTCGCGGCTCTATCGTAGAATCCTATATTATCGCAGACGTTCTTAAACAATATTACAATAGCAATGAACGTCCTGCTCTTTATTTTTGGCGTGATACTCAGGGACGAGAAATTGACCTCGTTCTAGAGCATGGTACTTTTCTGAGCGCTCTTGAGATCAAGGCGGGTCGCACTGTCAATGCTGATTATTTTAACAATATTGAATATTTCCGTTCAATTGCACCCGAAACCACAGACTATCGGGTCATATATGCGGGGGATGAAGACCATCATTGGCCTCAAGCTCCTGTGATGAGCTGGCAACATACAGGACAATTACTCACATCGCTTACTTCACAACAGAAAAATGTTCAAAAACATAGCCCTTCAAATACTTGATAGCCCAATGATCAAGTATAGGACAACATGGTTGACACGCTTGGGGTTAGACTAGACAATGCTATTTTAATTCGCTACCACGACCTGGAGATTAATTGATGCTCAGCTTACAGACATTATTTACAACTCGATCTGCTTAAGCAAAACCTCTTTGCCCTTGAATGCTATGCCAAACCCAGTAATAGTAGAGATACCGCGACGCTTAAGTTCATGCGCATACTGCTTTTCACTAATTTGTTCGACGGCAGCCTCTGCGGCTTGTTCAAGCGATTCTTTTTTTGCAACGCGCTTAAATTCAATCACAATACCGCGCTTTTTTACGTCCTTGGGTACCAGCATGATGTCATAGCGGCCATACCCACTTTCTCGATTAGAAATCACCTCATACACATCACTCAGCGTTACCAAAAGCCCTAGAACAAACAGATGGTAACTCTTCTCTGGTTCATCGCTGGGTAAATCAAACATACTCATGCTATTGAGCAGATATTTTTGTATCATTTCTTCAAAAAGATCGCCATCTCCCTGTGCCAAAGCGTACTGCATTTGTTTGATGCCAGTGTAGGAAAGTACCTGGTCAAATGAGCGTTCGATGAGCTGTTTATAGAGCACGTAAATTTCTTTGTTCGGTATGGTAAGATTACATTTCCATCTACCTTCTATTACTTCTTGGGTTTGAGGTGTTAAATACCCCGCAAACAGGAGCAAACTCCACAAGGCAACCGCATGGTGCTCTACATCAGAAAATACAAATGATGCATCCACTTCTTTATAAACAACCTGACGCATCATCAATAATTCCAGCGCATGTTTGGTAGTTGCATCGGCTCTGGCAATAACTTCCATGATCAATGCATTATCGCTCGTGTTTGCCCAGTATGGCTGTAAACTTCCTTTATTCTGGACGCAATTGAGCAGCGACCAGGGATTATAGATAGTCGTTCCTGCAAAGCGATAGCCGTTGTACCACTCTTTTACCTCTGCACGTTTTTCCTGTAAGTGGTAATCGGCAAGCAATTGTTCAACTTCAGATTCTGTAAAACCAAAACGAGTAGAAAATGGCTCGTCTACTATGGTATGCACCGTCAAATTATTAAGACCAGAGAAGATTCCTTCCTTGGCCGTACGCAGTATGCCGGTAAGAACCCCAAGTTGTAGTGCCACGTTGTCCTTAAGTGCGCCACTTAAAAAGTTGCGGATAAAGCCAACCATCTCTTGGTAATAACCGTGATGAAATGCCGCATGTATGGGCGCATCATATTCATCCAGAAGGATGACGATCTTCTTTTTATGAACCCTGAATAACACATCACTAAGCCACATCAGACTCGCTTCTAGCTGTACCTTGGTTGAGGTACATTCGGTTATGGCTGAATAAAAAACTTGCTCCTTTGCATTCAGATAAGACCAAATAACATGTTCATGCTTAGCAAATTCCCTGCCTACCAACACAGCAATGTATTCTAGCGCCTCAGGCCATGTTGCAGTTTTTACATCTTTAAAAGTAAGAAAGATAACCGGATACTGTCCCTGATGCGCCATACTCGTCGGATCACTTGCTATGGCAGTGTTGTCAAACAAGTGTCGAGCTTGCGCAGAGCTGCTAAAAAAATAGTTAAGCATAGAAAGGTTTAGTGTTTTACCAAAACGTCGTGGACGTGGCAAGAGTGTTACGCCGGCACCACGTTCCAACAATTCTCTGACCAGCAAAGTTTTGTCTGCATACCAGTAATGTCCTTCTACGATATGCTTAAAATCACTAATTCCTATCGGTAGCTTTTTCATGTGTTCACTTTTTAACTAAACGGCTTTATTAATCGGCCAATATTAAAGAACGCTACGAATATTTCAGCGGGTAGGCATCAGGATGTGTGAGTGAAGCTAATTCAATATCAACATCTAATTCTGGCCAATGAAGATATTTTCCATGGGAATACTCTAAATTATAAATCTGCCCAATTGTTGCTTTGAGAAACCAAGGAAAATCCTCAAATGGAATCCAAAACTCTTGATCATCTACTAGTATCCATAAACCCTGTGTAGATATGTTCTGTACTTCAGCTGATGCTAAAGTGCTTTTTCCAGGCCTTCTTAATTTCTTCTGCATGATCTTCAACCACCTTTGCAAGTTGCTTAAGTTCCCTATCTGAATATCCGCTATAATCAGCAAGTGCGATCATCGGCTCAATCCAGAATTTGGCTTCCCCTGCTGGAGACAGGATATGTATATGCATCCTTGACTCCTCACGGGAAAAGAAAAAAAATCTATATTTTTTGTATCTAAAGACTGTTGGGCTCATGAAATCACTTCACCTGATATTACCGATCATTAGAATGCGATATTAGTACCCTATAATATCCTATTTTTAAATTCAATACATTGTTCGGATATGCTATCGACCTACTCTAGTTATGCTTAAAATCGCTAATTCCTATCGGCAGCTTTTTCATGCAACTCACCTTCTGCTAAAAGATCCTTTGATGATTCAAGTATAGGGCACTCTTGCAGCCGCACAAGTTGCCGCACTTCATAGAGGACGTTAAAAATTATTGCTAAAAAAAGCAATTTTCAGCCAACTGTTGCACTTGATGACATTTTTATTACAATCTTAAAGTCAGAATTTAAAATTGTAAGGAGCATATTTTGATCCAAAGAGAAATCAGCGCCCTGGTAGCCAAAAGAGCCACCCAACTCCCTGTCGTTGCTATCTTGGGTCCAAGGCAATCAGGAAAAACAACCTTAGCGCGCACACTTTTTAACAATCACCGCTATGTTTCCCTTGAAGAACTCGATACACAGCGCTTTGCAACTGAGGACCCACGAAGATTTCTTGAACTATACCAAAATCCGCATGGCATTATTCTTGATGAATTTCAGCGCGTTCCTTCACTGCTTTCGTATATTCAAACGTACGTCGATACGCATGATCTTAAAGGCTATTTTATTCTTACCGGCTCACAAAACTTTTTGATGATGGAAGCCGTTTCACAAACCCTTGCTGGTCGAGTAGCTTTGTGCACACTCTTGCCATGCTCAACTTCAGAATTGAGTCACGCCAATCTGCTCGCTCCTACTCTTGATGAAGCAATCCTGCGCGGTTCATACCCACGACCGCTCGTACATAACCTTGATCCGTCTGATTGGTGCCAAGACTACATTATGACTTATCTAGAACGTGATGTGCGATTAGTAAAAAACATCATTGATCTCAGTACCTTCAAGCGGTTTGTACAGCTCTGTGCTGGAAGAGTCGGTCAGTTACTTAATCTTTCTTCTCTTGCTACTGAATCTGGCATTACCGTGCCTACAGCCAAACAATGGCTCTCAGTTTTACAAGCAAGCTATCTCATTTTTTTGGTACAGCCGCATTTCAGAAATTTTAATAAACGGCTTGTTAAAACACCTAAATTGTATTTTTATGACACGGCACTCCTGTGTACCCTGTTAGGAATTGAGACCGCTTCACAGCTCGGCACTCATTATTCACGTGGCAGCATTGTAGAATCTTATGTGATGTCAGATCTGTACAAACAGCTCCTTAACCGCGGACGCAACAATCAACTTTATTTCTGGCGTGACAGTGTCGGGCATGAAATCGACTGCATCCTAGAACGTGCAGATACACTGGTTCCCCTAGAAATTAAGGCCGGAAAAACGGTGGTTTCTGATTTCTTTACGGGAATTACATTTTGGCAACAGCTTACGGGAATGCGCGACGCATTTGTGGTATACGCTGGAGATCAAACCCAAAAAAGAGAGCCTGCGACGCTGGTCAGTTGGCGTGAGATCGACACCATCATCAAGCAAGTTTTTTCTTAAACCCAAGAACTATACTTGCTTTTGCTTCACTTCGTGTATTCCAGAAACCGGCTTTTCCTGTTGTAGTAATGCAAATTGATACGCGCTACGCACCATGGCATGCAACTCAGAATGACGTGGCTGCCACCCTAATACTTCCCGTGCTTTGGTTGCATCAGCAACTAATATCGCTGGATCACCGGCTCGCTTCTCTACGTAGGCAATATCCAGGGATGCGCCGGTTACTTCCTGAACAGCACTTACCACTTCACGTACTGAAAAACCATGCCCCGTTCCTAGATTAAATGCTGTTGATTGATTACCAGCTTGCAGGTATTCATACGCTTTTATATGCGCATCGGCAATATCTAAGACATGAACATAATCACGGATGCAGGTTCCATCTGGTGTCGCATGATCCGTGCCAAACATAGTAAACACGCTTTTATGCGTCGCCGCGTGTAGCAGGAGCGGAATGATATGCGTTTCCGGCTCATGACGTTCGCCAAGGTTACGTTCGGGTAACGCACCCGCCGCATTAAAATAGCGTAAAGCAACAAATTGCATGTCGTAGGCATCAGCATAGCGACGCAGTATTTGCTCAACCATCTGCTTGCTTTCACCATACGGGCTTATGGGATTTTTGGGATGATTTTCGTCGATTGGAACCTGTTGTGGTTCGCCGTACACCGCACAGCTTGATGAAAATAT
The DNA here is from genome assembly GCA_023382795.1 of Candidatus Babelota bacterium. Taxonomy (GTDB): domain Bacteria; phylum Babelota; class Babeliae; order Babelales; family Vermiphilaceae; genus UBA6230. Next base: position 42,362 of record JAHDWT010000003.1, read on the forward strand.
GATGGTGTTAACACCATGATCACGCATGGCATTGAGCAGCGTAAGAGTGTTAACCACGTTGTTCTGATAACACGCTGCCGGGTCGGCAACTGAACGTCCTACTTCTATAAACGCGGCAAAATGCATAATCGCGGTAATGGAATAGTACGTAAAAATAGTAGCTAAAAGATGCCGATCCCCCACATCGCCCTTGATACAAGTTGCCCATGGAAAATCGAATGACTGGTTGTAAACAAGTGAGTCAAGGATGATGATTTGATACCCCTGCTGGTGTAGCAACCACGCCGCATGAGACCCGATGTAACCAGCCCCTCCTGTGACGAGAATCGTGTGCATACTAAGCATTATCTCCCTCGATAATTTTGCATAATCTTTTGCATTTCACTAAAGCACGCTGATAGAAATTGTCAAAGAATTACCAAAGGCCACGATTTTTTAGCAATTTCAGTCACGCATTACTGTGTATATGATAAAAAAGGCACCGAACACATAATTTGATGTATAATCGGTGCCTCTTAGTATGTAAACTAATTCTTCCTGGATATTCACCAGCCTTAAATCAAAATTGTGGCCCTTCAGCACTAACGCATGGCACCTATAATAGCCCGAGCTGCTACTGAGGCTTGGCCTGCAGCTTCTTTAACTCTCTCTATTATAGGTGCTCTCTGTACAGGATTAGGTTCGCGAATCGCTGCTCCCACTCGCACATTTACTAACTCGGTAGGCCCCCTAAGTGCTGCTAAAGCCGCCGCTGCGTTCCGTATTTTTTGCACCCCCGCGACTGCATTAGCATCCTGTACTTGCTCATTCAACGCTCGAACCGCTAGTTGTTGCGAGACAGCTGCCTTCACTGCCGGCTCCCAAACGCCTAGTAACGAATAATCCTTGGCTTTTCTCAATAAATTTGCTAATTGCAAAACTCGCTCAGAAGCTGATTTTGCAATATTTGAAGCGATTGTTTCGACGTTTGCTCGATCACCAGCATGTGCCCGTGCAGCATTCGCGAGCGTAAAATGGGTCTCATGCAAATCTTGCGCAACACCTACCAAGAGCCCCATATTATCAGCCATTACTTTGTCAAGCTTTGCTGCATATTCAGCTGCAAGCGCTTTTTCTCCACCACGACGAAGTTGATTTATAAGCTGACCAGACAGAGGTAAATCGTTCTGCAGTGCCCTATCAAGCTGAAGCTTAATTTTTGCACGCTCCGCACCAGAAAGTGCCTGCATAGTTGGTGCACTACCAATCCCCATAACCATAAGCAGGGGGAAGAGCATATTTTTCATTTTTACCATAATTACTCCTTCACATTACATTAAATTGTATTTCTATTTGAAATAATATTAAATTAATGTAACAGAAGTAAACGGTTTTATAACCTATGCTATTCTCAACACAAAAAATAAAGCGGAGCGACGCACAAAACGCCGCTCCGCTTGTTCTTATCTATGAGCTAACTATAGGTCAGTAGATCAATTAAAATGAAAATCCGAATTTACCCCATAACGTCCAACGATGCATGCCAGCATTGTCGCGAGACATTTCATAGGAGCCACCCAAACCAATAAACATAGGATAACAGCAACAGTCTTCAAACTTGTATCCCAGCGCGCCATATAAAGTATGGGTAATCATCGCTGGATGCGCAGCAGAATTAAGATCAATATCTGATTCTGTAATTGCCGTAGATTCATAATTTGACTGGCCATATACTACATCCAACTCGGCGAAATCTTCATTGATTGTTTTGTAAATATTGGTCTTACCCTGGCCTTCAGAAGAACGGATGGCAATACCTGTTGGGAAGCTTTCGCGCAACCTGACACATTCAGCTTGACGAGCAAAGACGTTTAAACCAAGTTCAAGATTAAAGCATTCTGAGACAAGTTCTATGGCACTGTTAATGGTATGACTAAATCCTGGCTTTACCTTGAGATCCTGCGTAAAGAAGTTGATACCTGGAGAGGCAAGCTGAATCCCAAATGTGTCAGCATTGGCATTTGCCAGCGTTGCTTGTTCAAAGCTTTCATAGACTGAAAGATAGCGGCTCCATGGCTTATATTTCAGATCAAACGAGCGACGTTCTCTTCCACTGAACATATATTTAGCAGCAAGGTCGATGTAAAAATTGAAAGCTACGCAATCATTCTGCCATACGTCAAAGTATGCAGAGGTTCCCCACATAACTCCCCAGTGTTGATTAGCACCAACAATCGGCTCAAAGAGATATTCTGCATGTGGCCTGTTGCCGGTAGGTATATGAAGACCGATATATGATTCTGCACCACAACATTCAGTGTTGACCCATTGATAACCAAGCTTAAGCTCAATATCAGCAAGTCTAGTTTTTTTCATTTTATTGCCATCATTTATTTTACCATACTTCCAGAGCTTTTGATTAAATGCAGCTTTCATGGAATCAAACAATACTTGCTCTTCGGGCAAACCAGTAACCTGCGCAGCGCCACCGCCATCATGCTCTATAGCCTCACCTAGATCAACACGATTTTCAATACGCGTTAATGGTGTTGAAATTTCAAACCACCATGGATACTCACAGTCTGCATCATCCCAGAATAGTTGGCTTAAATTCTGACGATAGGTAAATCCAAGGCCAAAAACATTTTGGCGTGGTTCTATGGTAATGGTACTTTCAAATGTTGCTTGATCCTCAGCACCTTGTGCTTTGGTAAAAATATTAAAATTATGCGCTATAAGGTCAGCATCTGCTATTCTTTCATCTTCCAAGATCAACAACTTCGTTTTACAAAACGGGGTGAAAAATTTTGCTAAATCGTCATTGCGTCTTGTTTTTCCTCCAAACAATACAAATTGCATGGCTCCACCATGTCCACCTTCTTTGACCATGGGTCGATGGAACAAACTTACGCGCTCAGGTGAGGCAGATTGATAGAGTGGTCGTGCTGAAAAGAAGGTGTGACTTGTCACAGTACAATCACAGGAATCTGCTTGTATACCCGATGACACAACCGCTTGTGCCATGAGCACCGCTATACCTAACGTTTTTTTCATATCGCCTCTCCTTTTTTGGATATAATACAATTACAAATGCTATGTAAGAACTTATCTGATCACTACCATATCAGGATGACAAAAATCAATTTTTTATTTTCATAAGTCATGACATCTTGAATGCCTAACCACGATTTATAAGACTTATAACGCATTTTGATTATTTTGCGCAAAAGAGCGGCTGGTGTACACTAGCGTTAATGAGAGAGATACTATCCGTAAAATATAAAAATTGAGTGAATGGCGAAATTAAATATATTGTTGTAATCTTTTGCTAAAATATACTAAATTTGGCATAATAAAAAACGAGATTATCATGAAGCAAAAAGAACTCATTTGGGTCGGCTCTAGTAAAAATGATCTTAAAGATTGTCCCGAAGACATCAAAGATGAAATGGGTTATGCCCTTCGTAAGGTACAACAAGGTGAACAACCCAACAACGCCAAAGTACTCAAAGGATTTGGCAGTGCTGGTGTATTAGAGATTATCTCCTGTGATGAATCAGGTACCTACCGCACCGTGTACACGGTCAAAATGGCAGAAGTCGTATTCGTTTTGCATATATTTCAAAAAAAATCTAAACAGGGAATCAAGACACCAAAAAAGGAAATGGATCTTGTAGAAAGTAGGCTTAAACAAGCGCAACAAATTTACAAGGAAAGATATCAAAAATGAAAAAAGATAATGGATACGAAATAAGCTCAGGCAATGTATTTGCTGATCTTAGCCTTCCCAATCCGGAAGAAAGACTCGCCAAGGCAAACCTTGCAATACAAATTAATACTATAATTAAAGCAAAAAAATTAACGCAAGCTGCAGCAGCAGAATTACTGGGTATTGATCAACCTAAAATTTCAGCTTTAAGCACTGGTAAACTTTCAGGATTTTCATTAGAAAGATTATTCCGTTTTTTGAATATATTGGATCAAGACATAACGATTCACGTCACGCCAAAAAAGAGATCAAAAAAAGCTGCACATATCACGGTAGATGCTCCAACCCAAAAAGCAACCCTCATAAAACAACCTAAAGCATCTTCCAGTTCACCGCGCATACAGGCACGCAAAAAAAGCTGGAAACAAAGAATTTAACCTATACACAAACAGAAGCTTAGGAAATTTCATGATAAGACGCGTCAAAGGCACTCAGGACTTTTTAGATCTCACGCTGTTCGATTTTATCATCACCACTATCTCACGCCACCTCTCGCGCTATCATTTTACGCATATTACTACCCCTATCATCGAACACACAGAACTTTTCAAACGCTCGTTGGGGCAACAAACTGACGTGGTCAGCAAAGAGATGTTCACGCTAGAAACCCGCTCACAGGATGATGACGGCATGTGCCTGCGCCCGGAAGCTACTGCTTCTATTGCACGTGCATTCGTAGAGAATGGCATACAGACCACGCCATGGAAAGTGTGGACCTGGGGACCAATGTTCCGCTATGAACGACCACAAAAAGGTCGTTTCCGCGAATTTAATCAGGTGAGCATGGAAATTATCGGATCCGCATCAATCGCCCAAGATGCCCACTTTATCAAAATGCTTGATCGCTATTTTCATGAAACATTACACCTGAACAATTACGCAGTGCTCATCAATTTTCTTGGCTGCCAGCAAGATCGTGATCGCATGAAGATAGCGCTGACAACCTTCTTGGAAAAAAACAGCGCAATCATCTGCTCAACATGCACTGAGCGTAAAGATAAAAATATTCTGCGAATCTTTGATTGTAAAAATCAGGATTGCCAAACCTTGTACACAAAAGCTCCATACATTACCGATTTTCTATGCGATGAGTGCGATAGCGAATGGAAAACTCTTCAGCTTCAATTACATCTTCTGAGCGTCTCTTATGCACACAAGCCAACCTTGGTACGTGGACTCGATTATTATCAAAAAACAGTTTTTGAATTCGTCAGCAACGATTTAGGAGCACAAAACACTTTTTGTGGCGGCGGGCGCTACGATCACCTCATAAAAGACCTCGGAGCTTCGCAAGATCAGCCATCCATTGGTGCCGCGATTGGCATTGAACGACTTATGCTTATGTTAGAACTTCACAAAGATCGCTTGGCGCTCGAACAATTGCCATCACTTCACATCATTATTCCTTTATCAACCGAGCAACACGCACTTGCACTTTTGCTTGCCGATACCCTACAAGCAGCAGATTTTTGCGTAGAAATATTATTGGAAGGTGATTCGGCTAAAAGCATGATGCGTAAAGCCAACAAACTTGGCGCAGCCTACAGCCTGATTATAGGTTCAGAGGAACAAGCAACCAAGACGGTATCGGTTAAAAATATGATTACCGGTGAAGATACGCATTTGGCACAAAGTGAAGTGGTAAAATTCCTGAAGAAATAAATTAACCTGGCGCATGCAAGGTATTGTCCAATCGTCTGGCCTACCAATAGAATTTTCTGCCAATATTTTAGCGGTGGTGGTGTAAAATATGCCACTACGTGGTATAAATTCTACCACTTGGCAAAATGCATTTACAGAATTGTACAATTTCGTAAAAACTTAGTGCGATGCTTTCAAAATCGTATTGTACACGGGATCAACTGTTATACCGTTTGGTGATAATCTTTTTGCTATTCCTGTTACAGCACTTTGGCAGCAAGTCCGCTAGAAAACGTCGTCTGTACCGCAAATATGCCAACAAACAATGCATGCGAAAGTTCTTTGCAAGAAATCCATGGAAAATGCACGATTTCTACACGTCACACAGCGGTCATGAAAAACTGCCACCAGTGGTGGCAGAAATTAGAAAACCTTATATTTTAGGGCAAAATCTATCATTTCCTATCTTGATTATGCTAGCATTTAAAATGCATAGTATTAATTATTTTTAAAAAAGGAAATGATCATGAAAAAAATGCATTTAAAATTGTCGCTGTTAACACTTTCAGCCTTGATGGCCAGTGGCACCTTGATTCATTCCATTCCACCAGCTCAAGAACAACAGAAAAAATGCTTCAATAGAGAAATGCTCGAAACACTTTATTCCGATCACTTGCCAGTACATTTTACCGTAAAAGATATCGGTGATGTGATGCTCTGGAATGTGCTTATGATAAAAATGAGCAGAGAAGTCGATCCCAATACAGGTCGACCACTATGGTATACTAATGGATTCGCCATCGCACATGAGTCTCAAGAAGATACAAAAGCTAGGGCGTTTAATATAGCGAAGCATGTTGTAAGCGCCATGCAAAAAGGCACCAATTTAGTGTTATTGCAAGAATTGTATCCTGATATGGGTAAAGAAAAAAATAGAACACTCTTTATGGAACAACTTGATCGAGCGCTGAAAGAAAGCAATTCCAACCTATCAGTAGCTACTATTACTTCTGAGGCTAATGATAGTGTCACTTTATACAACACAAAGGTCCTGCAAGAGATAAAAATTGATAATGCTCTTTTACAGGATATAGAGCAAAATATACAACTACAAAAACGTAAATACCATCCTACTGGACCACGCTTTACTATAAGCCTTTTTCAAAATAAAGAATCTGGAACCAAATTTTTGGTAAATAATGTGCATTTACTTTATGTCGCTAATGAAGATATGCGTCAACAAACCATACATGATTTGAACTTAATAATTGATCTCGGTAAAACGTTAGATGCAGATTATACTATAATCGCAGGAGATTTTAATCTTGATGCAGCCAAAAAATTAGATTTCTCCGGAGAAAATTATACCTATGCCCTACAATCCTCGCCAGACACCGTTATAGCATCTCGGGTAGCACAAGATGGCGCCGTAAAATTTGAACTGGACACCGCAGACGGCGTTGTATTTGTAGCACATAAAGGCAAAATTGTTGATAGCGCATTCACCTACAAAGGCGCAGAAGCAATGGGTGAAATGTCGCTAGAATACATTTTAGAGCAACTGAATGCCAAATGGCATCCAGAATGTGGACAATAATGCAATAACTACACAAAGCTCATGGTAAGCGGAAAGGCGGCTAATCACCGCCTTTCCTTCGTCTTAAAGAAAAATTATTTCCCAGTACCTTCATTCAACAACTGGTCTATAACTATGGCTACCTGCTCTTTAGTAATCGCTGGATCACGCTTCCATGGACTACCGGCTTTAGCGAATAGTTCGCCAATTTCTACCACTACCTGTCTGCGTTGATCAGATGGGAAAGCGGAAGCATAGCCACGAATGAAATTAGATAAGGTACGCAGGTAATCTTCTTTTTCAAACTGAAGTTTGTGCCATTGAGTTAATTGAAACCATAATTCAGTGAGATCGTGAGTGACTTCTTGATGGTTAGTAACATAGTTGCCCATCATTTCATTATCGATGAAGCTTACTATAACACTATCGCCTTCTGATGAGACAAATACATTATTTACATGTAAATCGTGATGAATTATCGTCTTGCCTAAAATTTTTCCCGCAGCTGGCTTATCCATAAATCTTTTATGAAAATTGGCAACGGCTCTTCCAAGCTCAAAATAGATTTTATCAAGCTGATTGCCATAAGAAGGCCTATTTGCAAGGTATTCCTGTAAGTAAGTCTTTAAAGGCTTTCCTGGAGCTTCTCTCATTATGGAAAGATAGCGAGTTTTATCATTCTTGTCTTGATATCTTAGATAAGCTATCGGCACATTAATGGTTGGATACCCTGGCAACATATTTGGCCACAATATCTCTGACATACCAGAAACTAATCGAGTGGTTTCCAATCTTCGTGGCTCACTAAAACCCTTACCACGAGGCCATTCTTTGATGATAAACTTTTGTTCTCCTTCCGACTTGGAGCAGGTGGAAATAACTCTAAACAGTTGGATGGTTTGCACACCTTTTTGACCACCTAGCATCTCTGCCTTCAAGCAATCTTTCGCAGAGAATGCGGTATTTTTTAACTTACCACCTTGGTGAGCGCACACCAAGAACTCTATAAGTCCGTCAGGATCAAATGTACCATCATTTTTCACGAAAATAGGACACTCCGAAGACTTAACAACAACCGCTTCATCAAAAATTTTTTTTGCAAGATCAGAATCTTTGGATACCCCTAGGCTCTTCTTAATTGTTTCAAGAGATTTATCCGAACAAAGACCAAAACTTTTGCAACGACTTACCACAGTATCAAAATCACCGGGAGAACTTATTGCTTCACGGACCAAACAACACTTACACTGATTTTCTTTACCTTTCCATGTCTCTACATCACAAGCACTTTGTTTATCTATAATACCTACCACTCTATCGATAGTAACTAGCTCTTGTGCGCCTATCGAGATGATTATGGAGCATAGAGTTGTTAGAAAACTCGTAACAAGAAGAATAGACAATTTTTTCTTTTTCATGTCCTACCACCCTTATAGTTAAAATTACTAACATACAAAAATCATTTTATATAATCTCAAAAATCTAAATCAAGTAACCGCGCAAAAAGCAATTTTTTTGGCAATTTTGCGTGTTATTTGTTTCTGCTTTTAAGCTCACGATCACTAGAAAACATAATCAAGAAAATACTCAAAATAATTACCTAAGTTGTGACCTTAAAAAGCCGCTTTGGTTAGAGCATAAGCCACCACAAAAAGAGTTGATTTCAGAATAAAGCCAGCTATAGTTACAGCATGAATAGATCGCGGTAAAAGCTTTTCTATGCAGCTGAAAGCTGTTTCAATAATTTTTCTTTTTCGCTGTCTTATTTTGGCCAAGTGACCGCCACCTTTACGTACAGAATTTTTCTTTCTTATAGGCATAAGGTGGATCTGTTTTTCCTGTATTAATCGATCTTCATAGCAATAATCATTGTAGGCTTTATCAGCATATAAAGCAGAATTTTTGGGTAACTGAAGATCAATTGCACGTAACCCAGCAATGTCACTTGTTGATGCAGGAAGAAAAAGCATTTGTTTAGGGTGACCGAATACATCACAGATCATGTGTAGTTTAAAGCCCAAGAAGAATTCCTGCCTTACAGCGCAATAACCAAGATATGATTTATCGGTATATAACTTCGTGCTTCGCTGTCTAACCAATTTACACGCTGGTAGCGGAAAACTATCTGCTACAAACTCACTAACCATATCATGGTTCTTCGCTTCATTAAAAAAACGCTCTAGCACAGCATTCCATACATTCGGTGAAATTTTGTGCAATCGTCTATTAAGCTGACTTTTACTCAACATGTTGGAAATATAGCGGGGCGAATGCAAGGCTTTACGAGCCTTTTCAATATTTCCTGCATAAAATAATGCGCTTATGATCGCCATTGTCATGATTTCCGCTGTTGAAACCACACTTTGTTTATCATCTATGATGTTTAATAATTTTAGGGTGTCATCACTTACAACATATGCTATGATTGCTTCCGCTTCCATGGTCTCTCCTTTGGGTTTGAGTTTTTTTGGAGATGATTCTATGGAAGCTTTTCTTTTTTGGATATTCCAGCAATTCAAAGGTCACAACTTAGGTTCAAAATAATTCTCATATAAAAGAACCAAGGCAGTTGCGAACAAAGTACTCGGCAACATTACTACAAGAAGAAAAAACAGACGCCTGGAACAGACAACTATACAATATCAAAAATTTTAATCAGATAGTTTCGCCAGAAATAAAAGAAAAATACCACGAACATGATACCATCAAAGCGGTCAAGAAAGCCGCCATGGCCGGGCAAAAAGCTTCCTGAATCTTTAATGCGCGCACGGCGCTTAAGCCAGGATTCAAAAAGATCGCCTGCTAATGACAGGGTGCTTAAGATGATTGCATACCACAGAATGAAGGGAATTTTACGTGAAACTCCCTGCTCCCACAACATGAGCCTGAAACCTATGATAGCAAATAGGTAACCGCCAAAAAGGCCTTCCCATGTTTTTCCAGGACTTATGTGCGGTGCAATTTTATGTTTGCCAATCAAACTTCCCACTAAATAACTACCCGTGTCGAAGCTAAATACTAAAATAAAAAGATAAAAGAGAAGATCGTGGTATTCCGGTTGTTGATTCATGTAGATCAGAAGCGCAAATGGCAAAATTGGATAAAATGGCATAATCAACCAGAATAATGGTTTTGTCACCTTAAAAAGACGCTTCCACTCGAATACGACAATGCAGACAAGAATACCAAAGAGAATTAGTGAAAAATAAAAAGAAGGTAATGATGCAAATGCAAGCCAGAATAAACCGCCAATAATAATTCCGGTCAAAAATCGAGTTACTAGATTCCGCATAGACCAAACTTTCTATCTGGATATAAAACTACGTGCATGTAGTGTATCAAGAAGACCATGACGAGGTCTACCACTCACGTTGGAATGCATCCGATAAGTAAGTCAGCCGTAATATTCCTTGTTCATCTGACTCTAATAAGGCAACGTCAAAACGGCACTCGACATCTTCAAGACGATGTACAATTAAAAATTGTTCCGCAGCTTGTAGTATTTTGCGTTGTTTGGCATGAGTAATCACCGTGCTCAGATCAAACAACGATTTGACACGTGTTTTGACCTCCACAAACACAACTAAATCCTGCTTGCGAGCTATAACATCAAGTTCACCACCACGCGTCAAGTAATTACGGGCTAAGATAATAAATCCTTGATCTTGCAATATCTTGCATACACGCGTTTCTCCGTCATGACCATACTGCTTAGTATAGGAACTCATACACAACGCCACCCTAAAAAGTTGCTACAAAATCGCGCTTGGGAGTTGCACCTGCAATAATGGTATTTTTCGTCGCCCCAGAATATGGCTTCACTGGCACATTTCTGGATAACTTAAAAGATTTTTCTGCCTTGAAATCAGGAAAATTTTGCGCTAATTCGGTTGCTTTCTCTTGAGCAGTAAGCAAATCACCGTTCCAGCGAGCCCATTCTGATTCAGCAAGTAAGAGTTTTGGTTTCATCTGCGGGATTTTACCGTCAAAATCTTTTTCGACAATCGCAAGACGATGTTGTGCTGCCCCCATCTTCCCCTGACCCGCATAATGACGAGCAATGCGTAGCTCACTGGCAAATAGATGCTCCTGGCAGCGGGCAAGTAAATCTTCTACTTCTTTTTTAAATTCACGAAATACGGAAGATCGAGCAAGGAATTGTTCACACGACGCTATCGTGCTTTTTGTCTTACCCTGGTCACGATCGGCATCTAAGATATTGTAGAAACTACACAAAATAGCACGATAACACGCATACTCAACGTGGGGACTACCAAGATACAAACGTACATATTCTTGATAAAGAACTTCTGCTTTTTCCAATTTACCAAGCTCAAAATAAATATCCGCTAAGTCAAGCATGATGTGCGCCATCTGATGCCCATCGGTGGTCAGCGCACGCATTTTTTGCAGATATTTAGCGGCTCGTTCTTTATCGCCTGCAACCAAAAGACTATTTTTGGTTGCCTCAAGCTCCTCATAACTCATGTTCTTAATGGTTTTTTTCGCTACGCGCTCGGTTTTCTGATGATTCTTGCGATTTTTATGAAAACGCTTAGCAGCAAAGCTATTAGTGGGAAGCGTACTCAGCAGCACCAATGCTATTATTTTGACATACTGTATGGTTGTTTTCACGGCAAATCCCTATAACCCTGTATAACAATACTTTCTCGTATTTATGATCCTTATGATACACCCTAACATAGGGCAAAAAAATGGACAAGTCGCGCCGCAACCGTACAAGGAGAGGTACATTATTGCTATTTTACCAAGGCTACGTAATACTTCTAACAATGCTCAATATACACGCAAAATTCAGTGATTCTCACACGACTATGATCATCAACTGCAACAATAAACAAAAAATAGAGGAATCTTGCTATGGCTAAGCAATCGTTCGCTGATTTTTTAATGAATGCTGGATACATCACCGTACAACAAGCACATGAATGCTCACAAGAAAGCAAACAAGCCGGCATATCATTCGAAGATTGCCTTCTGACCAAAGAGTATCTTTCACCGGAGCTATTGGCACAGCAGCTCGCCGCATTTACTCATTTCCCGTATCTCGAATCTATTTCTGAAAAAATGATCGATCTCACGCTTCTTGCAAAAGTTCCTCTACGTTTTTTGCGTGAGCATGCCATCATGCCTATCATTTATGAGGGGCAGCCAACCATTCTGACCACACGGCCTTTACAGTTTCAGCCAATCGATGAAATAAATCTATTGCTTGGGGGCAATCTTATAACCGCCGTAGCCACAGAGAAAATTATTGTAGAGGCTGTCAATCGCTACTATCCACTTGAAGGCACCAAACAAGTTATTGAAGAGCTTGAAGAAGAACGTGCTGAAGAAGGTGTAGCTTTTGAAGCAATCGATGAGCGCGATTTGCTCACCATGGAGACAGAAGCACCTATCATAAAACTCGTAAATCACGTACTTTTTCAGGCAGCCAAACGGGGCGCATCCGATATTCATATAGAGCCATTTGAAAAAGAACTAAGCATCCGCTATCGCATCGATGGCATTATGTACCATGTCATGAATCCACCCAAACGGATTCAGGGGGCGCTTGTTTCACGCGTAAAAATCATGGCTGGCCTCAACATCGCCGAAAAACGAATCCCGCAAGACGGAAGAATTGAGATCAAAATCGCCGACAAAGCAATCGATATTCGTGTGTCCGTATTGCCGGTTGTGTTTGGTGAACGTATCGTTATGCGCTTGCTTGATAAAACGAGAAGCTTTGCGCGCATAGAAGAAATTGGCATGAGTGAACGCGATCTACGCATTGTTAAAAAAACAATAGCGCGACCAAATGGTATTTTTTACATCACAGGACCAACGGGATCAGGTAAAACTACCACCTTGTACTCGATTCTCTATGAACTCAACACGCCTGACGTGAATATAGTCACGGTAGAAGATCCGGTAGAATACCAAATGCCAGGAATTGGTCAGGTGCAAGTACGCGAAAAAGTTGGGCTTACCTTTGCATCTGCGTTGCGCTCTATTTTACGACAAGATCCTGATATCGTGATGATTGGTGAAACACGAGACCAAGAAACGGCACAAATTGCAATCCAGGCTGCATTGACTGGGCACCTTGTTCTGAGCACATTGCACACTAACAGCGCTCCAGCATCCATTACACGTTTAATCGACATGGGACTTGAACCATTTCTGATTGCCTCATCAGTAGTATCTATCTGTGCACAACGCTTGGTTCGTAAACTCTGCATCAAATGCAAACAATCATATCAACCATCATTAGAATTACTACGCAATATTGGACTTACTGCAGACACCGCCCGAGGAATAATCTTTTATCAAGCGGTCGGTTGCGAAGAATGCAACAACACCGGATACAAAGGACGTATGGCTATTTTTGAAATCATGGAAATTTCGCCAGAAATTGCCAAACTCACCATGGCTCGCGCGGATACAACGCTCCTGCGCAAACAAGCAGTTCAAGATGGAATGACTCTTCTTATAGAAGATGGCGTACGCAAAATAAAACAAGGGCTCACCACCATAGAAGAAGTGCTTTCTGTTGCCGCCATAGAGCAAGGGGCTGAAGAAATCTAAAATCTTGTTAGGTAAACAATGTATGAAAAAATTGGGTTTTACACTCTTAGAATGTTGCACCGTATGCGCATTGTGTATCGTGCTACTCACGTTGACGTGGATAAATTTTTCTTGTTTTACCACAAGTTTAATCCGAACCGATCTTGAATTATTGCAAACGGTGTGTTTATCAGCACAACAACGAGCACTAAACACACACAAGCCTCAAGTTATTACCATCGATGTGAATCGTAATACGTATAGTTATAATGGAAACACGTTCTCTCTTTCGGCTGGTATCCGCTTTGGCATCAAGCAGGGAACCAAGGGACCACCAGCACATCCAAAGAACCTAGTTACCACGAGTTGTACTTTTGTAGATCAAAAAATAGTATGTTCGATCAATGGCATTATCAGCTCAGGAACCTTATACTTAACTGACGATAAACAATCAACCGTTTACGCCTTGAGTAATGCGGTAGCAGAAGTGTCGCATCTGCGCCTTTATGTATATCGTGACACATGGCAAGCGCTACTATAACGGAAACTCATGATCAAACAATGCCTGATGGCACTCTGCCTCGGGATGCTTTTTACGATTTGGTTCCTGCAATACGATGCACACACTAAGCAGTATATCGGTAAACTGCTCATGCAAACCATGCAACAAACGTGTGACTGTCGCATGGAGGGAGACGCTACATCACTCACGCTATTTCCACCAGCTATTGTGTACGAAAACGTCTGTGCTCGAGCCCATGATGATCAATGGACTTGGCAGGCGCATCGTCTATGCATAACCACCTCATGGCTTGATATTATTTTCCACAAAACACTTCCGCTCTACCTCGACGTTGATACCTGCCGCATAGATTCTCTATGGCACGGCAGCACCGTTGCCTTTAGTTCATTTATCGAAGCAATTTATAAAGCTCCTCCTATTAAACTGCTCGTCATGCTTAAATCACTCGATATTCATCGTGGGCATATAATTCTTCGCGATCCGGAATATCATCTCAAACTTTCAAGCGCTCTTTTTAGTAATTTTAAAAAAATTGGTAAATGCCTTAGGGCAGTATTTCATCTGCACGACACTACCCTATCACGCAATCATCATCATGAAATCACCGAAGGGGAAGGAACCATCGCCTTACGTATTGGTGGATCAGAAGCCCATAACATATCCTGCTCAATTGATTACCAATATCTTCTGAAAGCCTATCCACGTGCAGGATGCACTCTTACCGCATCTTGGGATGGTACACAAGGAATACTCTGTACTAAAAGCACGGACAATACCTGTAGCATAGTAATGAAAGCCCAACGACATGATGCAAATATTTTTTCTTCAACATTAGAAAGTGTACTTCCTTTATCGATTCTCAATTCTTATATTCCAAATAACTATCTCAAAAACTGTTCCGGTAACATTTTCGCAAAGGCAACTAACTCAACATTTCCTAAACTCAATGCGTCCGGATGGATAGAGGTTCATGATCTTTGTTATAACAACAATCCTCTTGCTCATCGCATTGCTGCAAATTTTTCTGCTGATACCAACACCTGTTCAGGGACTGCTTTATTAACTCATCCAACCAACACCACTGCTGAAGGATCTTGGTGTTATACTATTGCCCAATCGCATCTTACCGCATCCCTTAAGGGAACTTCTCACGCACCCATTGCTCTATCTGATCAATGGCACCTAGACCCAAGTTCTGTGCATATCACTACTACAGGAAATCTTGAACATCTGATAACAACCTATCAGGCAACTATTGAGCAGCAGACAAAAAAGGATATTAAACGTATCCAAGGAACAGTAACTACCAACCAAACACATATTGATCTTAAAGGATCATGCAACGATCTCCAGTACACAGCACGCATGCAATATTCCCCTCATAGTTACTTACAGACGCTCACCGTAAGTACCGCAACAATGCCATGGTTGAACCTCTGTGCATCGGATCCTGCACGATTCCATGCCACCGTGTACCTTGCCCATTGCGCACCACACATACCACTACTAAGCCAGAACACCATACAAGCCGAGGGAACTTTAGAAATTGAAGGTCTTTGGAAACATAATTGTCTCTATACAGCATGCAATTTACGTCATGGAGCCTTACGCTTTCCACAACTACACAATATTATAAAACAAGTGAGCGCACGCGCTGTTATCGATTATCCACATCACAATATAACTGTCCGTGATTTGTCATGCGTCTTGCATCGCGGTACCATAACATGTTCTCGCGCAACATTCGGCTGGGACAAACAGTACACCATCGATCATCTTCATGCACCAATTGAGTTTGACCGCTGCTTTATACACTACACCAAAGATTTATTCGCTATCCTTTCCGGATATATTGTTGCTTCTTGGAATCATGATGCTCATCCCCATATTGCCGGAACACTTTTTGTTGACAAGGCGCAGCTTAAGTACAATTTGTTCTCTTCACAGCTATCACAGCACTTATTCGGAGCAACTTCACTGCCAACTAAACACCAATTATTCGATGCGTCCTGCGACCTTACTATACACACCAAAAATCCACTGCGAGTAAAAACCGTATTTTTAGAAACTGACGTAAAGTTAACGCTAAAACTTACCGGATCTCTCCATAAACCGTCACTTCTTGGCTCCATAGAACTACTTTCTGGAGAATTTATATTTCCCTACAAACCACTTTATATTTCAAAGGGATCGATTTTATTCTCTCCGCGCCATGATGACCCAGCAATCTATCTTTCTGCCCAAAATGTCATTAAAAATCATTACATCAATCTATGCGTCACTGGATCACTTAACAATCCTAAATTGTTCCTAGAAGCATCACCGCATTTAAGCGAAATGCAAATTTTCTCTCTCTTGCTCATAGGCACAGAACACCACTCGCTCGGACTTGCAGTACCTGCGGTCATTGCCAACAATCTCAAAAATCTTCTGTTTGGCTCGGATCAAACATTGCCATCTCTTGATCACTACATGCATCGATTACTCAAACCGCTTCGATCTATCCACGTTATGCCAGGATATACGGACCAATCAGGGCGTGGAGGAGTACGCGGCGCTTTAGAAATAGAAGTCACCGACCGATTACGCGCATATTTACAAAAGAATTTTTCACTTACCGAAGACACGCGAATAGAAGTCGACTACACTCTATCAGATGAAATTCGCGTGAAAGGAATGCGTAATGAACGTGGTGATATTGGAGCAGAAGTGGAAATGCGATGGAAATTCTAACGATTTCCTTCCATCCTGGAACGCACTAACGCAATAAGCTCATGAAATACTTGATTAATTTCTCGACTCCGCCTTAAAAAATCTTGGTCTTTAAATAAGGCAGCTTTTTGCGGTAATTGGCTAACTATAGTTTCTATCCCCTCTTTTACCGTACCTGAACTTGCAGCACCATGTTGCTCGTAATATCGACGTATATTCCAAAGCTCATGGGCTACAAGCATAGCCTGCTCGGCCGCTATACTCTGACCACCAAAGGCATCTGCATCAAATGCCAATATAGTGAAAAACTTCTGTAGGTACATAATATAATCTACCACTCGATCACCATGCAGAGCAGGAATGGTCACAATAACACGATGGTTCGCAAGCGCTTTTTCTGGTGTATCCTGAGCAATCATCCAAGTACTACTCATTACCACCGCTAATAAGAAAAAATGATAGCCCTTCATCACTACTCTCCTTTTTTATTTTAAGATAGCAAATTTTTTACATGAAAATCAAAGTTCCATGCGCTACGGGTACCAAATCTTGCTAAAATCTATCTGTTGTGTGATTTTATCTCTGTTACGCGATAGTATCGGTATAAGCATATGAACAGGAAATGTATGAGTCTGATTTAAAAGGGGGATCCAGATGAAGCAATGGTCATGGATTGTTAAGATGCTATTAACTGGATGGCAACTATCATCCTGTTTAGCTATCAATCTGCCTTCAAACTATGGAAAAACTCAATTTATCATTGGTGCCAGCGAAAAGGATTTGCGCTCTCAAGCTACACGTAAACCTACTCGCATAAAACCGCGCACAATACCCATCGCACAACTTTCCGAAACAAGCATGCCGTGTGTATTGTTTTCACCTGATGATAACATCATCGATTTACTCATCAACTGCATAAATCATGAACAACAAAGCATCAAAATGGCCATTTATATGATTACGCAAAAAGCAGTGGCGCAAGCTCTTATTGCTGCACACACGCGTGGAGTTCAGGTAGAAATAATCACCGATACCTTTTGTTCAAAAAGCGAATCAAGCGCAATCGCTCTTCTTGAGCGCTATCGCATACCGATCTACGTGTATGTAGGATGCTCTGAGGCTGCCAAAATATCGGATATTATGCATCATAAATTTATTATTTTTGAAAAGAATGTTCAGGATAAGTCGCTCGTATGGACCGGATCGTTCAACGTTACCCATTCCGCACAGCGAAATAATCAGGAAAATGTGGTCATTATGAGCGATATGCCTACTGTCCAGCAATTCGCTACTCACTTTGAAATTCTCAAGAAACGCTGTCAACAAACTACCGCAACGAATTATCGCAAGTCTTCTATGCTGCCTTCCGCACGAAAACCGTTTCAACAAAAAAAGCGTAAACATATGGCGCATGCGGCCAAACGTCCACACAGAAAAACCGTTACTTAATTGAAATGATATTGGCGAGAGCTAAGAACTGTTGGGATATCGTGACGAGTACGCTTCATTACTACAATTCCTTCTTAGCTCGTGTTCAGGCTATTAAGATTACAAAAAAAAGCAAGCAGTTTTGTTAGCCTTTCATTCTCAGCTGATTCAATAATTTCAAAAAATCTGATGGTAAATCCGCGTTAAATTCATATTCTTTGCCATCAAAAACAAATGTTAACGATGCTGCATGCAGCGCCTGTCTAGCTATGAGTGGCGTGGTAGTACCGTACAAAAAATCGCCAATCAAGGGATGCCCAATTCCTGCGCAGTGAACGCGAATTTGATGAGTTCTGCCCGTAACTGGATGAACCTCTATCAGTGCAGTGCGTTCAAAATATTCAAGCACCCGATAATGTGATACCGCTTGTCGCACTCTTCCAACACCGGCGACCTGTAAATACCCGGTAGTTACATCACGCTGGATCTCTACCTTTTCTGGCCGAACATGCATCATTTTACACCGTGAGGTCGGATGCCGGCCAATCATAAGGTCAATAGTACCTGATTGGTTTGGATGGCCTTGCGTAATTGCTAGGTAGGTTTTCTTTATAGTTCTTAACCTGAATTGACGCTCAAAATACGCGTGTGCATAGGCAGTACGCGCAACAACCATAATACCGCTCGTGTCTTTATCTAGGCGATGTACAATACCTGGACGATCATTATAGCCCACTTCTGCAATCGAGGCATAATGGTTGAGCAGCCAATCAACAAGAGACGGCTCTTCATGCTGCGGCCTCGGTGGATGTACATTGACTCCGGCTGGTTTGTTGATAATCAAAAAATGTTCATGCTCATATACTACCTCTACAGAAATTGAGTCAGTAAGCGCTTGCGGATCACGCTTTTTTTGAGCTGGAACGGTTATACTGACCTGGTCATTAAGCTTAATTTTGACCCCCTGCTTTGCCGCCGGCTGCTTATTGATCTGAACACAGTTCGCTTCGACAAGCCGTTGAAAAAAATTGCGCGACAAATCGGGGAATCGAGATACCAAGAACATATCAAGACGCATAGCCGCTTCATGTGGCTCTACAATTAATTCATAGGAAATATTGGGTTTGATAAGAAGTTTTGTCCCCATACGCCACTCGCTATCTTTTTCTTAATGAAAAACTACTCGTTAAATATCCGACAAAAATAACCTTAAATGATATGGGCATTAAGTCAAATGGACAATTAGATCGCATTGCGTTACGCTAAAAAATGAATAGGAGCAAAAAAGCAAAACCTGAGAGTTTCTCATGAATCAGCCAAAAATTATCCAGGAAATTCAAGACAATATTGAAGCGGTCATCTCTCAAGATTCGCCACTTGGCAGATCGCTATGGCGCATGCTCCTCGAGCAGCACCCAGCTGACGTCGCAAGCTTGGTTTCTGAGCTTGACAAAGAGCAAGCGCAGCATCTTTTTTTAATGCTCCCTAAAGAATTTCGTACTGACGTTTTTAGAAAATCCTCATTCCACATGCAAGCCACATGCCTGAATTTTTTAAGTGAACATGAAAAGGCGGAGGCGCTCTATTCTCTTGGCATTGACGATTTAGCTGATTTATTTGATCATGTTTCTGATAGCGATCTGAAAAAATACCTTAACCTCCTTCATAGAAAAGCACGCGAAAAGGTCATATCGCTCTTACAGTTTGATCCAGAATCGGCTGGTGGGATCATGGAAACTGAAGTCCTAACGCTCATGCAGGACTTTACGGTAGAAAAAAGTATCAAGATGCTACAACGTCTTAAGCCTAGAAAGGAAATTCATCATCAAATCTACGTTACCAATAAGCAACATCAACTGGTAGGGTATGTATCCCTCGAAGACCTGGTGCTCAATCCACCTGAAACGAGAATCTCTTCTTTTCTTAACAAAAACGAGCTCGTTGTGCATGTAGATCAAGATCGAGAAGAAGTCGCTAAACAGATGATGCGCTACGAACTGACCTCTGCACCAGTTGTGGGTGATGAAAATTATTTTTTGGGTGTTATCCCCAGTGAAACATTGATTGATGTTTTGGTTCAGGAAGCCACTGAGGACGTGCAAAAGATGGCTGCCTTAACCCCTATGAAACAAGCGTACTTTCAGACCTCATTTTTTAGACTTCTTTATAACCGCGCGTATATTCTGATCGGTCTCCTTGTAGCAGAGTCATTTTCGGGCACTATTTTAAGAGCATATGAAGAAACATTATGCGGTATATTGATGTTCTTTATTCCCATGCTTATCAGTACGGGGGGCAATACAAGCGGACAAACTTCGGCGGTAGTAATTCAGGGCATGGCGACGGGAGAAATTCATCCAGGAACTATGCGAAAATTTCTCAAGCGTGAGTTGCTGACTGCATTGGCGCTCTCTATTATTTTGGGCATCGCAGCATTTTTACGAGTATATTTCACCTATCACTCGCTGGCAGAAAGTTTCGCGATTAGCTGCTCCGTAGGTCTTGTGGTACTTTTTGCCGTATCTCTTGGCAGCTTTATTCCTATATTTCTTAAGCGCCTAAATATTGACCCCGCATTTTCCGCGGGGCCATTCCTTGCAACGCTTATGGATATCTTGGGTGTCTTAGTATATTGTTACGTAGCCAAATTAATACTAAGCTGATTCTAAGCCTGTTTTGGCGTTAATGTTTTGGTTGATTCAGATAAAATTTATTGCCGTATAAATCTTCAAACGCTACTCCTATGCCCCAAGCCTCTTCGACCGGTTCACCTATAAACTTTACGCCTCGTTTTTTTAATTCGGTAAAAGTTTTACGGCAATCATCTGTTTCAAGCCCTCCTACACTAGGAGCTGCGCCAACCAGAGCGCGCTCTTGATCAGTGCTGGCTTGCATTAATATAATTTCAAAATCTTCCTGTCCTTGTGCACAAACCGTTGTCCACCGAAACCCATCGGGCATGGTTACATCCGTATGCTTCTTAAGCCCTAGTTGATTGGTATAAAATTGCAAGGCTTCATCAATATTTTTGACAAGAACGGTAACATGAGTAAATTTTTTGATCATGATACTTCCTTTAACGTTATAAGGATGAATATTTGCCATTTTACTGTCAGTTCAACACAGAGGCAAAAGGCGCTGTATCTTTCAGATTATATTATTCATCAATCAAAATCTCATTAATCAAAATCTCATTACCTTACTTTCAAAATGAAGTTTTTAGCCTCATTATTACAAAATGATATGTCTTTTTCTTGACAAATAGGTCACAGATTTATACCATTTAATTCGTACTTTCCTTTGAAATCCTCTTTGAGCCGCTAGCTCAGTCGGTAGAGCAACAGCCTTTTAAGCTGTGGGTCGTTGGTTCGATTCCAACGCGGCTCACCATCGTATTTTGCGTCCCCATCGTCTAGCCCGGTCTAGGACATCGCCCTTTCACGGCGGAAACAAGGGTTCGAATCCCTTTGGGGACGCCAGTTTTTACAGGTTTACGGCATGGTAAGATTGTTAACTGAAGCGAACTCTATCGTTGTAAATCAATACTAAACAGCGTTATTCTCTATCGCACGCTAAATCCCAATAATCCTCTTCTTCAAGTCCAAATGGACCAGTTTTTCCTTGCCTACGTATCGCCGTAGCTTTGTTCCCATAGCACTTTGGACTTATTTTTTCTATGAGTTTTTGTAATGGATCAAGAACTGGGTCAAGAAATCCAAGTTCCTGAGGAGTTGTTGAATGCGGATACAGTTTTAGGAAGCGCACTACTTGTTTATCTTGTTTATTGTCATCACAATAGCATGACAGTATCAAAAAGTAGCTGCCTGATACGTCACGGACAATGCCAGCTCTGCATCGGCTACAATGATCCTTTACCTTGTCATCTATGATAACATTAAACCCTTTGCCAGCATCTATTATCTCTGCTTTAGTCAGACTACCAAGACCTACTACCAGTATCAGGCACATGACAAGATTCTTTGTGTATATGATCATTACTTATCTCCCTCTACTTTGCAATCTTCTGTAAATCCTGCTGCTTTTTATTAAAAATAGCGCAAATCAGCCACCAAACTCAAGAATATGCCTTCCTATTCAGGTACTTAAATATTAAAAGAAAGCTGCTTAAATTGAGAAACGATTTGGTGTATCGATGAAACAATAAGGCCATACTGAAACCTCAAAGCAATATTTTTGACAAAAGCACCAAATTGTGGGAGGAATCGTACAAAAGATATCTCATCAAGAAAAGGATGTAGCAAAAGTTATGACAAGTCACGCCATTAATCCTATTCCGTATCAATGCATCCACAAAGTAACTCCGCAACGTTCACTTACTCTAATGCTCTCGCCTCTCATTGTTCTAACGCTTTATGCAAAAGATGCTCCAAACCACAGCAACGCAGTAAAGCATCAAATATCACGCATCAACGAGCATCATAATCTACCTGTTAAAGTTCCACCTCACTTGCCCTATTCTTGGGCAAATCCAAACATTCCCCCATCTCCCAAACCACCACTTACTGGGAAACAAATGGGTGTGGTAGCCACTCCTGGTATAGAACCCCTTGGCTTTGAAATGGATGGGAAAGTAAAAGTCTTTAGATTATACGCGCAACCCATAGAACAATATATTACGGACGGAAAAGAAGCCGAGTATGACAACTTAATACCAACCAAAAATAAAGTTCCACCTCACATTTTGCACCATCACCCCATCACCCAAAAAATTCGTGCATGGGGATTTAATGGCACAACACCGGGTCCAACTATCGAAGCCTATGAAGGAGATAGAATTAGACTTGTCATTAAAAATGAGCTTCCAGAACCCTTATCAGTTCACTCCCATGGCATTGAGCTTCCCAACAACCAAGATGGTGCTGGTGGATTTGCAGAGCCAGTAATCATGCCAGGAGAAACGAGGAACTACGAATATACGCTCTATCAATCTGGCACTGCATTTTACCACGGTGAATTCAATCTCATGAAAGCGACAAGTTATGGTCTTGTGGGAGCCATTGTTATTCACCCTAAAAAATATGAATACCCAATTGATAAGCAATTCGTCATTACTATGCAAGAATGGCGCATTTTGCCAGGCAATGTAGATCCTGATTTAGTAAGCACAGATTTTAATTGGTTCACGTTTAATGGGAGATCAGCTCCAAACATACCAGCTATCACCGTGAATCAAGGAGATCGCGTTCGCATACGACTCATAAATTCCAGCATGGATAATCATCCCATTCATATGCATGGCCACACGTGGTGGACTGTTGGCACAGAGGGTGGGCCAATTCCTAAATCAGCCCAGTGGCCCGGCAATACGGTCGATGTTCCTCCTGGTGGAGCACGCGATGTTGAATTTGTGGCCTGGAATCAAGGCATCTGGTTTTTTCATTGCCATAAAGTACATCACGTGGTAAATGCACACGCTGATGTTCCCTTAGGAGTCATGCCACATGGTGGTATGTTCACCATTGTACATGTCATCCCAAAAGATCCCAAAGCTCCCTGGCAACATCCTCGTGAACATAAGGAAAGCATAGTCAATCCAAACAACACCACTAAGAGAGAAAGACCATGATGTGAGAATATATAACTTTATGCTTATCGCATCGTTATTGCCACTCCTTGCTGGATGTACTAAGGTACGCATCAAGTCTGATTTTGCAAAATTGCAACACAAAGCACACTTAGCAACCAATCTATCGATTGCGCTCGACATTGCATCGTGCACTAATCTAGAAAATTTGCTGAATACCCAAGATACTTCGGATTATATTATTTCAAAGACCGAAGCAATACGTCTGGCATTACTTAATAACCCAGGTTTACAGGCAGATTTTCAGAATTTAGGCATTGCAAAGGCTGATTTAGTGCAAGCAGGTCTTTACACCAATCCTGATATCAAAAGTGTTTTCTGCTTTGCAACGGATGATCGCGGCCCTGGAACAACCCAAACCAACATAGAGGCTATGGCCACTATGCGATTATCAGATTTATGGCAAATTCCTCTTTCAAAACATGTTGCTGAAGATGTATTAGAAATTGTTTCTTTGCGCATACTTTCCACAATCCTCACCATCGTTGAAGAGACAAAAATTGCCTATGATACGTGTGTAATTGCAAATCTTAGGACACAAAATACAGAACACCTCTTGCAAACTGCACGCAAACTTCAAGATGAAATTTATTATCGACAAGGATATGGCTATACCTCGGATTGGGACAAAGATATGAGCGACGCAAGAGTTGGTGTGCTAGAAGCAGAGGTAAAGAAACAAGAAGCGTATGTTGTACAAGCATATCTCACATTAAAGCAGCTTATAGGATTAACGCCATCAACACCATCTATAAAAGTCGTTGATCAATTTGATATTGCACTGACCATACCGGAATTTGAAGTAATTGAAGCATATGCGGTTGAACATAGACCAGAACTACAAATAGCTCACATGAAGATTAAGCAATATCAAGATCAGATCCGATTAGAAAAAGCAAAGATAGTTAAAGCGGTAGATGCCGGCATTGCGTACAAACGGGACTTTGAAAAACCTTTTGCAGGATGGGGCCCTTATTTTAATATAAGCTTACCTATTTTCGATGATAATTATGCGCAAATAGCAAGAGCAGAATTTCTTCTTAAACAAGCTGAACAGAAATTAATTGAAGAAAAAATCAACATCTTAGCAGAATTACATACATCCTATTATTTGCTACAGGCGCTCAGGCAAGAGATCGCTCAGTACACAACCATGGTATTACCATCTCAGCAAAAAGCAGTTGACTATGCTTATCGCTACGCAGAATCTATGCAGCTAAATATGGTGACCGCCATAGAATCAGAAATGAAATTCTATGAAAATACTGCGCAACTGCTTGAAAACTATTACCATGCATTTAAGGAATTGGCACATTTGGAACGCTCGGTAGGAAAGGATTTTAATCTCTTTCCAGTAAATGAATCATTAACATAGAACGCAGCAACTCGCACCCGATACAAAACGCTCATAGCGCATATGTATATCCCACACGAGTAAATTGATTGCATGTCAAATACCGTATCGGCTACGCTGAACCATATAATAATCCATTTCATTTCTTTTATATAATTAGGAGGTACGATGAGTAGACAGGCTATCATGCTGTCGATTACGTTAATCGCGGGAATAGGCATTGGTTATTATGGCGCATCCTACGTGAATCGCTCGATGAGACTACCATACACAACTAAGGTAGCAAACGCAGAATGCGCATTGCGACGCACCATGGATAAACTCTGGATGGAACATGCGTTTTTGACGCGTCAATTTATCATAGCTACTACAGCCGGACTTGAAGATGTGGAATTAGCCGCACAACGCCTACTCAAAAATCAAGATGAAATTGGTGATGCCATCGTCCCATTTTATGGGAAAGAGGCTGGTAAAGCGTTAGCACAATTATTGAGAGAACATATTAGTATAGCCGCCGATATCGTTAAGGCAGCCAATGCACAAGATACCGATAAAGTTAATACGTTGAACACGCAATGGCGAGCTAATGCAGTTGATATCGCCACATTCTTAAACGCAGCGAATCCTTATTTTGACGCAAAAGTGCTCACCGCCATGTTAAATGAGCATCTTGACCTCACTACACAAGAACTCATGCTTAGATTAAAAAGAGACTGGAAAGCGGATATGGCGAATTATGACCTGATTATTGAACAAATTCGTATGATGGGTCAAGGATTTGCTGACGGCATTATAAAACAGTTTCCAAATAAATTTTGACGAAACAATTTGAACATCCTGCTCTATGCTTTGGTATCGATTTAATCATAATAATCGGCACCAAAGCATAGAGTTGCAATCAGCATTAGTCATAACGCCCTCGCAGAGCGAGGGGCTTGACGGCTGTGAGCAGTCTCAAAGACTGCCAGTGTTATTATCTAAACGTATTTAAAAATTTCCATCTTCATTGACGCCAAGGAAGTCTAGCTGCTCCTGTTTTTTTACATACGATCTTATCTGATCAATATCAAAACCAACTGTTGAAACTGCATAACCCCTTGCCCACAATCTTTCCCCATTAAAGTTTCTTGTCCTTCCTCCAAACTGCCTTGCTACTGCTATAGCACTCTTGCCCTTGATATATCCAACTATTGCGGCAACCGAATATTTCGGCGGTATTCTTATTAGCATGTGGACATGATCCTGTACCATGTGGCCTTCTATTATCTTGCATCCCTTTTGACCAGCCAATTCGTGAAAAACTTTTCCCAGATATTCACGAATTTTCCCATACAGCATTCTTCTTCTATTCTTTGGTACGAATACTACGTGATATTTGCAGTCCCATTTTGAATGACTTAGACTTTCATAAGATGTTGTTGCCATTTATAGCTCCTTTCTGCCGTCAAGCATCAGGAACTATAACGCAACAACATCTTAAACTGAATCCTAGGGTCAAACCTCGATAGTCTCACTAGTCAAACTAGTGGTTTACCTATCTCCTAATTATGCTATCCTTTTGCCACCCATGCTTTCTCTATGATGCTTGTAATGCAGGAGGATAAACAGATGCAACGCCAAAAACCGTTATTACATGCCGACAATCAGAAAATCCTCCATGATGCACTCTACTACATGAAAATGAATGAACTCAGAAAAGCATGCCTGATACTTTCGCTACCTCATGCAGGCAAAAAAATAGAACTAATTAATCGTATAATGACATTCATTCAAACAGGAAACATACGGTTACTTCCTGTTGTACCAGAACAGTCCAAGGCAAAAAACTATCCAACACAACCCCTACGTCCAGACTCTCTCATGCTTTATGGCGCATACAGAAATGATGCAAAAACTAGAGCATTTTTTAAACAACTCATTGGCCCGCATTTTCACTTTACCGCCTTTGGTATTGATTGGCTAAATGAGCAATGGCTAAAAGCAAAACCTCCAACTTATCGCGAATTCGCCCATTATTGGACTACAGAGACGGAAAACCGAAAAAGAGCAAAACCTCAACCCAAAGATGAATGGATGTTTATTAATTTTGTACAGCATATGAATAGAGAGTGTCCATCTATCTCGAAAGGCGACTTAATGGCTGCATGGAAAAAAACGCAAGCCGATAAAGCGCATTGTGCCTTCGAACTGTTGAGATCATGTATCAATCAAAAAAACAACTCAAATTAGGGGATATAAGCTTATGTCACCAAAATTAGTACGTGATCGTATTCCAAGTATCATTGTTGAAAATAAAAAAACCCCTCACTTCTATCATGCCAATGATGAAGAATTCGGCATTCGATTAAAAGAAAAACTCGTTGAAGAGGTGCATGAATTTCTTGAGTCAGAAGATGCCAAAGAACTTGCTGACATCATAGAAGTAATCGAAGCCCTTGCTCGTTACCAAGAAAAATCTTTAGGCGACATCTTGCAGATGAAAAAAGAAAAGGCCTTGACGAACGGCTCATTCAGCGGAAAAATCATACTAACTGACATCAAGTAGCTATCTTAGAATAATTTACTATTCCCATATAACAGAAAGTTCTGGTAAATCATCACAGGTATATCTTGCATACATTATCAAATCTGCCAGGGAACCATCATTTCTCCTCATAGCTTTTTTTAGGACCCCTTCTTGCTCAAACCCTAAGCGTTGCGCAACTGCATGGCTTTTGATATTTTTCGCATCGCATCTTATTTCAACACGAGCCATGTCCAATACTTCGAAAGCATACCGCGTTAGAGCATTCGCCGCTTCCGTTGCATACCCGAATTTTGTAGCATCTGTCCTTAACCAATATCCTATAGCACAACGAGGAACATCCCATTTTATTTCATTAAATCCTGTACCTCCCAAAAATCTTTCAGACTTTCGTTCGAATAATAAAAGTGGTAAGTCGCTATCTTTGATCAACCAACTTTGCTGGGCTTTTCGCACATAAAGTTCTTGCTGTTCAACTGGCGTCATTTCTTTAGCCCAAGCCATCCATTTCGTGAGCTCCTGAAAGGATTCTCTAATCGCCTCATGGAGCATCACTCCTTCGCCTATTTTTGCTGGACGCATATACAATCGAGGTGTCTGTATAATAGTTGGAATAGTAAGAATTATCGACATAACACGCTTTCCTGGCTATAAAAATCCTCCTGCTTGACGAACTCATTATCGTCATACAAGAGGATTTTCTTTTCTTTGATCTTAAAGATTTTATTTTTTCTTTTTACGTAACATAGGAAGCCCGGTACGTGCGTTTTCAAACACTTCGTAACCAGCTGGCAATTCATTCAAAACACCAACGCCAACTTCACCTGCGAAATAATAGATTCTTTGTTTGCGATCACCTTTGAGTTTTACTTCTTTGGTATGTAGAAAATAATTTTTACCGCTCTTTTTTGATTTGATACTATAAGGCATGGCTTTTGCTCTCCTCAATTATTTGATATAACAATCATAAACAATACCTAGAGTGTAAATGAATAGGGCATGGTGTTGTCAATAGGAAAAATAGCAAATCAAAAAACAATATTACCTGGAACCGTTATGCAACCAAAAACACTTGGCGTCATATCTATCGTATGTGGCATTATACTCATTATATTTGCCCTACCAATATTGACGTATTTTGCCTTTCTAATCGTTGGACTCATGCTTATTAACTACGGATTTAAATTACTGCGCATGCCTACCTTGTGGCAACGACTTCAAATTCTCTTCTTTCGCGGTCGGTTTTAGTACCCGCATACAATACTTGCACGCCAAATCGTATTTTAACTATACTTGATTGCACCAATACCAAAATATGATTACAGGGGGATAAATCATGAAAGTTTTTTCAATCAAACAAGCACTGCTCTATGGCTTCAAGTCCTCATTCAGACACCTTTTTTTTCTTGTCGGCATGACGGCAATTGTTGCTGTAACCACTTTCTTAGTAGCGTCGGTAGTATTTGGCACTATTTCTCTCGTTCTTATTTCACGACTACCAGAGGTCTGTGAGTTTATACAAAGAGGCATAGTACCAAGCAATCAAGAAATCTCGTCATGCTTCACGGCTTTACTAAATCTTTTTTCAGATCATTGGTTTCTGTATAGCATGATATTCGCACTCGGATTATTAATTATTTATCTCGTGCTCTGTTATCTCTCACTTGGTTGGTTTAACGCTCTTCTGCATCTGTATGACCACAAAAAAGGCTCTTTTCGCGCTCTTGTAGTACATCCTCGCCTATTGTTTCCCTTCACCATTGCATCGATTCTCTATGGCATCATAGTATTACTGGGCTCCGTTGCACTTATTGTTCCTGGAATTATTTTTGCACTTATGTTCATGATGTTCGGATATGTCATAGTCGATAAAAAAGCTGGTATCATCGAATCTTTCCGCACAAGTGCACATATCACCCGCGGAGTAAAATGGCGCTTATTTTGGCTGCTATTTATCATAATGTCCACGTCTCTACTTTTGGAACCGTTAGATAATGTAATGCTCCTAAGACTTTGGGGATTGTCATCGGCATTAATCTACAGTTTTTCGATAATCGGCGCACTACTGAGGGCTTATCTATTTATTACCGTTCTCATGATAAGTGTCTATACCTATCGGACGCTTAATGCGCAAACCTATGCACCAGTTAAATAATATCAAGCACTAAAGACAATTAAGGGATGGTCATAACACGCCATCCCTTAATGTTTGATTACATACGACGCTTAAATTTTTTTTCTAGATCATAAAGTGAGAGTAGCCAGCCCGTTGGACGACCATGGGGACACGTTAGACGATTATTGGTTGCATCGAGATCTTGCAGTAATTTCTTCATGTGTTCGTAAGTTAATTCATCACCCGCTTTTACCGCTGCTTTGCACGCCATCTGTGCCCTTAATCGCTCGTGTAAGGCCTTATGCAGGTGCGCTTCATTAACATGATTAAGCTCTTCAACCCAACCTACCACTTGCCTTAATATTTCTTCCAAGGAGATGTTCTGGGCATACACAGGAGTTGATTCCAGAACCATTTGATGTGAACCAAATCGTGAAACGCCTATACCATATTGTTGAAAGAGCCACGTATAACGTTCAAGAATATCGACCTCATATTCAGTAAACGTCATGATATGGGGAAACAATACTTGGATGGTGTCTGCATCGTGAAAACGGCTACCAAATTGTTCATACAGAATGCGCTCATGGGCTGCGTGCTGATCAATAACAAAAAGCCCTTCAGGGTGGTCAACTAAAATATACGTTCTATTATATTGACCAATTATGCTGTACTGCTGAGGCAATGATTCTACCTGAGCCTGTTGTTGAGCAAAAATATTTTGATTTATTATTGGTGCGTCTGAACTATACACTGACACTGCATGCACACTTTCTCTACTACTACCATCAGAGCGCATCTTGTTGATCACCTCTGTTTCAGAAGCGACAACTGTGGGTGAAACGGAACTCGACACGTTTAATGATGAAGATTCTGGAGTGATGTGGTTAAATGAGAGAGTTTTTCGCGGATGCATCCATCTGTTTTGATGTACCATGGCGTTTTGCGTTTGAACTGATGCAAGTTCAATTGGTTTTTTAAGATGTGCAGAAAGCTGCTCTTCAAGCCGCTTTTTCACTGCTGATTGTACAAGATTAGTTACTTTTACAGGATGCAAAAAAAGAACTTCTTCTTTACGTGGGTGAATATTAATGTCAACCTGCGCAGTATCTACATCAACAAAAAGACAAGCTACTGGATAACGCCCCGGAGGCAAAACATGATGGTATCCTTTAATAAGCGCCTGTGACAACTGATGATTTTTAACCCATCGCCTATTTACAAAAAGATAAATCATACTGCGATCATAGCGATAATTTTGATGATGCGAAATAACACCATGTATTGATACACTGCGATCAGCACTCGAGTCTTGAAAAGATAACATACTCTGCGCAAGAGGCGCATCCCATAATTGAGCAATGCGTTGTTCCAACGTCTCAGTTCGATGACACAGAAAAATCTGCCTGCCATCATGGACAAGCCTAAAGTGCACACTCGTATAATCTAAGCAAAAAGCATGCATCACCTGGATAATAGCACGCCACTCGGTTTCATCTTTTTTGAGAAATTTTTTACGCGCCGGCACATTGTCAAAAAGATGAGCAACACTAATATCCGTGCCAGTAGTGCAAGCAGCTATAGCTCCTTCGCGCATTTCGCCATGCACTAAAAACAGCTTGATCCCATGCTCTGCCTGTTCTGTCTTAGTCACCAAGGTCACGGTACTTACTGCAGCAATGCTTGAAAGCGCTTCACCACGAAACCCAAAGGTAATAATCTGTTGTAATTCTTCGACCGAAGAAATTTTACTCGTTGCATGTTGCTCAAAACAGATACGAGCGTCTTCTGGATCCATACCCGAGCCATTATCTACCACACGTATCAATTTTTTACCAGCCTGTTCTATGTATACGGTAATCTGCGTAGATCCAGCATCAAGAGCATTTTCTACCAACTCCTTAACCACATTGGCTGGGCGATCGACTACCTCTCCGGCAGCGATCTTTTGCGCTTCATGTAATGGTAAGCGTTTTATTTTTGACATACATTCAGTGAACGAAAAAATGATAGTATTTCTTAACGTAGTGTATCAAGTATCTAAGTATTGTCACCGTATGGCTAGAGCTCCATGAACGGTTGCTTCTACGTGATCGTTTATTTGCTTTACATGAGAAATTGCTAAGATGCTTGTAGAAAACATACTATTAAGATCCTGCAAAACACTATATACCTGCGGAATGGTAGCCGCTTGCATCAAACATTCGATGCGTCGCTGATCAATAGAAACTGTTTTAATGGTTATCTTATTTTCTCGCACGAGAGGAAATAACGAATTAAAAAATCGATTCATTACGTTGTGATACTGCGTGATTTCATCGCGCCGCTGCTTTTGTTCTTCTTCTTTACGCACATTATCTTGGGCACATTGTAGTTTACGTTCCAACTCAGTAAGTTGGTCCCGCACAGCCATATAATGCTTATGTTCAGCTTGTAGTGCCGCGATTTCACGTTGAACGTTGATCTGCAGATACCCTATGCCCATCATGGTCAAAATAGCTAGTATAATTGACAGCCACAGCCACCACGTTATGTCATAACGCCTTGCTATCGTTTTATCCATAAAATTAATACTATCCATTGCCAGCCATCCTTGATAAAAACACTCCCAAAGCAGCTCCCATAGCTCGAAGCTCTAACGCAGTATGTGGCGTATTGTCAGAAGAAAATTTCATATAACGTGCAAGCGTCTCAGGAGAAAAAAGCTGTTCCATCGCACTACCACAACGTTCAAGATCTATGCTGAGATCTCCTTGTCTAAATACCATGTGAGGATGATGATAATAAAGCAACAAAAGCGATGCCGTTACGGTTGTTACTATATCAATAGAGCACTGCATCATAATGCTCAACAGATGAAAAGAACATATTACTTCACGTTTGATACCGCATACATAATGCCAGAAGATGTGATGTTGCACTGAAGGGCATAGATAGTTGGCTTGCCAAACGCAGGAAGATACATGTTTACCAACGTCAGATATCGTAAGAGTGGTGTTGGCTGTCTTAAGAAAATCTTCATACACAGCGGAACCTTCAACACATACCGCGAAAGGACTTTGAGTCAGATGATATGCTTGCAAAAAGGTAGTAATTTCTTTGCCTATACGAGGCATATTGTACATAATTCCACCAACAATCTCAGCATAATACCAGGGGATCATTTTACGCGCTTTAAGCACAATGCCTTCACCGTTGTTTTGCATCCAATACAACAACAACTGATCTTCATAAAACACTGCAACTACTTGATCATGCTTACTCAAAAATGAATGTGATATCACTCAAGCATCCCTTGCACACAGCGATCATTACCAAAAGCATCGCGGAATAACAAAGTCCGCGCATAACCAGCCTGATGCATTAGCTCTAACACGCTATCAGCTTGTTTGTAACCTATTTCTATCCAAAGCTGTGGAATGGCACTAGTCGTCAATTCTTTGTGATAACGAAGATGATTTTTTGCTTGAGTGATTAGTTTTTTAATAACAGCAAGTCCCTGATCCGAAGCGACAAGTGCTCGATGGTCTTCCCATTGCACTACACTTGGATCAAGCTGTTCATATTCTTGTGGTGTAATGTATGGCGGATTAGAAACAATAATGTCGAATTTTCCGGAGATATTCTCAAAAAGATCCGATAGCACACATTGCACGTTGGTAATGTTATTATGTGCCGCATTACGCGCTGCCAAATCAAGTGCCTGCGGATTAATGTCACAGGCAACAATTTCAGCATGCGGCAATGCCTTACCCAAGGCGAGAGCGATACAGCCAGTACCCGTACCAATATCGGCTATACGCAATGCATGATGCTTGAGAGGATGTAAATACTGTAATAAGACACTTACCCACTCCTCAGTCTCCGGACGTGGAATGAGGATGGGAGGTTCAACGAAAAGATCAAGATGTAAAAAGGGTACTGTACCCAAAATGTATTGAATTGGTTTGTGTTCATTCACAAGCTGATAAACCCACTCTTCGAGCTTCTTTAAATCAGCATTCGAGAGCACGATTGTATTATGTGTTATCAACGCTATTTTTGTTTTATGTGTTAATGCTTCAAGTAGCCACCAGGCATGCTGATAACATGTTTCACGATCACCGCATAACCCGCTCAGTGATTGTGCAATGCGATCTATTATTTGATGTGGGGTACCTATATTCATCATTTAGTGCTTATGATAGAAACTCATCAATTCAGACTAACTCTAAAAAGAAAGGGCTCGGATATCAATCCAAACCCCTTTTATCTTTTTATATACTTAGGACAACGCTAATTGATTAAGATACTGTTCTTTATTTGGTATATGGTGCTCTTCCAAAAATTTCACAAGCTCACCATAGGAGGCGCGCGCATCAAACCCCTCAATATGATGTTTCATATAGGTATAGTGGAGCCCAGCAACATCAATCGATAGATCTTTCAATTTTTCTTCAACATCGCGCAGATACTTATCCTTATCATCAATAAAGACTATGTTCTGTGGCCGCATATTAGTGTGTTGTAGAAATGCTCGTAATGCATCGCCTTTAGAGCGACCTGAACAGAAGATAATACCGCGAATATATTTTACCCGACCCGCCTCGTCAAAATGAATATCTTTATCGTAAAGTGGATCTTCATCAAAATGAATATCCAGCGCTTTAAGTTGCTCGTGGGTTCTGTCGGCGAGTGGTGTAGAACGAGAAGTCAATCCTACAATGCGAATGTTTTTCCTTTTTAATTGCTTAATAATATGCACCGCATAATCTTCGGTCAGCTGCAAATCCGTGCGATGCTGGATGGCAAAATATAATGGTTCCAACTGAGCAAATGGCATCTTAGTACACACATAATCAACCCACTGATCACTACCAATAGTTGTTCCAGCCGGATGTACCAACGTATTATCCAAATCAAATGCCACTATAGTTTCTTGTTGTATGGCAACATGCCTAGACACGTCATTAAGCGATTCTATGCGATGAATAGCCGCATACAATCCAGAAGATATACTTATCAATATTATTAGAAACGTTGAACGTATATTCATGGTAACTTCCTTATGGGTTTATACCTCAAAGTGATAAAAGATCTGCTATATATTCCTGCTTATCAAATTTTTTCATGTTCTCTGGCCGCTCACCATACGAGATATACACGATAGGAATGCCCAATTCCTGAACAATGGCAAAAACGATTCCTCCCTTGCCTGTCCCGTCCATTTTGGTTAATACGATGCCCTTAAGATCAGTGCTTTCGTGAAATAAGCGCGCTTGTTCAAATGAATTCTGTCCCAGCATGGCATCTACCGTTAACAGCGTATTAATGCTCTGATCCGGGAAATGCCGCATAACCGTCTTTTTTATTTTTTCCAATTCCTTCATCAAGCCAATTTTTGTTTGCAATCTTCCCGCGGTATCAATAATCAATACATCAAAGTTGCCTCGCTTATATTCTTCACATCCTTGGAACACCACTGCCGCGGGATCCTGTCCTTGCTTGCCTACTATAATTTCAATGCCAAGTTGTTTTGCCCACCGATCAAGCTGTTCCATAGCAGCTGCTCGAAAGGTATCGGCTCCTACCAACAAAACACGCTTACCCTGCTGTTTATAATAGTTGGCCAATTTACCCACAAATGTTGTTTTTCCACTTCCATTCACCCCAACCACCATAATAATTGATTGATCTGCAATGTCTGATTCTGGCAGCAACGCAATGAGTGCGTATTCAAGGGCCTTTTTGAGATCTGCTCCCGCTTTAATAGTTCCAGATTCCCATTGATGACGGAGGTCTCCCATAATTTTTTTAGTCGTTTTTACACCAGTATCAGCGCTCAATAGAATTGCCTCGAGCTCCCGCAAAACTGTTTCATCAATTATCTTATAGCCAAAAAGAATCGCCACTCGAGAAGTCACCGAGCCGTAAATTTTTTGCAATTTATTTTTTAAAAAACTAAACATGAAATACTCCCATGGCTGGCATTTATCAAGCGTGTATTATAAGGATTTTCTCTCGTAGAGCGGTTGGATTCGTTGTAAAAATAATTTAAGACGGCGATAATCATTGCCCGTAAGCAAAGAAAATGTCTCTAAAAATTCATGGAGTGATTGTTCTGACACCAAACAAGCATCAACATGATGATGAAGCACGGCTAATAAGAATTCATCGACCGAAAGCATGTGCTGCACAGAAGCAAAAACAAGGTGTAGATATGCGGAACTTGCGAAAAATTCACGCGCAAGATCGCCAGAAACAGTTTCCACAAAGGCATGAATTTTTGGCGGAGTGTTTGGAGCCAAATAGGTTATGCGCCCCTTTTCTCTGCAACCAACAATAAGCCCTGAAAATGTTGTTTTAAGAAATTCAAAAATTTGCGGTTGTTCACTGCGCAACTCTTCCTGAGTTTTTTGATAAGGGAACGGATAATGGACTGGATCCATGGATCCCATTTCGGACTGAGCAACAAGAGCAAAAATGGTTTTTGTGCCATCTTGTACGGCAACAAGGGAACCAAATGTTGGTGGTCGGTCCCACTGCCAACACTGAGCTTTAAATGCGTGGAGAGAACTTTCTATTACCTCAGCAAAGTGATTGTTGTTCATAGTGTTTCTGCTCTAAATGTTCAAGTTCCATAGCAGAGGCCCTTGTATTACCCAGAAAGCTAACTCTGTGTATTATCGTACTTCCTAGTGTAGCCACAGCTTCTTTGTGCTTTTGTGTAGCATACCCCTTATGCTCAGAAAATCCATAACCTGGGAATAATGGATCAAGCTCCCCCATAAGCCTGTCACGGGTAACCTTAGCAACAATCGAAGCCGCAGCTATCGAACTTGATTTGCTTTCACCCTTAATAAAATGATAAACCGGAATCGATGCGTAACCGGTATCATGAACCGAAAGCGGCATAGCGTCAACCAATAATGCACTCGGCATATCACCAGATCGCGCTATTGCATGAATAACCGCTTTTTTCATTGCTAATAAGGTTGCCTGCCAAATATTATGAGTATCAATAATCTGAGACGACACAATACCAATCCCATAAGAACAATGCCTCATAATCCAACGATATGCTTGTTCGCGTTCGTTGACAGTCAGAATTTTTGAATCAAGTAAAAGTCGGTGTTTTTTAAAAGGAGGTAATATCACAGCGGCGGTCACCAATGGACCCGCTAAACACCCCCTACCAACCTCATCAATACCACACACCGTTCGACTGTTTTGCCATGCGGCATCTTCATAGAAATTTTTTTTAAATAATGGCTTTCTGCGAAGCTTTTTTGTGTCCAAGGTTTTCCATTTGACAAGATATTGAGCCTGAGTACAATTAGAAATAAGGCAGTTATTTTAACTATACCTAAGGTTTTCAAAAAACGTAAGCAGAAGGAGTATACTCATGAACTCTTCAACAGAGTTACGCGTTAAGGAGCTTTTACGGGAAAAAGGCTGGACCACCAAGGTTTTAGCTGAAAAAACCGGCATGTCAGAAAGCTACTTAACCCATATCAAAAATGGAACAAGACGCTGGAATGAAGATTCCCTTAGAAAGCTCGCCAATGCATTCGAAATTAGCCCAATAGAACTGTTTGCTCAACGCCGTCAACGTACTGATAATATTGATAGCAATGTGAGCATGCCAGAAAACTCTGATCTTCAACTTAAAGTACAGGTAGTGCCAATTGTTGGTGAAATTCCTTCCAATCCATCTCCCTACAATAATCAATTAATGCAAGTTACTTCCGGGTACAAAGATATTTTTATCCCCGCACTTAATTCGGCAGACAAAAACATGTTCGCGTTATGCGTAGAAAATAATTTACTTGCTCCTACCTTTGTAAAAGGAGATTTTCTCATTATTTCTCCTGAAGTGTGGACTCGATCCGGTGACATCGCTGCCGTTGAATATGGCAATGAAGCACCTATTAAAGCAATTGTACAAGTTACCTATACCGAAGATTTTATTGTCCTTGAATCAGTAAACCACAAGCAATCACCTATTGCTTTGGTTCGTGGAAAGGATCACTTCAGAATCATCGGTCGTGTTATTGAGTGTCGTAGACGGTTGCTATAACAACGATCCCGTTCTAACATAAAAAAATGTCTTAAAATACCAGAAACTAGCATTTTTGCCTTTTTCTGGTATTTTAATTTTTAAGTATTTATTTATAAAAGTGTCCTTTTTGTACTAAATAAAGAGCCTTCTCTTTATAGGTTTACAAAAACTTCTTCCAATTAGTATAACCAAAAGGGTTTTTTGATGTTCCGTTACGAAGTTTTAATGCTCACCATTCCTGAAATCACCAAGGATGAAGTGGCTGCTACCGAGTCTCAACTCGCGAATGTTGTTCAACAACATAAAGGCGCCTTGATCTCCTTTGAACGCTGGGGAAAATACCGCCTGGCATATCCCATTAAAAAGCATGAGTATGGCGTATACTGCTTGGCTCGCTTTGAAACACCAGCCAAAGACGCAACACTCAAGGATGTGCACATGCTTCTTGGTGTTAAGCTGGAAGATTCTGTTATGCGTTTTGTCATAACCCAGCTCGATTCAAACACACCACTTACTTACCAAAGACCACTTTCCCTAGAAGAAGCTCCTGCTAAAAGCACTAGCCCATTCTCAAGAGAAAGAGGCTTCTTTAATGACGGCTATCACAAAAGAGGCCGAGACGTTGAAGAAAGATCGCATTCAGAAGAGCGCCACAGCGCAGAAGAACATGGTGAAGCCCAAGAACAAGAACATGAAATTGCGTAAGGAATAAGGTATGTCAAAAGGTAAAAACGTTAAATTAAAAATGAGCGCACGCCTAGCCAAAAAAAGACTACGTAGACACGCTCAAGGTGGTGCAAAACATTGCCGCTTTACCAACAACCCTGAAATGGTATCATTTATTGATTACAAAAACGCAACTTTTCTTCGATCATTTTTGACTGAACGCGGTAAGATATTGCCTGCACGCATCTCAGGTAACTGCAGTAAATATCAACGTATACTTGCGCGTGAAATTCGTAAAGCTCGTACCATGGGACTGCTACCTTACTGCGCCCCTCACATATAAGCGATTAACGTTGCTATGAATTCGTAGAAAACAACTTGTGCCCATGCATCATATACGCATGGGCATCGATTTTTGTGGGAGGTTTGCAACATTATTCATTGAATTGAGGAATACCAAATACGCCATTATAAAATTAGAAATACATAAATCTGGATACTTTCTCATTTAATCGCACATCATACAACAATTGCACTATTACAGGGTAACTATAGTTTGAATCATTTTATAAAATAATTACAAAAGTAAATCGATGGAAAACAAACAATCAAAATTAAGAAACATAGCTATTATTGCTCACGTTGACCACGGCAAAACAACCCTCGTTGATCAACTGTTGCGCCAATCAGGAACACTCAAGGGTGACGAAGTTGAGCGCGTCATGGATTCAAATGCGCTTGAACGAGAACGTGGTATCACTATTTTGGCAAAAAATACTGGAATTCGCTGGCATGAGTTCGCTATCAACATAGTCGACACTCCAGGACACGCAGATTTTGGTGGCGAAGTTGAACGAACCCTGCAAATGGTTGAAGGCTTCTTGTTGCTTGTTGATGCAGCAGAAGGCGTATTACCAGGAACTCGTTTTGTGCTCCAAAAAGCACTTCAACTCGGCCTTAAGCCTATTGTGCTCATCAATAAAATTGATCGTAAAGACGCGACTATTGAAGTTGTCGAATCATCAATACATGATTTGTTCTTGGATCTAGCTCATGACGAATCCCAGCTTGAATTTCCATTATTGTATGGATCTGGTCGATCAGGATTTGCTACCACCGATCTAAGTGTGCAATCTCATGATATGACTCCGCTCTTTCAGGCAATCGTCGATCATATTCCCGCACCAAAATCTAAAAAATCTGGATTACAACTTCTTGTGACAAGTCTTGATCACTCAGATTTCTTAGGGCCTATAGCAATTGGCCGTATTTTCAGCGGCTCCATGAAGCTTGGACAACAGGTAACATGCTGTAAGGACACAACAATCAGCTCGCCACTTAAAATTACCAAAATTTTCAAATTTCTTGGCTTACACAAATACGAAGTTGATGAAGCTTGTTATGGTGATATCGTCGCAGTCACGGGATTTGATGCGCCGCCAACTATTGGCACAACACTCTGCGAAGTTGGCAATCCATTACCACATGCATATGTAAAAATTGATGAGCCAACATTGGCAATCTATTTTTCAGTAAACAACTCACCATTCAATGGTAGGGATGGTAAATTGTTAACTTCTCGCCAAATTAAAGATCGTCTGGAAAAAGAGCTACGTACCAATGTCGCGCTACGCGTAGAGCCAACCGACTCGCCAGATTCATTTAAAGTATCTGGAAGAGGACAGCTCCATCTTGGTGTACTTGTTGAAACCATGCGTCGTGAAGGATTCGAACTTCAACTCTCTGCCCCTG
Organism: Candidatus Babelota bacterium; assembly: GCA_023382795.1. Classification (GTDB taxonomy): domain Bacteria; phylum Babelota; class Babeliae; order Babelales; family Vermiphilaceae; genus UBA6230. Next base: position 82,618 of record JAHDWT010000003.1, read on the forward strand.
AAGTAATTTACAAAAACATCGATGGTGTACGAAACGAGCCAATCGAATTACTGATTTTGGATGTTGACGCAGAACATCAAGGGGTCATCATGGAATCTCTTGGGCGCAGAAAAGCCGAAATGCTTAACATGGTCACCTATGACAATGGACGCGTACGCCTAGAATTTAAAGTTCCATCTCGAGGACTTATCGGCTTTAGAGGACAATTCTTAACTGATACTCGCGGTACTGGGGTAGCAAGCTATAGTTTTTATGGATATGAACCATACAAGGGAGAAATTCCTACCCGTACAAAGGGCGCAATGGTTTCTATGGAAAACGGCGTAGTCACTGCACATGCCCTTGATAATCTCCAAGAACGTGGCGTGCTTTTTGTGAATCCAGGCGATGAGGTCTACGAGGGAATGATTATCGGTGAAAATAGTCGCGATAATGATATGGATGTTAATCCTTGCAAAGCAAAAAAACTTACCAATATGCGTGCTTCTGGCAGTGATGACGCCGTAAAACTAGCCCCACCACGCATTATGGATCTTGAAGTGTGCATGGAATGGATTCGTCCTGATGAGTTAATTGAAGTGACACCAAATCACATACGACTACGTAAAAAATATCTCAAAGCTTTTGAAAGAAAACGCTTTGGTGAATAAACACGTGATGCAGAACTATAAAATAATAGTCGCGTATGACGGCACGGATTATGCCGGATGGCAGGTGCAACCCACTCGCCTGTCAGTGGCACAGCAACTGCAAAATACATTTTCAGAGGTCTTTCATAGACCTCTGATTTTATATGGAGTATCACGCACTGATGCAGGAGTACACGCTCTGGGACAGGTTGCGGTATTTAGAACAGATCTCAAGATCGATCCTCAAATTATGTTGCAAGCATGGAATGCGCGACTTCCCCTTGCTATTACCATACGTAGCATTGATGCCGTTGCTCCTGATTTCAATCCTCATGCACACGTCATGGAGAAAATATACCACTATCATTTTTTCACTACACGGCCACTGCCTTTTGTGCAACGCTATGGTTGGCATATTCATCCCCCTGTGAACCTAGAGCTATTACATGATTGTCTCCAGATATTTGTCGGAACGCATGATTTTAGATCATTTTGTACCGGCAACGAACATGAAAACACCATACGTACTATACACCGCATCGATCTATCCTGGGCGTCCGACTATCAGGCTTACCGCATCAGCGTTCATGGTCCAAAATTTCTGCGATACATGATACGCCGCATTGTTGGTGCATCGCTTCATGTTGCTTGCAAATCACACCTGTCACCAAGTATTCTTCTCAAAGCACTTGATGAGAAGAATCCGGAGCAATTATTTCCCACTGCTCCAGCAAAGGGACTCATACTTTATCAAGTTATCTATCATAAGGAGTAATAATGACTCTACTTGCACAGCTTAAGCATCATCGTCGTACAACTATAGTATTCGGATGCATAGTCGCTTTTGGCATGTGGTTGTGGATTGCAGGATCAACTCAAACGATCGTCGATTTTGACTATACTCGCGATGCACAAGAGGTACATACACTTTTTCGGCAAAATTGGTATTGGCTTGTTGCTGCAACCCCTGAACAGTACGATGTTGATTTTATTTTACGATATCGAGCACGTAAACACGCATTTGACAGTATAGGGGCTATCACACTCAAGGTTTTACGAGAGCAAGATACGTTCAAAGGATTTGTGGCCTACTACAAAAAAAATCCTCAAACCGGGTTCATTCTCTTTCTATCAGTCAAAGATACCGCGCGCCGCAAGGGCTATGGAGAGAAACTTGCACGTTACGCCATTAAGGATTTATCGTCCCAAGGAGTCACCACTATAGAACTTGTCACGAGACCTAGTAATGAACGCGCGCTCAACCTATATCACAATAAATTAGGTTTTAAAGAAATACGCAGAGACCAAAATTTTGTATATCTTACGCTGAATGTAGAACGCTGATCACACCAATACTATTCATGCCTCATTAGAGCTGGTGGTGTTATCCCCATCATGCGCAGTAGATAGGGAGCAATATCCGCCAAATCTTTAAGTGGTAACTGTTCATGGCTATCAAATAGCTGTTCATCAAGAAGAATGCATGGAACAGGGTTCGTGGTATGCGCTGTGTGCGGTTGATCAGTACTAGGATCCCACATCATTTCTGCATTGCCATGATCTGCAGTTACTAACATGGTTCCATGATAGCGCTTCACAGCTGCCTCATAGAGTATACCAAGTTGTTTATCAAGGCATTCAATCGCTTTAATAGTCGCTGGGATAGAACCCGAATGTCCCACCATATCTGCATTAGCGTAATTAATCAGAAAAAAATCATAGCGCTCTTCCTGTAGCGCTTGCACAACAGAGCTCGTTGTACGTGGTGCCGACATGCAAGGATGTTCAACATATGTTTTCGCCTTAATGGATGGAATAAGCTCTCGATGTTCATGCGCAAGTACATCTTCCTTTTCCCCATTAAAAAAGTAGGTAATATGCGCATATTTTTCGGTTTCAGCAATCGTAAATATGCTCTTTCCATGAGCTGATAAGACTTCCTTTAACGTATCAACCACGGGAGACATCGTAAAAAGCACTTGGGTCGGCAACGTTGTTGCATACAGAAATGGTGTTATAAAACAGGAAATCTTTGGCGGATTTACTTGTATAGCAAGCCTTTCAGGATGTACAAAACAGGTGGTCAACTGTCGCATACGATCCGCTCTAAAATTAATACTTAAAACGCCATCATCATCTGCTATGGCCGCTCCATTATGTAGCCGTGTTGGTGGAATAAACTCATCAGTAATTCCTTGCGCATAGTAATACTCAAGAGCATCACGCCATGTGGCATATACTGATTCCCCACTTAAATCACCATGCCCCACAAGAGCATCAAAGCTTTTCATAGTGCGATCCCAATTATTGTCACGATCCATAGCGTAAAATCTGCCCTGTAGTGAGGCGATACTGCCATAACGTTCTTGGGCAATAATATCATCAAGCCTCTGCAAAAAATGTTGTGCAGACTGAGGAGCCACATCACGACCGTCAAGAAAGACGTGAATGTAAGTCCTTTTAATGCCATACTGTTTGGCAAGCTTGAGAAAGAAAAAAAGATGCTCGAGATAACTATGTACCCCGGCATCGGATAGCAACCCCATGATATGCAATGCCTTACCTTGTGCTGCAATACATTGCATCAATTCCTGCAATAAGGGTTTTCTGGCCAAGGTCCCACGAGCTATCGCCTCATTCATGATCGTTAGCGGCTGTTTAATGATCCTACCTGCCCCTATAGTTTCATGGCCAACCTCAGAATTACCAATAAAGCCTGGCGGTAACCCGACCGCCTTACCTGAAGCCGCTAGGTAGGTATGTGGATAATGCCTTAACCAGTAGTCAAAATGAGGTTTATTTGCGCAAGAAATCGCATTGGATGGGCCTGGATCGGCATGGCCAAAGCCATCAAGAATAACAAGCATACGTGGATGATAAGCCATATACATTTCCTCTTTTTAACACCTAGAAAAACCACTTTATCTACCCTAATAACCAATCATTCTACAGGCTTACCAGTCAACTCATCGTTACTACAGGGAAGAATCGATCACGAAAAATTCTCATTGAAATTTTTAGAACTTTGTATAATATAGAAATTATATATTAATTTAGTTCTATTAATTCAATCTGTATAAACCAAGTGGGGTTATATCATGAAAAACCATAGCATTGCAATTGCCTTACTCGTTGGATTCTGTAGTGTGACCGGAAAACCAGATCCTTCACAAGTCATAAGAGCAACAGCACTTTTAAATCAGATAAATCCGCAGCCGTCTACCATAAATCAGACACCCGTTTCTCAAGCACCGCGATTTACCTCGGGATTTACCGATCTTACGAACCTTGCACAAAACACGCATACTACGCGTTTTAGCATTCAAAATGGTGCAATAAACTTTCAGAATAATTCGGATGCTCGACAACCAGCAACGCCTGCAGTTGTTTCAAATCCACGTCAAAGGCGCATGGAGCCTGCAATTCTAAATCGGATTAGAGCAAATCTACTCGATCAATTTAATGAAGTCGCAGATAATAATAATCAATTATCAGACGATGATTCATCAAGTGATGATGGGTGGGTTTATGAGGCAATAAACCAAGAAGGCAATCACTCCACACAATATATGCTCCAGATCAATGAGCCAATATGGGAAGAAGTAATAAGACAACATAATGAAAGAATATAAGATAGGAACACTCATGGTTAACAAATATTTCGCAGCAGCTCTTCTTCTGCTCATATCTACAGCAACGATAGTTAAAACATCAACATTATATCCAGAAGATTACCTAGAAACCTTAGAACCAGGTCAAGTGATAGACAACAATGTTTTCTTTCCAAACAATGCGATAAATCTACCATTAGAAATTGAAGCACAGCCTAGGCCAGATAATGAGGGTTTCATACCAGCTTCTCTTATACAAGCTCTAGTTGTATCACAACCAAATATAAATCAGGTTACCCAGCAACAAATAATCACTGATACCAGCAGCAACAATAGTTCTCATCATAGCTCATCACATACTCCTTCGCACACAAATACGGTGGTCACACCAACATCCCCTACGATGCCCAATGCACCGTTGACAAGAAGGGCTAGAACTACAATAACCGGTTCAGGTTTAGCGCGGCGAAATCTTCTCAATAGTTTTGAAAATGTAGCAATAGAAGGTGTTCCTCTGCCTCCTGATACAACACGATCTCCAGAATAAATAAATTTGTCATTTGTATAATCGCACCTTGTCTCCATTCCATGATTCAATCATTGTACTTCCTACGGTCAGATAATCATGAGATAGATATAGGGAGTGCGATTTTTTTGTATCATAAAACAATCATTGTCAACTTGGTTTTACCAAGTTATGCTGCATATTTATAAAAATAATATTTTATGTCTCAAAATCTAGATCATCAATTGCCCGAGGATTGATATGATACGCAAACACATTATCTTGGCACTTGCACTCTGTGGAACTATGAATTCATTAATTTCTTATAATGATCCTGCGCAACATGCTACTCAGAACGCTATACACACTACACCAGTAGAATCATTTCAAGATTTTGATAATTATGAAGAAGATCTTGAACAAGCGATAGAAATGGGGCTTTTAAAACGTACCCTAGAAATTCGTGAATCCTCAAAAACCGAAATGTTAGTACGCAAGTTAGCCGCATCGCTATTCATGAAATATTTGGCTCTCAAAAATTACTTAAACAAAAGCTCTCATGTTCTTAAAAGTTTGTGGCAAAAGTTATGCCTCATGTTTATCCGACCATCAACTCACTGATCTACCATGCAACATGAATTTGCATTTTTTATCCAAACTCTGTCCTCGCTCATCGCAGGATTATCAATCGGCGATACGATAACCATCACCGACCAAGACTTGGTACATCGCATCGTGCATGTAGTACGCATTGAGCAAGGGCAACGATGTGTCCTCTTCGATCGTGACATCTATATTAAAGTTTCACTAGAAGCACTCCAAGGGAAAAAGGCGGGAAGATTTATCATACTAACCCGTGAAGATACCATACAACTCACGCCAGCTATAACAGCTTTAATACCTATTTTGAGGCGAGAGGCCTTTGAACTTGTATGCTATAATCTTGCTGAACTTGGCATAACCACCATTCAACCTCTCATTACGCGCAAAATTCAACGCTCATGGGGAGGAACTAAAGAAGCAGAGCGTCTTAAAAAAATCATTGTTGCCGCAGCAGAACAGTCCAAACATTTTAAATTTCCACTGGTAAATTACCCGATTACTCTAGAAGCTATACCGACTGCCAATTTTGACGCCCTACTCTATGCAGATCCACAAGGAGAACCACTCTGGCAAATAGTGCAAACTTTACGGGTACGCAGACCAAATCATCTTGCTTTTATGATCGGACCGGAAGGCGATCTAACACAGGAAGAAAAAAATTATATTACGCAACAGGGGTTCATTTTTTGTGCACTTACGCAGACCGTGCTGCGCTCCCATCAAGCCGCAACGCTCTTGGCCGGTTGTATGCGCTCACTTTTATAACCCTATTTAATCCTTGGCCCCATGCGTGCGCAAAAGTGATTCGAGTTCTGTATGCTGCAGAGAACGGGCTAGTTGAAGTGCGGTGCCTTTTTCTGAACTTGGCATAAGATTAACATCTGCGCCCTCTTTTAATAGAGCTTGCACCAATGCGCGATTATTATTTTTTACCGCATAAAGCAAGGGCGTGTTACCAAGATTATCAATCGCATTGACATCTGCCCCCTGTTTTTTCAACCATGCAATCACTTTGCCCGCGCTTCGTGGCAATTGTGCTGCATACGTCAGGAGTGCTGTCGCCTGTTGTTTTGAAAATAAATCATGAGCCACAGGCATAGCACGCAACAGCTCATCTTCATCTTTCTCAACTATGCGACGTAGAGCATTCTGGATAAAATCTCCCATGAGTTCTCTTGCAGGCCGCTTACCAGATGTACCGGAAACATAAAATCGGCTAGCCCATTCCCACAACTTCGGCAAAAGGCCCGCGTAACCATGATATGCAATAACATAACCAAATGGTTCTTCATCGGACTTATTCTGATAATATACGGGATCGAAAAGCAGCAGTTCAAAAAATTTTCCCTGCGCTTCTTGGTCTTTTTTATAATGATCCGCTAATGCAGCTACCAACTGTAACTCGTCTTCGCGCAGCAGGTCATGGCCTTGTTCTTCGATAATAATGCGCGCTCGCTTCAACGCCTCACGTGCTGGTAACGAAATCAAAAGATCAACAATGCGATCAACACTTCGAGACTGAAGAAAAGGTTGAATATAATCTAGAAATTTTTCTGGTTGGATAAGGGCAATGGCAGAGTTTTTACCCGCAGAATTAATCTTTGCTGTTTGAGCTCCGTTGCTGTGAACAAATCCGATGCACCAACTTAACAACACTAGAATGCCAAGCATCCACAATATCTCATTGCGCACTCTCTTCATCACGCATTCCTCAATTTTATAGGTATACTATCCATCTTGAGGTCTTTCCCTTAAGACTTTACCAAAAAGCACAACTAAAAGTAAATACGGAGAATCTATGCTGTATACCAGACAAGGCGATCAAGGAACCACAACAACACTTCGATCAAACGATCGCATAGCAAAGAGTACACAACTCATAGAAGCGCTTGGCAGCGTAGATGAATTAAATTCTTTTATCGGTCTTTGCGCGGCTACGTCACAACGCAGCCATAATGGGAATTTTAGTCATCTGACGAAATCGTTGCAGGAGGTACAACATACGCTTTTTGTAATACAAGCAGAACTAGCCGGAGCACCACGCAAGACACTTTCTCAACATCATGTCGATGCACTGGAAAATATGATTGCCAACCTTGAAAAAAAATTACGTCCCATCACTTCATTTATTGTTGCTGGGGGCTCAGAATTGTCCGCTCTTTTCGATGTGACTCGCACAGTTGCTCGAAGAGCAGAGCGCGCATTAGTACGCGCGCTGATGGATGATCCAAGCCTTGTAAGCCAATTCACGCAAGCTTTCATGAATCGAATCTCCAGTCTTTTTTATGTTTACGCTCGCTACGTCAATCAAGCAGAACATATAGCCGAGCAAGCACCCCGCCAACCGACATTGACTCAATTTTTATTACCGGAAAACGAGTAATGGAGCGCATTTGATTTTTAATAAAAAATTAATAAGTGCTTGGAGTCAATTCAGCAAAAAAATACCGTATTAACCGTTAGATTTTTGAAACAGATCCTGTTACCCTACTTGGTACCAAATCTATACCCAAGGAACTTATATGAACACAGCAAAAACCCTTCGTATGGCCATTTTTTTCGCTTATTCCGCCATATGCTTACTAACTCGTCTGTTGCCATTTCGCCCATTACAAACATCGCTTATCCTCGCCATGCAAATGCCTATGAGCAGACAATGGGGATGCTCTGTTGGTTTTGTTTTTGGGTTCATAAACATGGTATCTTTTGATCTCATTACCGGTCATGTTGGATGGTGGACGCTAACCACCGCTATCAGCTATGGTGCATTGGCTTACTTAACACGAATATGTATCAATACCACCTCAGCCACTCGTTACCTATATGCAGCTCTTGTAGCAACACTAGGCTATGACATCCTGACGGGCATCATACTTGGGCCATGGCTATTTGGACAGTCGTTGTTCGTAACGTGTATGGGTCAAATTCCTTTTACCATTATGCATCTTATTGCTAATGCCACGTTCTCATCGCTGCTAGGCACCTATCTTGAAACTGTAATGCAAAAAGAAGTTGTAGTGTCACCATCATTACGAAAAGAGCAAAAATCATGGCAAATGATATGATAATTGGCGCTCAGCGCATGTACACTCAAGAGGATGGTTTCACCATCAACAACCAAACACAACGCGTTCACAACCTTGCTCAAGAAAGTAAACAATATTTTCGTAACTCACTCGGCGAATTTGTGTATTACCGCACCTATTCACGATGGCTTGAACAAGAACAACGCCGCGAAACCTGGATAGAAACCGTTGAGCGTTACATCAATTTCATGAAAAAAAATATTGGTGACGCACTTACACAGCAAGAGTACCAAGAAGTTCATGACGCAATTTTACGACAAGAAGTGGTTCCTTCCATGCGTCTTTTGCAATTTGCTGGACGCGCGGCTGAAGCGACCAACGTATGCGCATACAATTGCTCCTTTGTCGCGCCTACTGCCTTAGAAGATTTTGCAGAAATCATGTACGTGCTTATGTGCGGAGCTGGCGTTGGTTTTTCAGTAGAACGTAAATTTATCTCACAGCTTCCCACCATTAAGATCCAGGAAACCAGCAAACCATTCAAGCACATAGTTGCCGATAGCAGAGAGGGTTGGTGCGATGCATTAACTATCGGTCTTAACGCCTGGTTTAATGGCGAGGATGTCGAGTTCGACTTCTCACAATTACGACCAGCAGGAGCCCGATTGCGCACCATGGGTGGTAAAAGCAGCGGTCCAGATCCTCTGAAAAATCTTCTTTCTTTCGCACGAGAAAAAATAATACGTAAACAAGGCCGTACATTATCAACACTCGACGTGCATGACATCATTTGTAAAATTGGCGAAGTCGTCGTTGCGGGAGGCGTACGCAGGAGTGCATTGATTTCTCTTTCGGATCTGCACGACGAAGAATTACGGGATGCAAAACAAGGAGCCTTTTATCTGAACGAGCCGCAACGCTCTCTTGCCAACAATTCAGCTACTTACCACGAAAAACCAAGCAGCCAAGAATTTTTGCAAGAATGGCTTTCACTCATGAAAAGCGGCACCGGTGAACGAGGAATCTTTAATCGTGGTGGCCTTAAAAAAACCCTTCCAACACGCCGTCTTACAAGCTCAGAACAATTTATCGACACGTTCGGCACTAATCCTTGTGGTGAGATTATTTTGCGCTCTAAGCAATTTTGTAACCTCACAGAAATTATCGCTCGCGAAGAAGATGACTTGACTTCACTACTACGCAAGATGCGTATCGCTGCATTATTAGGAACATATCAATCAACACTCACTAATTTTCCTTATTTATCCGAAACTTGGAAAAAAAACTGTGAAGAAGAACGCCTACTTGGTATCTCCATCACAGGGCAGTGGGACTGCAGAGCAGTAAGAAATCCGGAAACATTACAGCAACTCAAAAAAGAAGCAATTGATTATAATCGTAGTTATGCACGACGTTTTGGCATCAACCAATCGGCAAGCATCACGTGCGTAAAACCATCCGGTACCGTATCCAAAGTATTCGATACCGCATCTGGTATTCATCCACGATTCGCGCACTACTACATTCAACGAATCCGCATAGCATCAACTGATGCTCTTTTTAAAATGCTTAAAGATCAAGGAGTACCTTATCATCCCGAAGTAGGTCAGTCTGCCGAAAATGCAACAACATATGTTCTCGAATTCCCGGTACAATCACCCGCTGGTGCCGTATGCAAAGATCAGATTTCTGCCATAGAACAGCTTGAATACTGGAAGATGGTTAAGGAGCATTATACCGAGCACAACCCTTCAGTAACTATTTACATCGGTGAAGACGAATGGATTGAATGCGCTCATTGGCTATACAAAAATTGGGATATCATCGGTGGACTTTCATTTTTACCCCGAACCAATCACGTATATCAGCTCGCACCTTATGAAGAAATTGACAAAAAGCGCTATGAAGAACTCGCACAAAAAATGGCGCATATTGATTTTTCAAAAATACTAGAATATGAAGCTCAAGATGAAACTACTCAAACTCTGGAGTTAGCATGCGCAGCTGGTAATTGTGAGCTTATCTAATCTGTATATATAAAAACCGCATCAACATACTATTGATGCGGTTTTTATTTTATTCATAGTTAAGTGCAAAAATTACGCTTTCTGGTCGCCCTCAACTACTTCTTGTTTGTCCAGCGGATATCCATGTGCTTTAGCAAATTCGTCAAGCACCCCATTTACAAACTTGTAGGCATCCTTCTCTGCAAAGCACTTGGCAAGCTCTATGGCTTCATTGATGACTACTGTTGCTGGCGTCTCTTCTTGCTGTAATTCCCAAAGCGCCATACGCAAGACAAGCTTGGTACATACGCCAATACGCTCAAGACGCCAATTAGATAGAAAAGGCAACAAATCTTGATCTAGTTTTTCTCGTTCCGCTATGATTCGTTCCGCTTGTAGAACAGCATCACTTTGCAAAGGAATTTCTATATTAAACCATCGGCTCAAATTTTCTGCTATAGCATTGATTGATGATTGATAATCAAATGATTCTGCAGCGTATAAGAGATGGAACATAAGACTGCGAATATCACGCCGAGACAAATTAGCGTATACCATTGCATCATCGCCACATTCTGATGTCTCAAAAAAGTCGCGGGGATCTCTAGAATTAGTCATACGTTAAGCACCCATTATGTTGTTATTTCTTTACTCGCTCGATGTATTTTGAATCGCGTGTATCAACCTTGATGGTATCACCAGCTTCAACAAATAGAGGCGCCTGAAGAACAAGACCGGTTTCTAGGGTAACTTGCTTGCTTCCACCACCTTGTGCCGTGTCACCCTTGACCCCAGGAGGAGCCTCTGTAACCTGCAACTCCATAAAAAGAGGCGGAGTAACTGCTATTGGCCTTGTACCAAAATAGAGAACAGTATAAATAATCTGTTCTTTAAGAAAATCCAAGACATCACTGATCTGATTTTCATTCAGAGCAATCTGCTCAAAAGACTCTTGATCCATAAAATTGTATAGATCATCTTCTTTGTAGAGGTACTGCATTTCACGATAATCGAGATCTGGTTCAGGAAACTTTTCACCCGAGCGGAAAAGCTCTTCATGCACCAACCCAGTAATCATATTTTTCATCTTTGTACGCACAAAGGCGCCACCTTTACCAGGTTTAACATGATGATATTCAAGCACCATATATGGTTCATCCTTGAATAGGATTTTAGCACCCTTTTTAAAATCAGACGTTGAAATCACACCGCGTCCTTTATGTATTAGAGATAATTAAATGGTTATATTCAGTATAGAAAAGTATGATCAAAAAGCAATTTTACTCTGTTAGCCGCTGCTACCAGTAGACCAAGATATATGGTCCCACTGAGCTTTACAGTGCCCAATACCAATGTAATACTGTAACTTATTTAGAGCAACCAAAATTCCCAAAAGCAATTATTAAGGATTTTTATGCATAACCCAAAGATAAAACATGTTCTCATGGCTCTGACCATAGGTTTAACATCATTCCAGAATATCCATCCTGCACCACATAAAAAATCACAAAACATAGCGAGGCAAGCACATATAGTTGCTAGCACTCAAGCTGCACATAAAGAAAAAAGGATTGAGGAATCACCAAAACCCGCATCTTCATCTAGCATAACACCAACCTATGGGAGACAGGTACTTACCGCATTAACCGCTATTGTTGTATTCGCAGCTCAAATTCAAGCAGGAGGAGCTGAACTTCCCTGCCATCTTAGAGGAGTTGCTCTTGGCGATAGAAGTTCTGGCGTCTATGGTGCTTGTGGTGATTCGCAAACCTATTACCGCTCACTCTCCGCACAATTAAACCCACCAACCGAAAGACAATTATTCTATCAAACACAATTGAATCGTATTGAAACTGGAGGAAATAGTTGGCATGCTCAGCAGCCAAGACCTGAGCCTTTCAAGCCTATTATCTCACCAATTATTTCTCACCAACCAAAGCCAATCCCTCAGCCGCAGCCTCCTGTTGAAGAAAAGAAGAATCTACCTGAACATGCCTACACCGCATCTGGACATTTACCACATGTTGGCGGAACACTTGCAGGCATCGATCTCGATGAACTTTACAAAACAGGACAACTCAAAACGTGCCCCGGAGAAGGCTGTCCCGGTCCATGTGCTGGTGGAGATTGTCGCCAGTAAAATGAATATAAACATTATCTTAAAAAGCAGTCTCCCTTCAAATGGTTGAAGAGAGACTGCTTTTTAGAGCTTGCCGGAAAATTAAATATATGATTTTTGACAAAAACTTCTTACAGGTATTTTGAATAAGAGTCTTAGTGCCACTATGTTAAGTATCTTCACCAAGTCTAGCTCCCAACTTACTTCGTAAATCTCTTATCTGTCTTTTTGTTTCCATTATCTTATTCGCAGTATCTTCATATTCTTCATTAATTTTCTGTGTTCTTTGCCTCGACTCTTCCCGAATTCTTTTTGCTTGTTGTGCGATTGTCTCAGTATCCCTTTGTAACAATTCGAGATATACCTTATGATCTTCGCTCGATTGCAAAGACGTCATTTTATCAAGAAATACTCTTTTTTTTCGATAAAACTCGCATAGAGACGAGTCACTTGAATAATCATCCATTTTGGGTGTAACAGAGTTTTGATATAAATCTCTCAATTGTAAGTATAATTCATATGATCCACCTACAATTAATATCCACGGAACAATTTTAGCCAAATCATTCCCCTGTAACATTTTACGCCATGAGGATTCGGGTAAAATAGTTATTGCTCCACCTGAAAAACAGATCAATAAAATTATTCGTAACGTAGTACAATAATTTCGCATTCGAAAAAATAAATGAATAAACAATTTTTACCCCGCTTAAGAATATGAGAATATAAGATTATTCTTGATAGTGAGCAACTGAATCACGCCATTCAAAATCTTTATTCAGGGGCATTGTTCAGGCACGCATATATGCACAAATACATACTTCTACTCTGAGCATTCATTTCTTTATGAGTAATTAGTTCTTCAGTTCTCTTTTGTAAATTAGCCTTTAATTCTACATTTTCATCATTTAAACTTTTATTTTTATTTATTCCTTCTTCTAATTGTTTACGCAACAGCGACATTTCCTCTTGCGTTTGTTCAAGGCTTTTTTGGAGCTTGTCTACCTCTTTCTCCGCTACAAGCTTCGCCTGCACTCGTGGATCATCTTTCGGATCAACCTCTTTTTTACCCCAAATAGATTTGCCCGCTTTGATAAGATAGCTTGCTATAATCACACCGCTTGCTATGGTCACTGGTTCCACGGCACATACATGTGGTGTAAATCCATCAATACGGCAATAATAAAATATTTTTTCATAAATGAAGTCCTTATAATTAAAGTTTTATTTTTTCAATGGAATTTAAAGATAGCTATAAATTTTAAGACGCTTTATCGCCGATTCTAGCTGCGAGCTTTTTCTTTAACGCAATGAGCATCTTTTTATGTTCTAGACGAACCTTTTCCGCTTCACTGAGCTCTTTGATCATCCGCTGCTCTCTCTGCTCTGTCTCTTCTCTGATCCTTTTTGTTTCTTGTGTAATTCTTTCAGTATCTTTTTTCAGTACTTCCATATGCATTTTATGGTTCTCGTCTGATTGCAAAGATGCCATTTTATCAAGAAATACTTCTTTTCGTTTGTAAAAATTAAATAATGCTCTATTTTCGGGCGTAAGGTAATCCGTATTTTTTTCAAAAAAACTTATAATGGTAACCACTATATCCGCAAAATGATCGCCCATAACTGTCAACGGTAACGTTGAATTACTTAATAAAGACCAAGTCTTGCGACCCACCAGTGGCCACGGTACTTTACCTATGTTCGATACTGCCCCTGTTAATACAATGAGACATGCTTCCCGGTACTTGAAGTTATTAAAAGGATTCTTAAACAATCCCGATTCAACAGGAGAATCTTCTAATTTGCTACTACTTTCGGCTTTCTTTATACCATTATCGGACTGTTCCATAATGGATCTAATCGTCATGATAGCTTGATCGGTCAGATCAGATTGTGCCATATAATAATCAAGCGTTGAGAACAAAGAATCAAAAAACCTCATCGATTTATCTTCATGTCCTGCGAGCAGCGCTTTTATTTTTGCGTCATCAAAGCATAGATCATAATATTGTCTTAGTATATGCAAGTCAGTTCGTGATATTTTTGCACACCCTGCTAAAAAAATGCTCGTCTCATGTCGAAGAAATTCTGATAAATTCGCTATCTCTTGATCAATTATTTTAATACTTTCGTCATCTTTTTTCTTTTGATTAATTCCCTTTATCTTGAAAACCATATGGTTTAGGATTTTTTCAAAGTCGACTGATGTAGCTGCATACTCTCTTCGCAACCTCTCATTCTGTTTCTTAAACTCAGACAACTTATGCTTTTTATCGCGAAAATCATTATTAAGATAATATGCTTCAAGATCATTAATGACTTGCTCAAAACCGGCTAAAGCTTTTTCATCATCAAGCGTCTTAAGGATGCTTCTCCCTTCATGGATAAAGCCATCAATCTTAATAGTGTCAATGTCTGTAGCATCTAAGGCTGCGATCACATCATCAGACAATGTAACCAATTGTCTCCAAGAGGCAGCTTCTTTGCCGAATGCTATTGCAGCTCTTTCTATCTTGCCCAATGGCCAATTCATCAACATTGCTTTGAAAGCAAGATAGACTTCACCTCGAGAAAACGGATCGATATGAATATATTCACATCGATCTTTAAATTCTTTTGCACACAACTCAAACCTATTAGTAGTGCCTATAATAAATAACTTTTTATTTTCTTTATATTTATCCACTAATACATCAAATGCCTGATAAGCGCTCTTTACCTCATTATTAGAAGCATTTTGTATAGGTATAGCTATAGCGTCAATCTCTTCAAAAATGATAACCGCCCTCTGCCTTGTTTTATTTATATGTTTTTCTGCCTTATCAAAGGCCTCCTCAATAATTTTTACACCACTACCCATGGTGCCAGAAGAAAAGATTATCGATGTATTAATAATAATCGGTAAACTTTTCGTTTGTTTAACAAATTCTCTGGCTACTGTTGATTTTCCTATTCCAGGATCACCTCCTAAAATCAATACGTTTTTATGCTTTGTTTCTACGGAAGCAGCAAATTGCTCCATCACGATACATAAACGTATCGGCAACAATCGCACAAAATCGTCTCCCTTAAGCAAACATTGTGATTCGCATGCCTTCAAACCAGAACTCACCAAAAGAGTGATATTGATTAACCCGATGCGTAGTATATTTTTCTTGATAAATAGACGCATAAATTACCTCAACTATAAAATGCACGAACTGGTTGATAATTCTTCTAACTCTTGATGCGACGATTCTTCTACAAAAGCCTCTTTATTGGTTTTCTCAGATATTTTTGGTCTTGCTTGGTACTTAGATGGGCTAATGGCAAGAGCGCCTCCACCTATCAGTACTCCAGCTGCCAAAGACATAACCTCTTCAAAAGGAAATCCTTCAAAAAACTTTCGTATTGAATAAATTTTCTGCTTGCATTGCTTTATTGATTTCGTCAACATGCTTTCATGTAATTGCAATACAATTACACAAGCCTGATCGCTCTTTACATTTACGATAGTTTTTCGGATTTCTAAAAGAATTTTGGTCCACGTCCATCCATTCGTGTGCCCAACAACCCTATCAAAAATCTCCTTTCCCATCGAAATACCTTCTTTCTTAAAAGCATTGAAAATGAGATCTTCACGTTCACAAGCATTAGGGGATTCTAGTTTTATGCGCTCTACACCTGACCACCAAGGTCTTGCACTATAACCATCAAGTAGTTTTGTATGAACTACTAATTGTATGTCTTGGCGATCTTTATATTTATACAATATCTTATGAAAGGCTGAGAGCATCTTCCCGTCATCAATTTTATTTGCCACCGTCCAATCAATGAGAAAATCAGCATGAGAAAGGAATATCATGACATCTCTATTATTCTTGTCAGCCATATCACATGCTTTTGCAAATATCTCTTCAAATTTTGTGGCGCCTCCTACCCATATATCACCATAACCATCATATTCAAGTAATATTCTGTTTGTTGCTTCAGCTAAATGGTGAATCACATTTTGCACATCAACTTCATCTATTGATTCGATACGAAAAAATGATACCTGGGTAGACTTTTCAGTTAATTTTTGAAAATTCACCGGCATTTGCCTCGTTATATGATACATCTCAAGGGATGAAATCGCATGAGATGTCTGATTTCTACTAACATGTGTCTCTACAGATGATTCAGTTGCAGTCATGCCGCGACAAGATCTTCCTATCGACAGGACTGTAACACATAACATAAAAACGATACGTAATTTATTGTTTTTCATGATTCCTTCCTGCAGCAAGCATTATTTTTAACTCTGATTATCATTAATCAGAGCGAGAGGTGTGATTTTCGTCTTTTGTTTATCCTTATGCATAATACCCTATATTTTCTGGGAAATAGTTATTATCGATTGCTTCCAAACATTTACTTAGTACGCAGCAGATAGTCTTTGTAGGAATGCCAGGAACATAAATTTGTTCATCGAGATTGCTCATATCAAGAGCCCTAAGAAAATTTTTCAATTCCAGATCACTATAGAACGAGATAATTTTTTCCCCTGCCGATAGTGCTACATAAAATTCGTGTACGCCCACACCGATATGCTGCACTCGATAAACATATCGATTTTCAGTTTCATAACATTTTGTGATATCTACGCAAATACCCATAGAATTCCTACCATATTAATAATTTTTCCCAGTTATATATGCTATTAATAAAGTGATGCGCCTCTTTATAGGACACTTGAATACCTTCCATGATCAAACTCTCAGCATATTCATGCTTCAACATCATCAGATCAGCTTTTTTAAAGCTACCATCCACAAGTCGCTGCCACGCCTCAGCCATATCAATATTAGGATCGAATTTTTTGATGACAAACCGCTCTCCATCATGCAAAATATGATCTTCATAAAATACATGATTTTTAATCCTCTGAATCATTGCTCGTGGAACCCCCGTATTGGCCGCAATCTTGTCAACATCAGTTGTCATTGCTCTATGCTGATCATAAATAATTTTGGCCTTCTCCTCTAATCTAAAAAATTCATGCGCGCTTATAGAGTTTGGGTTTTTTGTTCTTACTTTGGTATCATCGAGCTTCTTTTCAAGTTCGGCAGTAATCTTATTGAGCTCTTTAAGCTCTTTAGATTGCTCCAATAACCGCAGGTATTTATGTATAGTTTTTATATGCTCCGGATCATTGGGGTCAGGCATCGGCATATGCACACAGCCTTGATTCTGCGCAGCTTGATCGCCACCACCAAATATCTCTTGCAACACTACAAGCGCTTTTGATGGCATTTGCTGCGTCAGATCTTTGTATGCTCTATGTATAAAGCGATCACAAGATTTTTGTTGTGCATCAGAAACCGTAAAACGATATTCTATAGCCTGTATAATTCCTGCAGCGGCACGCGCATGCTCAGTGTTTGGCATGGTATGCTCAATGTACAGAGCATTATTGAGCATACGCCGCATCATTATATGTTCTACTTTGAAAATTTCAGAAGGAATGTTGAGTAACTTGGCGCGTGGATAATGCGCAAAATCTTTGAACACTCCATTAGGCAAGAATAGAGCATCAAGAAGCTGTTTGTGCTGTGGCTGTTGATAATCTGATGTAAGCGACATTGCCTTATCTATAAGCAGCGGAACATTGGTAAGTGCAAGGGCATTATCATCGAGCATCGCATAGAGTGCATCGTGCACCGCTGGCGCAGCGGTATCTGGTATACTCCACGCTTGTTTGCATTTCGCAACAAGATGATGCCGCAAAAGAAGTGTTTCGTTAAGCTTTTCCAATCCCAACTGGTTTTTATGCAAATACTCTTTTTCATACGAATTGATACGTTTATACAGCGGGTCGCGCTGTGCTATTTTGTAGACACCCCACTCATCAAACAAGAGATTACGCGTTTCCTTGATAATATCCTGAATCAAGATAGGAGCATGTGACATGTGCAGTTTGACTGTCTGATCATATAATGATTGTGCGAGCTTCAAATCACCTTGTTCACAGGCATCGAGCGCTTTTAATACCAATTTGTTTTCAGGATTCTTGATACAACGTTCGCTGAATTCTGTGGCATCAGGAGCAAACCATAGCGCCCACACATCTTCTGCATGTCTTTCGCTAATCGGATGCAACTTATCCACATCAATACCGCTGTAGATCTCCGGCCACGACTTGCGTACTGTGCCCAACAGATCTTTCATCAGTGGTTGTACCACATTGGTACGACCAACTGGACAGAGCGCACCATCACGCGTAAAGAAATGGGTTTGTATCTTGTGCGCGGTCTTGTAAAACTCTTCGTAATTATTACCCTCAAAAATTAATGCCGGAAGCATCAATCGTGCACGAATGCGTTTAATAGGATTTTCATCATTCGTTGCCAACATCGTATTGATTGATGAGCAATAGTGCTGATACACATATGAGCGATATTCATGATCATTTGCCAATAATTCTTCGACCTGCCGCCTTGCTAACCATCGTGCCGTTTGTATATTGGCATGCAGTTCGCTTGAACGCTTTTCTTTCAGGCCAACGTAATACGTAATGTGCCCATTGGCTGATTCTCCTGCAGATAGTACCACCCCGTGAAAATTCATAAGCCCAAGTCGAGATTGGAGCGCCATGCGCTGTTCAATATGTCGAGCGATAGCACGTGATGAATTTGATCCTAATACTCGCTCGATCGCTTGGGAAATTTCTGATGCGCTCGCTATTTTTGTTATATTGTTTGCCGCTGTCGTAGAAATCTGCGGCTGCTGTTTTATTAACCGTTGCAATGATTCGTTTACACCAGGGCGACAATGTATTGTTTCAATATGTTCGCCAATGTGCGCTAGCGGCAACGTATAACCTAAGGTTGGTATAACTGGCTCAGTAGCCTCAAGTCTCTGTTCAAGATCAACCATCTGACGTGCTGCATCAATTGTCTCGATGACCGCGATAATATTTTCTTGTGGTTTAGCACCGACATCTGCAGGCCTCACTTGATCATGCACGACCTCTATTTGTTGCTGCCCTGTTTGAGCAATCTGTAAGCCAAGTAAAGAATCGTCTTTATAACGACTTGCGTATAACAACAGCGTGCTGGCCAAGACAACCGTATGTTGCAAAATCTGCACACTAATTGCAGCCACATAGGCAACTGCAGGAGCTATACCTACTAATCCATAGTGCCAACTACACCATATGATCACTATGAATGAAATAAGAGATAAAAAAATAATTTTTGATCGAGTTCGTAATGCGAATAGCAAAGGCTTCATGAGACTCCGAGAATAGTATCGAGAACTGCTTAGAGAATACTTTGCTTCATTACTTGGTCTGATAGCATTAAACAAAATAAGACAAAACACAAGGTGCGATCTTAACAAAATTCAATATGAAACAATTGATCTGCACGCAACAAGACGTAATCGCCTTGTGCTGTTCTCGTTATTTATTTATCCTGGGCAATGATAATTTTTCTTCAAGGAGTTTGCTATGCCTAACAAGCAATTATTGTCACGTACTAAACCACTATTACAAACATCTCTTGATTATGATCTTGCGCACGTTGATCCTACGATATCAGATATCATCCAACATGAAGCCCTTCGACAAGAAATAACTATCAATCTTATTGCATCTGAAAATTATGTTTCACGCGCAGTGCTGGAAGCGACCGGATCAATCATGACCAACAAGTATGCCGAAGGCTATCCTGGAAAACGTTACTACGCTGGCTGTTCTTGGATTGATCAAATAGAAACTCTCGCAATAAATCGTTGTAAAGAGGTATTCGGTGCAGAGCATGCCAATGTCCAACCTCATGCGGGGTCCCAAGCAAATATGGCTGCATACCTTGCGCTGCTCAATCCTGGTGATACCATCATGGGCATGAGTCTGAGTGAGGGCGGCCACTTGACGCACGGCCATGCCGTAAATTTTTCTGGAAAATTATACTCTGTCATACATTATGGCGTTCATCCAGAAACTGAATTATTGAACTATGATGAAATTGAACGACTGGCTCATCAACACAAGCCAAAACTCATTATTGCTGGTGCATCAGCATATTCACGAATTATAGACTTCGCACGTTTCGCGCAGATTGCACAACGTGTAGGCGCCTACCTTCTTGCTGATATCGCACATATTGCCGGATTGGTTGCTGCAAAACTACATCCAGATCCAGTTCCTTATGCAGATGTGATTACCAGCACCACACATAAAACACTTCGCGGTCCACGTGGAGCATTTCTACTCAGCAAAAATATTCTTGCTGAACGCATCGATCGCGCCATCATGCCAGGATCACAAGGTGGTCCCTTTATGCACACCATCGCTGCAAAAGCGGTTGCTTTTAAGCTCGCCCAAGAACCATCATTCGTTACATATCAACAACACGTTATTGATAACGCACAAATCATGGCGAAAACTTTTAATGATCTCGGATATCGTCTTGTAGCTGGTGGCACCGATAATCATTTATTCATTATCGATCTGCGCTCAAAACATCTCACCGGATTGCAAGCACAAAGCGCCTTAGAAAAAGCCGGCATCACGGTAAGTCGTAGCACTATTCCTTTTGATCCTGCAAAACCATGGATTACCAGTGGGATCCGTCTTGGCACACCGAGCATTACTACACGAGGCATGACTAGAACCGAAGCAACAGAGATCGCTCATCTCGTAGACGAGGTGTTAAGCTATCATGACAATGATCAACATCTTCAACGCATAAAACAGCGTGTTGAGGCACTATGTTTGAAATTCCCTATTTATTGAATCCAACATTAATTTTAACAGGTAAGGAAGTATACTATGAAGGCTCATTATACACGGCACATATTATCTACCGCTCTATTGGTACCATTGCTCACTGGATGCAGTAGTCCAACGGAACATAAAAAATCGATATCAGAACCAACTACCAAGAAGGAAACTACCATGTCTCAACGCGCAACCACTCCATCAGGATTAAGCTACGAAATAATCACTCCTGGAGCACAAGATGGAATTTCGCCAAGTAGCGGTAAAAAAGTAAAAGTACACTACACCGGCTGGCTCAATGATCAAGGCAAGCCAGGCAAAAAGTTTGACAGCAGTAAAGATCGCAATGAACCATTTGAATTTGTCATTGGTGTTGGCTACGTCATTAAAGGATGGGATGAAGGCGTTATGGGTATGAAGGTTGGCGAAAAGCGCATGCTTTACATACCATCATCACTAGGCTACGGCGCGCGTGGTGCTGGAGCGGTCATTCCACCAAATGCAGACTTAATTTTTGAAGTTGAATTGCTTGAAGTGAAATAACTGGGCAACAAACAACGCTATCGGCCAATAAAAGGGTACTAAATAGCGACATTCTATATGGGAGGGCAATTTACCAAGCCCTCCTAGTATTATTGCAAGTGAAAAGAGCACTGCAAGATGGTTCCCTCGTCGCCACGCAAGAAGCATGCCAAAACAACCCGCAAGAAGAAATAATCGAATTAGTACGTGCCGCAATACAAAGTCGATAAGCATAGATATTGAACTAAACGCAGCGGCAAGTTTTGCCTTCCACCCAATCAATCCCTCATAAGGAGATTTTTTGAGGAAAAGCCATGGAAGTCCCGGCAACACCCATTGTGGCATACGCCTGATCATATGTTTCCAATATACCGATGGCGCTTGTGCATATGCGTTTCTAAATTCATCACGTGCCTTGTCATCGAATTCTGGGGTACCCATCTGTAGGCCATATTTTTCGCCAATATAGTTCGATACAAATTCGTCGCTCAACTGAAAACCCCAAGGATTTTCAAATTCGCCCAAACTTTCTATCAAATCTTGTCCTGCTGGTCCAACCAGTAAGCGGTGATAGGTGATCAGGTTGTACGCAAGAAAGGGAATCCAAAAAATTATTATATTGGTAACGAAAAGCAGTCCACCGCATGCAAGAACTCGACGCCACGTATACTGACGCATAAAAGCGAAAAACAACAAACCTATGCTCATGGTGCACAACACTAAAAAGGCAGTTGGCCGAATCCACTGGAAAAGAGCGAAAAAAAACCAGTCACCGCAAGAACATACCAAGCAGCACGACGTTGCATAAACTGCAACACTCCCCACAACAATATCACCGTGGCATAATAGGCCCACACATCTCTGACTGGCTGCACCACCAAGGCTGTAAGTGGGAAAAAAAGAATAAGCATCAATACACTCAAAAGTGCCTTGATGCGATGAGTGAAAAATATCAGAGCAATCTGATACACGAACCATAAAGAAAGTATATACAGTATCATTTGCAACAGTTGCGCATCAAGCACAGAAAGTGATCCTGTTATCTTCCACAACAAACCAAGTAGCACGCCATACCCTATCGTATCATTAATAGGAAATGGTAATCGTTTACCCTCGAGTTGTACCAAGCCGGCAGAGCGTAGATTTTGTAGAGACTGAGTCGATCCTTGCAGACCATCTTTTCTTACGTGTTCGACTATCGCCGCATCAACCCAAATATCATTGTATTTAGCCAAAGAAAACCCAACCATAGCATGATCTTCTGTTATGGTGTAGTGCATATCCGATGGTCCGCACCAAAAAAATAGCGTTACACTTATGGCAGCGAGTACACTTAAAGCACACATAACCATGGTATCGTTTGGTCTCAATGATTTATTGCTTTTCATTACATACTTTCTCGACAATATAGAGCGGTCGTTTCTGAGACTCCTGATATATTCTTCCCACGTATAAGCCCAAAATCCAAAGTGCTACGCTTTGCGCACCTAACACTCCTAAAATGATAAGACCGAGGCTGTTCATAAAAACAACCTGATCTCCATAAACCATACATCGATATAAAAAATAGCCGCTCATCACACTCGTTATTCCCAGAATCAAAACTCCGCAATAACCTATAAGCCTAAGAGGAAATGTGGAGAAGGAGGTCAATCCATCACCAGCAAGCTTGATCATTTTTTTCCACGTGTAACCAGTCACCCCTGCATGCCGATTGGGACGTTCAAACTCTATATAGGTTGATGTAAATCCTGTCCATGCAACCATACCCCGCAAATAACGTGCTTTTTCGCGGCACTGAGCAAGGGTAGTAAGAACTTTACGATCTATAAGTCTAAAATCACCCACATGTCGCGGGATATGGACGTCAGACACCTTAGATAAGAGATAGTAATACCATCCAGCGGTAATTTTTTTCAGAAAACCGTCTTTCCGCTGAGCACGCCGCGCATATACCATATGTGCTCCTTGTTGCCAAGCGCAAATCATAGGAATTAATAACTCAGGAGGATCCTGCAAATCGGCATCCATAGAAATAATCGCATCACCACAAGCAACATCATATCCTGCGGTGAGAGCCATTTGATGCCCAAAATTTCTACTGAATTTAATACCTCTCACTCGCGCATCTTGATCTGCTATCTGCGCAATGCGGCTCCACGTTTGATCTTTACTCCCATCATCAATAAAAATGATTTCATACGTATACCGATCAAGATAGGGAACCAAATGTTCGGTAATTTTGCGATAGATTGGTTCGATATTGTCCTGCTCGTAATAAGCAGGAATAATAATTGAGATATAGGTATTCACACTTGTTTCTCCCCATTATTGGATAATCATCACATTCTAAAGAGAATCGTCAAATTCGGAAATTCCATGGCCCCACAGGGTAAATGACTGAAGTTGAATTGCTTTGCATAGAATAATTACCTTAAAATTCATTTTTTATTTACTGACAAGAATGACGCTTACTACACTACTTGTAAATTACAAGCTACTAAAAAGAAGGTGTGGTATGATGCGGCATTTTACCATTGCAAGATGGGTATCATTGGGTTGGTTCGTCATCACGTTATGCTCAACACAACATCTCGTAAGTCTCAACGCATATGATCCCATACAATTTATAAAAGAAAAAACCGAAGAACTTGCTAGCACCAAAGGCGATCCAATACAACTCATTAAAAATGAAATAAGAAAACACCAATTTGCCATCACGCATAATCCATTTAAAGACAACATTGCATATACACAGTTTCGTCAAGACCCGTTATCTCCCGAAGAACAAAATTGGCGAGCAAAACGATTTCAAACTGTTAAGCGGAAACAAGAAGAATTCTTGGATCTTGAATTCGAGTCTAACGATGAAGTCTTAGATATCGGATTTTCAATGAGCGGTGGCGGCTTTAGAGCCCTTCTCGGCGCATTAGGTTCTCTCGGTGCTGCTCAGAAGACTGGATTACTCGATTGTGTAATGAGCATAGCAGGACTTTCTGGTTCCGTATGGTTTCTTGCGCCATGGATCACAAGTGGCCTGTCGCTCCAAGATTACAAAGAGCGCATTCTTTCTCTACTGCCAAAACTGCGCAATGTTTTTTTACACAATCCGATTGGATTTTGGTTAAATCCGAAATATAAACTCACGAATACCATCGATAACCTTCTTGTTAAGTTTGCATCCAATCAACCATTAACCATCGTAGATTTATATGGAAGCGTCCTTTCCAACACGCTGTTTGATATTGACAATATGGGCGCAAGCAGCTTTTATGCACACTTAGCCTCAACGCTCGATCCACACGTACCTTCTCATGCGCAACGAATAGAACAAGTTGATCGCTATCCTTTTCCTGTTTACACCGCAGTTCTTGGTGATTTTGATCAACCACAGGAGTGGTTTGAATTTACTCCGTACGAAGTTGGTTGCAAGGCCTTCAAGGCCTACGTTCCTTCCTGGGGCTTTGGCAGAGAATTTGATGGAGGAAAATCGATTGACTCTGGTCCAGAACAAACGCTTGGCTATCTGATGGGAATTTGTGGATCTGCATTTGCTGCGAATTTTGAAACAATATATACCGAAGTGCTCGGCAAACAATTAGCTTATATACCAATACTCAATCAGGCCATAGAGTACGCTGCATACTCGGAATTTGGACAAATTCGGTTTGCCTACGCTCAGGTTAATAACTTCATGTATAATATGCCTGAATTTAGATTGCAGAAACGCAAAACAATCAAGTTAGTTGATGCCGGCCTCGCATTTAACAATCCTATTTTTGCCACCTATCGCAAGAGTCCAACCGGTAGTGCTCCTGACTTGGTGTTTGTGTTTGACTATGGTTTTCCTACCGTTGGTCTTTCTGAATTGGAAAAAGCGGCATATTACGCCAAACAAAAAGATCTCAAATTTCCTGTAGTAAATGATCAAAATGCGGATAAAAAAGTTTTAACGGTGTGCAAGAATGAAGGCGATTTACAAACACCAGTCATACTTTATCTACCACGAGTAAAAGATAATCAATTGCTCACTCAATACGAAAAAGATGAACGATATCAACACTATGCAAAATTGCTCCTTCCTCTTGATTGGGAAAACATAGTTACTGCAGGATATGCCAACACATTCAGTAGGTTGTATACTCGGGAACAAGCAGAAACGGTCTGCGCACTGGCAGAATTTAATGTGTTAACTCAAATAGAAACTATTCGCAAGGAAATGCGCCAACGTATTATGGAGAAACGGAAGAAAAACAAGATACGCTAGTGCATTGGATTGTATTTTTCAGACATAACATGATCAATAAGCATCTGCAAAATTTGATCGGCAGCGGCAAACTTCTGCGAACAACGATCATCTGGAAACATAACTGCGATAGTATCCGGTCTAAGTGATGGAGCATCAAAAACAGTATTGTTGCCCGGGGTATCTATTATTGCTCCATGCTCAAGCATGAGTCTTACTAGATCAACCCAGTGATGGCTTTGAATATTATTAATGGCCCTCATAAGTAACGTCTCTCCTGCCAATGATTGATAGTTAATAAGATTGCTATGCTGAGATAAAAGCATCCCAATTTCTTCGCAATCGCCATGATCCACCAGTTCAAAAGCTCGATTGAGCTGTTCGACAATGTCACTTTGGTCTTCTTTATTGCCATTCACTTTATCATCACGCAGGGAGCACGTATCAAATGTCTGGCAAAACTTTCTAAGTGAGCCATTTTGGCAATACTTTCGAGTTATTTTTTTCAGTAGATTTCCAGATGCATCGTACCATTTAATCGTTACAACTATACCCTGACGATCGAGTTCTTTGAAATGCCTTATACCATTCGACTCGGTCCTTGCTCTTTTTTGGCCTACAAGATACCAAAGAGCTGTCATTTTCTGACCATCTCCAATCTTTTCCTCCATTGCATGTAAAGATGCAGTGATAAGAAGAGCCAAACAACTGAGTCGTATATTCATATTGTTACCCCATCTATATAACAACCATACCATAAACCACTTTCCCACAGGATACTGGTCTGTTACTATACAAGCAATTAAAGATGGTCAAGGAGGACAATATGACGCGTGTCACCATAAGAATGCGATGGATATTGAATCACTATATGTATTCTCTACGCGAGTTATTTCCGGTACTGAAAAATTTCTTCATGTATTCAGGAGGAGCGCTCCTCGTACGAGGATCATCTGCATTTACAGCACCGATTACCATGAGCATTTTATCACCAGAACATTACGGTCTTCTTGCGCTTCTTAACAGCTTTGTAAGTATCGCATGTGTTATTTGTGGTTTAGGTTTAAGACAGGCGTTATTTTTGGAATATTTCCACTGCTCTTCAGAACAAAAGCAGGAAAGTATTATTAACATCCTTAAACTCTATCTACTGTGCGCAACGCCACTTCTTGTAATAGGTTTTCTGTTTCGTGGCCATATTAATCAGTGGTACTTTTCAAACCAATCATCAACAGGGCTCATCGTCCTTTGTTTGTGTTTGATTTTTGCTTATTTTTTTAGCGAGTTAATATATCAGATCTTGCAATATGAAAATAAATCACTGCTTCTCACTTCATTGCAAATTGGATTCACCACACTGGTCATAACAACAACCATAGTTTTATTGTGGTATGGTAACTACGGAGTTGCGAGCCTTATTATAGGACAACTTGCTGGCGTCATAGTAGTGAGTGGCATAGGTATATGGTATAGCTTGAGATGCATCACAGCCAATCTGCGAGTATGTCAATTACCTACTGCAAAATATCTCGCTCAAGGACTTCCCTTTGTGCCTGGCATGCTGCTTGCGTGGGCGCTTGCCGCTGGAGATCGTGTACTTTTGGCGCGCTATCTGACTTTGCACGACGTCGGTATCTATAGTGTGGCAGATCTTTTTGGTCAACTATTTTATATGACTATACTTATCCCCTTTAGCAATGCATATCAGCCGTATTTAATGAAGAAATTTGCGGAAAATCACCATAGTCTCATGGATGTAGAACGATGGAATAGAAAAATTATGTGGTTATTTTTACCGGGAGTAACATTGTTATTTAGTCTAGGCTATCTCACAACCAAACCAATCGTATATCGATTTTTGCCACCATCGTATCAAGAAGCTATTCCTTATTTATGGCTCATTCTGTTCGGCTATCTTTTATCAGTAGCATCATACTTCCCCGCAGCGCTTATTCAGTTTAGAAAGAAAACTACTTTTTTAGCATCTGCTATATGTATTCCTGCCTTGCTTAATGTTGCATTAAACATAATGCTTATTCCGCATTACCACATAATGGGCTGTGTATTCGCAACAATCATTTCCTATGGTAGCTACTTTGTACTCATGCTTTTCTATAACCAATACGTCAGCCGCTCACTCTAACCATTAAGCGCTTTGCTCATAGAAATAAGATCGTAACCCTGTCATATAGCCCCTAATATAATCCACTCTGCGGAATAGCAAAGCTTCTACAAATAATCCAACAATGCTCCATACATAGCCAATGATGCGTAATTTCTGATGAGGATAAAAATTTTTGAAAAACAGGTAGCTATAGTTTTTGATATACATCGCTCGATTGTCAATGACTCGATCGCGCGCTAGAGGACTATTGAAATGCTGTAATTTTGCATAAGGATTATAAAAAAGCGGAGCATCTAGACTGACGCGTCTTGAAGCATCACAGTCTTCCATGAATGCATATCGTGTTAAACGCTCGTCAAATCGATGTTTAATAATAAATTCTCTTCTATAAGCCATACAGCACCCTCCCAATACTTCGACATCTTGAAATGATATCCGACCATAGGCATGTGTAGGCATACCAGACCAAGTAAATCTACCGGAACTATAGTCTTGCTGTAACAGAAAAACGGTTCGAAGTACTCGTTGCCAATAAGATGCGCGTGGAGGAACATTAATAATCGCACCCATGCCACCTCCATAGTGTTGATGCTGCGTAAAAATAGTGCTCATCTGGTCTAGATACGAATTTTCGAGTTTCACATCATCATCGAAGAAATAAAGCACATCTCCCGTTGCTCGCATAATCCCCACATTACGCTGATGTGTTAACCCTGGTTTAGTATGCGTATAAATTAATGCAATACTTGGAAAACGTGCTGATGAAAAGTATTCAGTAAATCCTCGTTGTTCTGACAATGGGATATCGCTACTATCAACGACGATCAATTCCTGTGGCATCATTGTTTGTGTAGCAATTGAATCAAGACAGATACGTAAATCATTAGGACGATTACGGGTACAAATAACAATACTGCTTGTTATCGCTTTTTGCATAGTAGCTCCCATTTTTTAATGGTAATTTTTTGAATTGACTCATCGTGCTGAAGCAAAAGCTGGGCAACCGCTGAGGAGGTCTTCCCATTCGTATTAAACACTATCGAAAAAAGCTCCCCATGAAATTGAACAATATCTCGCCTGCCTCTACAGCAACTGATCATACGATTTAGCATCGATTCAGAATTTCTCAAAGTTGCCATCATGGCTTCTGACGAAACAAATCGAATCCTAAATAAATAAGGCGCTATTTCTTTTTGATCGAATTCATGCGATTTAAAGCACCCCTGTATATTGATTGCATAGAGCAACAACATGAGAAAAAAAATACTGGTTTTCATGAAGTCCCCCCCTGGATTTTCTGAGCCATGCTACTACGTTTCAGCGCATACATAACTTTTTCAGTAAAATCAAAACCATCCCTATTTTTAAAACGTATTACTTGCTCTGGTCGCTCACACACATCGCTCGCCACGACAGGAACGCCAAAAAAGAGCGCTTCCTGGATGCTTACGCTTGCACCGTCACTTAATGTTGGACGCACAAATACATCAGCCCTCTTAAAAAGAGGCCATAATTCTCTATTGCCTGTCAATACATACCAATGCCGATGAAGATTCTTTGCACGCAATACGCCATTAAGTCGTTCGAAATACGCATGGTCTCCTATTTGTGCAAGCGCAACTACAAAACCAACATGGGGATGTTTCTTATGCAGCGCTTCAAAAGTTTCTATACACAAATCTATACCATACAAATCTTGCCCATTAACGTGACTTAGCTGAAAAGCATTGGCTAAAATTATCGGACCATGGCTTTGTAAAAAATCTTCTAAATTTTTCGGATACGTCATTAAAATATGTTTTTCATTACGTTGATCTGGTGGCAAGAAGGCGCCTTCGATCGAAACATGTGTCGGCATAATGACATTGGTATCGAGATAACCCCTATACGTTGACAAACCTATGGGAACCAGTTTATCGACGTATGTTAACGCCATGCTGTATATTTTTTTGTACCATCGAGAACGCGAGTAAAGATGTCGACAATCATGGTCAATAAGAATCCATGCAACATTACAGAACCACCTAAAAAAACATAATATGATTATTTCGATCATATCATGACTTTTGTGGGAATGATGATAGTGAATGGTGTGTGGGCGAAAACTGAACAATATCCATATAAGGCGCAAGAGATAATATGGAATATACCAAAAACGACAATCTGCAATCGTCTTTATCTGATATATATTGTTATTATTCGCTTTGAGTGACGCAATTACTCTACTTACATGCACAGAAACACCGCCAATGGGCGGTAAAAAGGGCCCCATAACCAGAACGCGGCTATCGCGAACATCACGAGAATAATGATGTTCATATATACTACTCTGCATCACGTTATCACCCTTGGCCGTCATCAAGTTGCAGCTCCATGTGCCAATAAATTTTGTAGCGCCCAAAGCTGATAAGAATAATCAGCTCGCCCGGTCTTGGTATCGCTCATCATGTGATCAACAAAGTGTATATCGAGATATTGAGAAAACGCATTTTTTTCTTGGTGCAACAAATCTCTCAGATGATTAGGAAAATATCTTCCCTGCTTAAACCATCGACTTGTCGGTGCCGCAAAACCAATTTTTTTGCGATAAATAATATCGTGTGGCAATATACCTTCACACGCCTTTTTGAGAATATACTTGGTCTGGCCATGTGCATATTTAAGTTCTTGAGGAACTTGTAAGGCAAATTCGACTAATTTATGATCCAGGAAAGGCACCCTACCTTCTACTGAAACTGCCATTGTCATCTTATCAACACGCATTAACAACAGTTCTGGAAGACGGTGTTTAAGTTCTAAATAGGTCATAGTTTTTAGAAAATCTGCCTGCATATCATGGCTTTTTAATTTGCTACGATGGTATTCAACCACATTATGACTATCAAGGATCTGGTTAAATCCAGGATATATCGCCTCTATCATGGCATCCTGTTGTTCCAAATCAATCGTCATCAACTGCTGCTTCCATGCTTCAGAAAATACTGTTGCTCCACTCCAAAATAACGATCGATCATATGCCCAGTTGTGTATTACATCAAGACGACTAAACTTCTGAGTGAAAAACTTGGTCGCAAGCTTATATGCACCTCTGCGCGCAACAGCGGGCACATAACGCTGTGTAGTATGCCATGTCTTTTCAATAGCAAGATACTGCGCATAAAGATTGTACCCACAAAAAAGCTCATCCGATCCTTCACCAACTTGAACAACCGTTACTCCACTTTCTCTGAGTAATTTTGCAACATAATAGAGCGGCACACACACACAGTCGCCAAGTGGCTCATCCTGGTGATGTACCATGTTTGTAAAAAACTCGTATGCTTCTTTTTCTTCGATAATAATTTCATGATGTTGTGTACCAAAATGACGCGCAACCTTTCTTGCCCACTCGAGCTCGTTAAACTCAGGACCATCAGCAAATGCAACGGTAAATGTGTTTATTCGTTGAGTGAATTCAGACATAAGTGCCACATTCAAACTTGAGTCAACACCTCCTGAAAGAAAAACTCCCACAGGCACGTCGGACATCATCTGCTGCTGCACGGAGTTACGCAATAACTCACGGATCTTAGCAACACAAAATTCTTCATCGAGTAGTTCTTGTTGAGCATATTGTGCTGTTGGAATGAGTGGCGTATACCACTCATGAAAGGTAATAGTTTTGCGCGCATCGACCTTAAGATAAAAACTCGAAGGGAGCTTATAAACACCCCCATAGAGAGTCATCGGAGCAGGTGTTGCTAGATAGGTAAGATAATGATACGCAGCATCATATTTAAATGACTTGGTAATCCATGGTAAGCACCACAATGCTTTAATCTCTGAAGCGAAACTCAATACACCACCTTGTAACGAAAAATAAAGCGGCTTAATGCCCATACGATCTCGAACCAAATACAGCTCACGAGTAATGAAATCGTAGAGTATTAGTGCAAACATACCCTCCAGTTTTTCTAGTGCTTTGATCCCCCAATGCTTGTATGCATATATGATTGTTTCAGTATCAGAATTAGAACGATAGACGTATCCCAATTTTTCCAGTTCAGCGCGTAATGAAGGATGATTATAGATTTCACCATTACATGCGACAAGCACGGTTTTTTCCCGATCAAACATGGGCTGAAAACCAGCTTCTGAGAGATCCATAATACTTAATCTACGATGCGTTAGTCCAAGCTCATGTTCTTGCGAAGTCCAAATGCGATAACCATCAGGACCACGATGCGCAATACGTTGCTGCATACGCTCAAGTACATGATATTCTACAGAAAAAGTTGATCGTGAAATATTAAAAAAACCAGCAATCCCGCACATACGTTATTCTCTAATTCACTTGGATATCATCAAGACGCCAGACACAGAGCCATTTTCCTGCTCGTTTTGCGTCAGGTTCTGCTGAAAGCTCGGCAAACAACATGATTGGTTGTGGTAAATTAAACGGCGCTTCCAATAGGTTTATAGGATAATAGCCTCCGGTACCAACATCTACGGTATTTTTTTTAATGTTAGGATAATTGGTGGCGATTAAATATTTCGCACCACTACGTTTAAAATTACGTAGAGATGACAAAATATCTGCATGAGACATATGAGCCAGACAATCGCGGCACAAAATGGCATCTGCCTTTGGCAATTTTTCACTCACAATATCAAGATGTAAAAAACAATGCATATCATCACCAAATCGTTGCCTATTGATCTCTACCATAGATGGTACGACATCCGCACCTATATAAAGGTCAAGATCGAGATCTTTAGCCTCTTTAATCCAATTACATTCACCACAGCCTGCATCAAGAAGTGTTTTTACTCCAAGAGCCTTGAGTATTGCTGGAACTAACATACGAATTTCGCGAGTATGTAAAATTTCTGATCCCGTACCAGAACGCGTTTCACAACTTCCCCAACAATTAGTGGTATAGATATGCTCAAATATGCAGGCACGATGTTGACTCATATCATCTGCCAAAAGCATCGACGTCATTAATAACATCACACCAACGAGCCTATTCATAATGTCTCTCCCTTTAAAATCTCATGCTTACTAATATGTAAATCGCAAATGGCCCACAATACGTCAATAGTCGCTTGTATTATCACTTGTGTAATTTAAATTTTTTAAATGCCACTAGACTCATCATCAACAACATGAATCCGCCGCGAAATCGGCTAATTTGCGAGGTACCATATGATCTGCTCTTATAGTGTACGGGCATATCAACAATTTTGCGGTTAAGCTTGGCAGCTCCAAAAAGCAAATCAAAATCACCAAACGGATCAAACTCTCCAAAATAAGATCGATTACACACTATATCCTGGTAATCTTTTTTAAAAAGCACTTTGGTTCCACATAACGTATCAGTAATACGCTGACCCAGAAGCCAGGTAAAAAGTAGGGAAAATCCGTGATTGACAAGAAAATTGAGCGGGCGCATTGCTTGTTGCTCCATGCCGTAAATGAGCCGAGAACCATTAATAAGCTCTCCCTTACCGCGAAGCAATGCTTCCAAAAATTTAGGCAACTCCTCTGGCGGCATAGTCAAATCGGCATCAAGAATCATCAGTATGTCGCCCTGTGCATGCGCAAATCCCTTACGTACCGCATCGCCCTTGCCCTTACCGTCCTGCACCAGACACGAAATATTTTTTTCGGGATATTTTGCCATAACACGCTTAATTTCATCGAGAGTGCCATCCTGCGAATGGCCTTCAACAAAAATAAATTCCATTTTTCGTCCCATCGTGGGGGTACGTATTATTGCAGCTTCAATATTATCGCGCTCATTGCGACAAGGAATAACTATTGAAACGGTGTAATCGCTCGCCCGCAATTCTTGTGGTGCTGGGCGAATGATCATCCATTCACGAAGACAAAAAAAATTAACACCTGGCAGCAGCGCCACTATGTTATTACATAGTGCAGAAATAAGTGGCAGATATAATGATAATAATGTGTGTTTACCTCCGGTTATGTAGTCATAACCGGAAAGATATAAAAAATGTCGTAGATCATTTTTGCTTATTCGATTGCAGCTGTGTTGAAATGAAGACCGCCTGAATATGCGCAACGCTGATAGGATCCATTCCCCAAAAGAAGTATTTTTTGTCACGATAATACGCGTAGCTGGATGGCATACAAGGTGAAGTCGCTCTAACAACTCTTGTGCATCATAGAAATCTACAGTTGCCGTATCTAATATTACATAATCAAAAAGAGCATCCTGAAATAGCCCATCAAACGAATGCACAAAATTTAGATGTGGATAAGTTGATTGCACTTTATTTCGTGTTGCTTCATGTGGCTCGATACCAACGCCATACAGAGGCCGCACGGCATTCAGAAGATAGCCATTCTTACAACCAATCTGTAACACCCGCATATTTTGCGGAATCATGAAAGTAAAAAAATTGATGCTTTGCCGCTGGGAATAGCTATTTTGTGAAAAACCATTTTCCTTCACGCGCATACTAGCGTGATAAGGTTGCTGTAAAAATATATCTTTCTGCTGCTTGCGATACTTAAACGGCCGCACACTCATCCTTTACCCGCATACTGTATTGAGCAAGATAATCGAACACTTCATGCCAATGCTGAAGAATGTTTTCACGGTGTAATTCTCCGGCTTTTTTAACTTTATCTGCAATCTGCTCATAATTAACCGATTCAACTTTATTTTTTAGATCCTGCCAAGAATCAAAATATACAAAAAGATCGCGGAATTCATCGCAATACCAGTCACATAAATGAAAATTTGTCCTGGTAAATGAATGCAGAGGGATGCTCATTTGATATGCTTGCGACATAAATTTTTCTGATGGGACGAAATGAACAAATCCTCTTTGCATCTGCTCAAACAGGGCCAAATTAGACCATGCGTAGGGAACATATAATATACCCTTAAATCCTTTTAAATCATCAGGTCCATTATAAACCCCTGAATAAGTAGTAATACCCAATGTCTTGCATTGATCTTGAATATAGCGCACATGTCGCTGTTCAAGACGTGGATACAAAAACAACGTAGTGCTCTTATTAACGGTATTAGGAATATATGATCTTGCTTGTTCAGCACTATGCCGCTCCCTTGTCCCCAATGGTCTTATGGTAAACGTATCAGCAGGTATCCCCTTACTTCGCATATAATGATGCTCATAGGGAGTATAAGAAATAATTTTAACATGAGGCATCGTAGTTGCTCGACGAAACAAATCATAGTACTCCCTGTCTGGGAAGTTACAATCTAAACTCGCTGTATCACAGTAATCGAAACGATTACACACCCAGATAATTAAAGGTTTTTTCCAATCATTCTGTAGAAAAATACGAGATAATGGTGCTGTATCAGAAGTAATAATAACATCAAATTGATTAAAGAAATCCTTGTGTAATTCCCAGATCGCCTTGGCTCTGTCATGACCGATGTTGTATACGGCATTTCCAGAGTCTGTTTTGCCATCGAAAAATATGAGCGGATAAGTTTCTCTACCTAGGATGTACCATGTTGTTAATTCAAGACCAAGTTCTTCTGCAACCTCAACAAAATCATTACAACAACCCTTGTGAAAACTAAGGTGAAGGACTTTAATTGGCCGATCACCTAAATCACGATTTATCCCACATTGCTGAGTTACCGTAATCGGCTTGGCAGCTGAAGGCATCAGAATCATAACGCATATGAAAAATCTGATAATTTTCTGTTTTAACATAAGACATCTAAAAGTAAGATCAGGACACTCTTCTTAAAACAACTTGATACTCATCAGCTACTATCTCAAAGCCATGGTTAAGTAAGTAAGGTAAAGAATATTTAGATTTGCCCAGCCCAGAATAATCTCCAAAAAGCTTTGGCGTTTGATTTTTAACATCATCAATAAGAATCAATCCATGTTTAGAAAGCAAACCACGTTCGACTATTATCTTTGCCTCTTCGAGTTGTAATCGCGCAGCATCCTGATTCATATTGCCTGTGTCGAGATAAATAAGATCAATTCCCCCTGCAAACTGACAAGTACGTAAAAATTTTAGAGACGAATTATGATGGTACTGAATAATCGATGCGTATGGAGCAGTTATTATTTGACAACGCTTTAAATGGGCTAATTCTATATCTACTGTGTATATTTCAGGATGCACGTGATACAAGCACTCAGCAGCCATTCTGGTAAACGATCCGGCTCCCCAATCCCAATTTTGAGGCGCATTTGGAGTCCAATATTGTGGATTATCCTGATTACATCCTTCTAATCCCCCGTGAGTGAAGCTACGTGTCGTGCCAAGTTCAACTATAGTTTTGCCATCATTTTTTACAAAATGCTCAAAAACTAATCTGAATGTATCAAAACGAGATTTTGGCTTTACCGAGAATGACGACCAGTCCTGCCCCTCATAAGTACCTTGTTCTAAAAAATACTTATATTTATTTAACGTTGAATACATAATATCAACAGTATCCTGACACATAAGTACGGCATTAGTCGCAATCAGCATGAATCCT
Organism: Candidatus Babelota bacterium; assembly: GCA_023382795.1. Taxonomy (GTDB): domain Bacteria; phylum Babelota; class Babeliae; order Babelales; family Vermiphilaceae; genus UBA6230. The sequence continues at coordinate 119,248 of JAHDWT010000003.1, forward strand.
AGTTTTTTGATCATTAAACTTCTCCCCAAAACAATGATTTATACTTTGTTTGTCACAAATAAATTTTCCTAAGCATAGCTAGTGTGATTCTATTACCTACCATGGAAAGAAACTTTTCACAATCAAGAAAAATCGATCATGATTCTTAGGAAATCGTGTACAAATTCCTAAAGGCCGCATAACCTTACCAGATATTTTTTGTACATTAACTTTAAGATATTTATTAAGGTAAAATTATTGATTTTTTTCTTTAATTTCCTGAAACAGGTTTTGCAATGAAATACTCACATGGGGTATATTCGGATATAATTGCAATAACTTATGGCAGCTCAATTCAGCATTCGCTCTTCGCGATTTAAGCAATTCATCATGCTCTTCTATAGTAAAATTTTCCCATGTCTTACTCGGATCTATGTATTTTTTATATAGTTCCATAACTTGATTATGTGAAACGACTCCAGGGTTAACAAAATTAAAGTTTCCCTTAATACCTTTCAATGTCATATCAATAGCTATCGGAAGTAAATCTTCAAGCATGCTCAGCGAATTCGGAATATTAACCAGTTTTTTATATTGGATAATTTTACCCACAAACCCCTTGTCAAGCTCCGCTGATACGGGCATCTTTATGCGCAAATTCAGTACATTTGGATAGACTAAAATTAATTTTTCCATAATAATTTTGCTTCGAGAATAAAACGATCCAGCAAAATTCGGTTCGTCTTCCTCAGTAAAACCTATACAACTCCACATAGGATGATGCTCATCATATTCATAAATACAACCAGTGCTAATATTGGTAACATGCAAGCCATAAATGAAGCCAATATCAACTAAATTAAGAACACCCAATACGTTGGTGCGAACAATTTCTTGCTTATGTTCTTCGCACCAGTCAACATTTGGCTTCCCCGTTATGCCTGCTGCGTTGATTATACAGTCTGGTTTCACTCGAACAACCTCTGCAATCAAATCTTGACGATTTTCAAGCCGAGATGCCGCACATATAGGTTCATGTCCACAAGAATTCAATAACTTAGAGCTTATCCGAAAATTCCAATAAGTTTAAAATTATGAATGGCAGAGGCTAA
>JAHDWT010000004.1 GCA_023382795.1 Candidatus Babelota bacterium
ACTCTTAAGAACCACGCAAATGCATGCTTATCTTGATCACTGGTATGCCACTTCCATGCTACATCGAAGCGCACGGGACCTATGGGAGTATTATACCGCACCCCGAATCCAGTTGATTCAACCAGGTGTTCAATGTTCAGATGACTCTTGCGAGCATCAACCAAAACACCTACATCCTGAAAAATTGCCAGCTCGAGCTTGCGATACATCAAAAACCGTAATTCTCCGTTTATGTTGAACATGGTTTTCCCACCACAAGGAGCAATTTTGATTGTAGCATCCTGATCTTCATACTCACCCAATGGCGGGCACAAGTCGGTGTCATAGCCGCGCACAGAATTTGCTCCTCCTAGATAAAATCGCTCAGAAGGCATAATAGCACTAAAAGCATGATGGAAAAGATGTCCAAATCTAAGACGTAAAGCACTAATAAGACGTGGAACCAATGGAATCACAAACGTTTGTTCAAGATGCAAGCGGGTAAAATATGCCTGAGAAAATTTATCCCTTAACGGAATCATTGCCTTCAGCGAACATGAAGTAAAAGTTCCTCGTGTGGGGCAGAGGCGATTATCCAAGTTATCTATAATAACGACTGGCTCAATAAGTAGATAGGGCACTTTCTCATTCAATAAACTTGGTTCAAAATCAATCGCGGTTCCTACTCGACGGGCAAGTTCCCGCCTATCCGGTTCAACCGTAGTTTTAAGCCACTCAAATCCCGTATTCACCATAATTTCCGCAATTTCAAAACAACGATTCATACCCAGCATGAATCCCTGTCGCGTGACGCGGTACAATGGCTCACAGCTGCCAACAAAACCAGGCTGGTCATACTGGGTGCTGTAGGCTTTTACCAACGTTCTTAGCGGAAGAGAAAAAAACCATGGCCTGCGATACTCAACCCGAACATCTTGATATGAGCGTGAAATGTCGGCATCGAATAAAAGATAGTCCGCTCGCCGCAAGAGATTTTTACCAATACACGTTGTTCCTACTTTATAGGTAAAACCATTACCCCATGCAAAATTCTTACCGACTTGTTGCAGTCCAAATCCAGCGCGCAATCGAATTTCAAATGGATTGTCAGGACGTAATTTAATCAATACCGTTCGTCTTTGTTCATCTTCACTACCGTTTTCTTCATGGTCTGGATGCATGTGTATTGCGCTAAACACTTCTAAGGATTTCAGCCGCGATAATGATGCCTGTAATTTTTTACTATCCCAGATATTCCCCTCTTGATATTGTAATTCACGCCCCAGCAATTCATAAGGCACCGCGTTAAGCCCCTGAATAACCGTCTTGCCAAAATACGTCATAGGCCCAGGGATAACGTACCACATAAGACATGCATCTTCTGGTTCTCCCTGCAGTTCGTATTCAACATCAACCTGCAAGTACCCCTTGCTCCGAAAATGATCCAATAACCACCGACGCTGTTCTTGCAACATCTCAACATCAAGTGCCACCTTGCCTTTACGGCGTATCTGCCCCGCCAATACTCCCAAAGGCCCCTCACAAGCCAATGCGGGAAACTGATCCACCACCACTCTACTTAAGTAACTACGCGATCCTTCACGAACCTCTAGACGCAAAACATAATCTGCATCTTGCTGATGAATATATTCTTGGTCTGCCAGCTGCATCGCGAGAAATCCCCTCGATTCGTACCAGTTCTCGACCGATGCGATCGCCAGACGGATAGTCCCGACATCAACAGGCTTGCCAATAATAGGTTTTAAAATCTGCTTCTTGACCACCTGCGCGTTATCATCACGTGCACCAACGAGAGTTACATCCCTAAGTACGGCGCGACAACCTTCATTAATAATGCAGTAACACTCCCCCACATTGTTCTCCTGCACTTCAACGCGAACTTGCCAAAAGCCTTTTTCATGGTACACACGAGTGATTTCTTGTGCCACCATAGACGATGGAATTGCCGTAATAGTCGAACCAAAGGATGCAATAACATCTTGCAATTGGCTATCGTTAAAAAACGCATTACCAAAAAATACAAATTTACGTCGCTCAACATCCTCAAGAATAAAATGAACATGAACACGCTGGTGTACCGTATCGATTGATTGCCTAAGTTGAATGCGCACACTGCTCATACCCTGCTTCATTAAATATTTTCTTAACTGAGCACTTGTTTTATTAATCAACATGAGCGAATAGGGTGCTTTTGCAAGAGCTCTATGCGCCAAGATCTGAGCTTTATGAAGCATCTCGGCACACATTTCATGACAGGATTCATCGCCACTCAATACCACACTGCCAATAGCAAACTGCTTGCCCAATGTTATGGCAATGTGCACATCAACCGTTTTCGTATTTTCATCACGCACCACATCAGCCGCAACGCGTGCCTGAAAATATCCATCCTTGCGAATTTCTTGCACAATACGATTAAGAGCATGATAATGTTTTTTTTCTTCAAAACAATCTCCTGGCTCTAATACATAACAATGACGGTAAAAATCTTTACCGATAATAACACCCGATAGCGAAATGTGACGCACTATCCACAAACCAGTAGCACTTATGGACACTTTCTGACCAAATAATCCAGATTCAAATGTTAGGTGAATTGTCGAATATAGATTTTTTTTAAAAAGCAGCGCGAGTCCACGCTGTAGCATATCCTGAGAAATGATAGTTTGTTCACGTAACCCCAACAAAGTCCGCACCTCATGCACATCAGCAAAGGTGGACTGATCTATGGATAATTCTTCTAAAAAAAAATTATTATCAATCAGTGACCCTAATTGAACAAGCATATCTGGATGCGAAATAGAAATTTCTTGGGTATTACCAGCATACAGCGTACCTCCCAACAGTAATCCAAATACCAGACACTTCTTGAAGATTTTGTCGATTATTATATGCACCGTGCAACCCATCGGTTATTCACAGAAGTTTTTGCAGGTAGTGTATCAAATAAAAAAGGGCTCACCTAGGGCCCCTTCACCATGTTAAAACGTAAAAGACAACGCTATTCAATAACGCGAAAGACTCCCCGGTAATCTTTTTCTTTAAAAAATGGCTCGAGCTCTATCGTCTCTGGTTTATATTTTGCAGTGCCTTTATGAAGAACATCAAGGAATAAATCGATTTTTTCCTTTTCGCCACATGCGATAAGCTCAATTTTTTCTCCAACACCCTGCGCTGTACCCTCAAGCTCAAATTTTGTCGCATATTTGCGCACGAAGTCATGGAGAAATTCTTCTGATGGTTTTATAAAAACCGTAATTTTTAGACATTGCTTCATATCATCTCCCTTTTATAATAAACCCCCACGAAAGTAACAAAACGTTTTTCTATGTGTCAAAGCTAGCGCAATAATCTCGTGTGAATACAGGAACAATAATTGTACTTTGACCGGCTTCATAGTAAAATTTAGTTAAGTTCCATTCAGCTATACTAATTAGGAAAATGATGAATAAAGCTCCTGTTCGTGTGCGATTTGCTCCATCTCCAACCGGCATGATGCATTTAGGAAATGTACGTACCGCGTTGATGAATTACCTCTTTGCACAACAAAAACAGGGCACGTTTATTCTACGTATCGAAGACACCGATTTTGAACGAAATTATGATCCAGGAGCCAAGCAAATACTCGCTGATCTTGCATGGCTTGGCCTTGATTACCAAGAGGGACCCGTGCATGGTGGTCCTCATGCCCCCTACTTTCAGTCAATGCGAACGCATATTTATGCAGACAAATTACAACAATTCGAACAACAACATCTCGTTTACCGATGTTTCTGCACCAAAGAGGAGCTCGATAAAAAAAGACAACGGCAACTTGCACTTAAGTTGCCACCTCGTTATGATCGCGCCTGCTTTAATATCAGCGCACAGGATCTAGAAAATCGTCTACACACCAAACAACCTTTTATATGGCGATTCAAACTCAACCAAGACGAGGCGGTACTTGTGCACGATCTTGCACACGGAACCATATCATTTGATATGAAAAGCTTTTCAGACATTCCACTAACTCGCCAAGATGGTAGTTTTACCTTCATGTTTGCCAACTTTGTTGATGATGTACTGATGAAGATAACACACGTACTGCGTGGTGAAGATCATTTAAGCAACACCGCTGGACAGGTGGCCATGTATCTTGCTTCCGGACTTACACCACCAGTGTTTTGGCATCTTCCCATTATATGCAATGCTCAAGGAGCCAAATTATCTAAACGCGATTTCGGATTTTCTTTACAAGATTTGCGCGCTGCAGGCTTTTTGCCCGATGCCGTGGTAAACTACCTTGCGATCATCGGAGGCTCATTTAAACAAGAAATAATGTCACTGAAAGAGCTTGCTCAAGCAATGCCGTTTGATCAAATCAATCCAACGAGTCAAATAAAATATGACGTTGAAAAATTAAGATGGATCAACCATAAGTGGATCAATCAATATTCTGCTGAAAAACTTACTGCACTTTGTCTTCCCTATCTACGAAAGACCTATACTAATGCGCATACCGTGCCGCTCGAGACATTACATACCTTGATAACACTTATCAAAACTGATTTAACTACGCTAGCAGACTCAGTCACGGCGCTTGAATTTTATTTCAGAGCCCCAACGCTTACCAAGGAGATGTTTGCTCAGGTACAACATGAAGAATTGACTACTATAATTACCTTGCTAAAGCAGCATTCCTTAAGTAGTGCGTCAGATAGCAACGAATTCCTAGATACCATAAAACGCGCAGCACTGCAAAACGATGTCACCAATAAAGCGCTTTTCGTAACATTACGTATTGCACTTACTGGCAAACCGCATGGCCTCGGTCTTCATGATCTCATAAATACCCTTGGAATCGCTGAATCACAACGACGCTTAACCAATTTAACACAATTGTTGTAATCAACAGAGCCTTACCGATAGTACACGGTAAGGCTCATACGTAATTCGTGTCATTCATACTCGAGCCGATAGGTCGGCAAGACGATTCGGTAGTTTTACTATTTGAGAGACTATGCCACGCCGTGCAAATTCTGCCATGAGCTCTTCAAACTTCTGTTCTTCCCGTGGCGAAACAAAAAATTCGAACAACCCTTTTTCAGCATCGAGCGTTCGATCAAATGCAAGGTGCTCATAACTGCGCAACACCGCAGTAAGAAACCATGTTTCCTGGCGTTTCACAAGTGCTTGATAATAGGTACAATATTGCATGTTATTCCTAGTTTTTATAAAGTATGCAAACAAATCAAATGTGGGTAAAGCACGTACCTCATTCTTGTGAAACCTATAAACCTATGTCACACTACACGTTATGTTGAATAGTTTCTCATTGCCCAAGGATACCTATGTCAGAGCAGACTTCTTCAAAAATAGGAATCACTACCGCCACCATCATCGGCATGAACGCCATGATTGGTTCCGGTATTTTTATTGTTCCCTCAACACTCGCTTCTTTTGTCGGTCCAGCCGGTATCCTAGCCTTCATTTTTGTCATCATTTCCGTACTTTTCATGGCTCTTTCTATAGCTCGTGTTGCAAGCCTATTTCCACAAGAAGGATCCTTTTATGCCTATGTAAAACAGTGGGGTGGGCACATCATGGGGCTTATAGCTGGTTTTTCTTACTTTATAGGATTAATTATTGCAATGGGGCTTTTGGCGCAAATAGCCGGTATTTATCTTTCACAACTCACCTCGGCGATTTCGGCACCCATGCTTGGATTTACCACGCTAGCTACGCTCGTGACACTCAATTTATTTGGTGTTGTGCTGTCTGAAATTGGACAATATATTTTGATTTGCACCACGGTGTTTCCGCTTATTGCTACGACGCTCATGTGTTTGACAAAACTCGACATCAATAATTTGTTCCCTTTCGCACCGCATGGATTTAGCAATGTGCTTAAGGCAACACGAAAAATTATTTTTGGATTCTTTGGCTTTGAATGCGCAGCATCATTATTTGCTATTGTCAAAAATCCTGCACGAAATGTGCCCCGCGCTCTGGTTGCTTCCATCATGATCGTTGGTACGATTTATACCTTTTTTGTGGGAGCGATAATACTTTCTACACCGCTCGAACTATTCACGGATCCAAGCACCCCCATCTCTGTCACTCTACGCATCCTATTCCCCGATAATTTGTGGCTCATCGGTCTGATACATCTTTCTATATTATCTGCTATTATTGGCACCATTCATTCGATGATCTGGAGTTCCGGTAGTCTCTTGATTGCATTACTTAAAAAAGTCAAATCACCGGTAATGCACCATCTTCTTGATCGTGGGTATATAACACAGCGCGGCGCAATTCTCTTGGTGGGATTTGGTATATTTTTATCCTTTATCTCTCTACATAATATCGATGTATTCTTTAATTTAACCGCCATTTTTATTGTATTTGCTTATATCACTTCTATGATTACGTTGTTAACCATACGCAGCGAGTGGCACAGATCATACAATCTTATAACACTGCTCGGAATTGGTACGGGACTCCTTATTTTCATTTTCGCCTTTGAAGGTCTTGTGAAAGCGCTGCTCAGCATACAATAATTGACTTGCCATCTTGGAGCATGCTATACCTGGTTTTCAAAGATTGATCCAGAAAGGACTCTGAATGCCTCCATTTGCAGTCAAAATAATAGCACTCGTATGCACAGCGTGCACCATAACACCACTGCTTAACGGACTCACCAATTACGCGAAAAATGATCCGTTACCCATGTTTAGCACACTTGACCCTCAACACTATTTGGATACTAAACATCGCGATGCAATGAAAGGATGGGAAACGACTCATACCAGTGAAAACGGCTCGCTGTCTTTTTCACCATTCAGCCAAACAGCCCAAGTTGGCAAAAATAAAAATGATGAAGAAGTCCCTCTTGGAGACTTGCCTGGCAGATGGTACATGCTCGGGTTATTATTCGGAGAACTCCCCCAAAATCAAAGCTTACCTCCTAAACTAGCAACTGCTCGTGGAGCTCTCTTTCCCGCAATACCACCAAACACTCCTATCGATATACAAATTATCGATCCCAATAAAAAGTTTGGTTATTTTTCGATTCCTATTAAATACCGTAAACGCGGACTAAGAATGGAATTCGAAGGACAATTATTGTGTGATTTAGGAATTCAAATACAAGGTGGTGTGGCGGACATTTGTCAAACAGTTACGGCATTCAATGATCTGACCGGAGAGGCCTCTGAACCGGCATTAACCGATTATCCAGAACTTACTAAAAAGAATGTTCAGAATTATCTTATGCTCGAACGCAAAAATATTGCACAGGAAATAAATCTCGATATCGGAAGCTTTCATAAATTTTCTCTTGAAGATCTCCGCATTAATCTTTACTGGCGACATGCATATCACATGAATAAACACCGTGAAACATGGCCAGAATTTTTGCTGATTCCCTTTTTTAACATTGGATTGAGTGCGGCTATCAGTAAAGAACGTGACTACAATTTTGCCTTTGGGCTTCCATTCGGTAACAACGATCACCATGCTCTTGGTATAGAAGGTGGCGTCAACATCGACTTTGTAGAAACCGTTGAAATTGGCATGCTGGCTGGCCTAACTCACTTTTTTAGCAAAGATGTTACCAATTTCCCTGTACCCAACCATGAATGTCAAAGTGGCATTTTCCCATTCCGCACCAGTGTTGAGATCGACCCAGGATTCAATTGGCACTTTGGCCTCAAGATGCATGCTCGACACTTTATCGACCGGCTGTCTTTCTATGTACAATACCTATACCTTTGCCATCAAGATGACTCTATACGACTCAAAAAACCAGATCCTGCATTCTTTCCCGAAGTGCTTGAAGAACGCTCCGCTTGGAAAGTACAGGTCCTTAATATGGCATTTAATTATGATATATCACCTGGTATCAACCTGGGCTTCCTCTGGCAAGCTCCACTATCCCAATGCAATAGTTACAAAAGTACAACGGTGATGATATCACTCAACACGTTCTTCTGAATACTACACTTCAGGTGAACCAAGATACTCCTGGACAGCTTAGGAAAAAGACCCTACAATAAATTACATCCGATAGTTTCATGACTAATTTTATTAAATAAGAAAGGCCTTAGTATTTTTATGTCAAAAAAATCAAACATCCAAGTACACGTCAATAATGCCAATGTCGATCGCGCACTCAAACAACTTAAGAAAAAAATTGAACGCGAAGGCATCGTGCGCGACATGAAACGCGTAGTCTACTTTGAACCAGCTACTCAAAAACGTCGCAAACGCCTTATCCGTGCCATGAAACAAAACTTCATGCGTATGGTCTCTCAAGGTCTTGTCCGCGACATTTAATTCATTAATTCAACGCCCTGAAAGGCGGTATAACGACACTATGACTCAATCGACCGTTCGATCTATTAAATTTGCCAAAAAAAGCGCTCAGCTATTGCGAGAATTTTCGCAGCTTTTTTTACGACTTGTACTCGACGATCCTCGCTTAGAAGGCATGTTCGTCAGCAAAGTTGAGCTTTCCAGCGACGGTGGCTCGTGTTATGTCTATTTCTATACCCCTGAAGGCGAAGAAGCATTTGAACAAAAACTTCCAGTCCTTATTTTGTACAAGCCATCATTGCGCAAGGCCCTGTCACAAAAGATTGTGTCTCGCTACACTCCTGAGCTTGTATTTAGGTTTGATCAAAAGTTTGAAAAGATTAGTAAATTAGAAGCATTACTAAATAAAATTAAAACGGAAGAAGAGCCATCGTAATTTTCATTATAATACTTATTCCCTTCTTGCTATGTTGGGGGTCCTTTCTGAATGTTCTATCTCACCGGCTTATAAGCGGTGTGGATATTGTTTTTCAGCGATCTAGATGTCCATTGTGCAAAACAACCATTCCCTGGTTTGATCTTATACCGGTACTTTCTTGGCTCTTGTTACGGGGAAAATGTCGTCAATGTCATGGAACTATATCAGTTTTATATCCATTTGTAGAAGTCCTAACACCACTGATCATGATTCCACTTATTCTGTGGACGCCATTACGTTATGTTCCTGCATATTTTCTTTTTTTCTCAGCACTCATTGTTACCATTCGTTCTGATATAGAACATCTTCTTATCTCGCGATTTGTCACGCTATTTTTGATACCAGTCGGCCTGTTGCTGAGTTCTATACACGCACTACCGATCACTCTTCTTGACAGTCTGCTAGGAGCCTTACTTGGCTATGGGTTCCTTTTTGCAATAGCATCACTATTCCGTTGGATAACCAAAAAGGACGGCATGGGACAAGGCGATCTTGAGCTTCTTGCCTTTATTGGTTCATTTACCGGAATTATAGGGTGTTGGATGAGCCTGCTGATCGGATCGATTTTAGGCACTCTATACGGACTAGTGTGTGCACCCCTGGGTAAAAAAACCTCAGTTAAGATTCCTTTTGGCCCGTTTTTGTCATTTGGCGCAATCAGCTACGTACTTTGGCAACAATCTATTCTCGATTTATTATTCGGATTCTGAGTGCGGTATAGGTTCGCGCTAGGCAAGATCATCTTTTACGATAGTAATATTGTTGTGTTGATCTATAGCCAGGACATCTGGTTCTCCATCTCCATCGATGTCACCAACAGCATATGCCATGAAACCTTCTTTATTGGCATACGCTGATGAAAGATCTGATAAAGCCGTTTCTAACTTGCCGGTAAAATGATTTTGTCCCTCAGCACCAGGAAATCCATAGGTATAGTAAAAGGATTCCTGTTTTCCCCCTCCTTTGTAGCCTTCAGGTTTCCACCCAATACCATCCGCCCCCTGAAGTTGCGATGAATACGTACCATGCTCCGCAAAATATGTCTTCTGCGCTAAACACAACGAGCTGAGGTTCATATACGCTTCGATTCGCTTTGCTTTGGCAAGGTAACGCATAAAATTGGGCACTGCTATGAGCGACAAAAATGCTATGATAGCAACGACCACCATAAGCTCTACAAGGGTAAAACCCTTTCTTACTTCCATCCCTATCCCCTTCATACTTTGCATTACTATAACATTGCCCAATAATCCAAAAACAGCTGCTTATGAAATTTCACGCTTCTCCTGCTTGGATAAGAGCATTTATACACCACAACTTAAAGAAACACTTTTATCTTTATCATATAGTAAATAAACTGCGCTCCATCCATAGATAATTTCTTGTTTGACATTTTTGACAGGTTGGGTATGCTTAGATTAGCTTCGGATTGGAGTACAAAACCAAATCATCCCTATCGGGTAGAGGTGGTATTCAGTACATCCGAATAAAAGATCAGATTAAAAATGGTTGCAATAGGCCAATTAAAAATCATAACGATGTGGAGTATTCTATGAAAGGCACAACTAAGCAGACAAGCGCAGGCTCTATAGCTTCACAAGGTAAACAGCGCAGCTATCATGAAATTGTAGAATTTCTAGATAAAAACTGGAAAATCAACAATTCCGATAAATCAATTAGTTGCATCAGACAACTCGATCAAGCATTCGAAAATCCTTCTCAAAAATTAAAAACAATTCTTGTTGCCGGCACTAATGGCAAAAGTCTCACCATACACTTTGCTACACGATTGCTCCACCAGGAAGGCTTCTCCGTCGGCTCATTCATTGCTCCTCATCTACTAACCTACAATGAACGGCTTAGTATCAATAATGAGGCCATTTCTAACAAAGCCTTCACTGACCTAGCCAATGAAGTACTCAATACTGCTGAATCCATGGGAATGACGCCAAATTCATCTGACGTCCTGACTATGATGGCATTGTTATTCTTCAAACAAAACAATGTTGATGTCGCCCTACTAGAACATGCCAATACAGATCACAATGCAATCGCACTGTGCTCAACAAAAATGATTGCGATAACGCGTATCACTCCAGATAACGCCACTACTTCAGAAGACATTATTAAGGCCACACTAAGTATGGTCAAACCCGGCACTATCGTGATTTCAGGCGATCAAAGCAAACTCAACCTTCAAAGCATGTTGACCACTACTGAACAACTTGGTGGTGAATGGGCAATGCCAATACGTAAGCTTGCTCCGCTACCTTACCCATTTGAACAGTTGCATGGTCGTTGCGCAGCGCTCGCAGAGCGAATAGCACAACTTTTCGTAAATCAAGTTCTCCATGGAGAATCAACGGTTGTCGCCGGAAGTCTTTTATCAAAGCCAAGAGGAACTCGCGGTCGCCCAACACTCGAAGCAAAACGTCAGGCTGAACTTAACCCACAGAAAACATTGGAACAGTATTGGAAGGAAGAGCAAGCCTCTTTACCAGCACGCTTCCAATTTTTAGAAAAAGAAAAGCCAAGCATTCTCTTAGATACTGCTCAAAACCTTGACGCTTTCGAAAATCTACTACTTGGCATTCGATTATTACATTATCAACGCCCACTCAAGGGGCTCACCTTACTGCTCGGCTGCAATAATCAGTCAATGGATATCAACGAATTACTAAAACAGTTACGCTATTTCTTCAAGAAAACCTCTGGGCAAGTTGTTGTCTGTCCGGTTGAAACAATGCCGGGTCATACTGGAGGCACTTCCTGGGATGTTGAAAAAGTAACAAACGATATCAAGAGCATGAAGATTAAAGCGCGTTCAGCCTTCAGTTTTGAAGATGGCTTTGAAGCTGCATGCAAATCGGTTGATGAACGCCATGGATTAGTGGTTATCGCGGGATCACCATCGTTGATCACTGCCTATTGGCAACACAAAGGTATGAAAAAAATCTAACTTGCCGTACATAATGACAGATCTAATAAACACCTTATCTTCCTGTAGCCTCGGGCTACTACTCGGATTGATATATAGCCTCTCCTTCCTCGTATCGGGAAGGAGAGCACTGTCCTTTAGCAATACTACTTCTTCAGCAAAGTATAGCATTTTTATATCCCTTATCGGATCATCCGTGGTGCGCATCTTGTTCCTTGCAATCCTTTTTAGCTATTTGTTGCGATCAACTTCATTTAATTTTATACTGCTCGTAATAGCATTTTTTATTGGATTCCTGGGCACCATTTTGACCAGAGGGATATGGCTCGATGGAAGAAGTAAATCTACTTGAAGAAGGCATCTGGCAACCATTTGCCCGTTTCGGTTTGACACATCCGTTTTTCTCACTCAATAGCGACACACTTATTAACACCTGGATCATATTACTGGGACTCGCGATCTTACTCATCTTTTTACGACGCATGATTCATAAACACGGTAGCATAGGACAATGCTTATCGATAATGTTCGTAGATTACTTTTATAAACTCTGCGAACAAGGTCTTGGCATACGTTCATTTAATCACTTCAGTTTTATCACTGCGCTCTTCACATTCATTTTGGCATGCAATGCTGCACCCGTGTTTCCTTGGCTCGAAGAACCCACCAAGGACTTAAATACCACACTCGCATTCGGCCTCGTAACTTTTTTATACAATCAATTTTATGGCATAAAAATGCATGGTTTAATCGGCTATCTAAAAGAATATCTTGCACCATTTTTCATCATGCTTCCTCTCAACATTATTGGCCGTGTTGCCACAGTAGTCTCTATTTCGTTCCGACTTTTTGGTAATATTTTTGGCGGAGCAATTATCAGCTCTATTTATTTCAATAGTATCCGCGGCTCCATCTTGCTGGAAATAGTGGGCATCGGGCCTGGCCTAGTAATAACGGCATTCTTCGGTCTTTTTGAAGGTTTTCTACAAGCTTTTGTGTTCTCTATGCTTGCACTCACTTATTTGTCTATCGCGCTCTATGGCGAAGCCGGAGAGGCTTCTGCAGAGGAATATGCATGATTTCTTCAACTGATTTCTTACATTACGCAACCATTGCTGGTGCGGTTGGTCTTAATTCGGTCGCTGTTGGTATTGGTGAAGGCCTTGCTACCTTGGATACTATTAAGGCGATGGATATTCAGCCTGAAGCAAAATCTGAAATTCAGAACTGTGCCATCATGGGCATGGCACTTATAGAAACCGCCGCCATCATGGGCGTCGCCATGGCAACCATTATGCTTTTTGGGACATCTGCTGAATCAAGAAACTTTTATTTTGGTCTTGCAGAAATAGGCATCATGGCCGCGATATGTATCACCGGCGCTGTTGTTGGTGTTGTATCTGCACTGCCCGCCAAAACTGCATGCCTTGCTATTGCACGACAGCCGTTTGCGCATAAACTCATCATGCGTTTCATGCTCGTCACGCAATCCATCATCCAAACACCTATTATCTTTGGCTTCTTGATTGCTATGTTTATCAAAGCTCAAGCACCATTCTCAGCTTCAGTAGGAGATAGCTTGCGTTTGCTTGCAAGCGGACTCTGCATTGGTATTGGTAGCATCGGGCCTGCACTCGGACTTGCTCATTTTGCCAAGATAGCATGTGCCAGCATGGGAATAAACAGAAACGCACATGGCAAACTTGTTTCTTTCACATTTATTAGTCAAGCAATTATAGAAACTCCTATTATATTTGCATTGGTAGTTGCGCTGATTATTATTACCTCTTCTGCAGCTACTGATTTTCAAGGCATTGCATTTATTGCTGCAGCATTAAGCATCGGTATCGGTACATTTGGTACTGGCATGAGTTCTGGTCGTACTGCAGCCGCCGCATGTCAGCAAATCGCAATAAATCCACGAGATTATTCAACACTATCTAAGGTCAGCATGTTTGCCCAAGGGATCATAGACACTAGTGCAATATATGCGTTCTTAATATCGTTTGTACTTATTATTTTCCGCTAAAGGATATACGGTGAAGCAAAAAAAGGAGACCGCAATCATTTACATCATTACCAAGCTCGAGCTCGGCGGTGCTCAAAAAATTTGTCTTTCGCTGTTTAATGAAACGCCAATCGACACGCCTTTTGATAGTTTTTTAATCACCGGCCCCGAAGGAAAACTTGTATCTGAAGTGAGCACATCTCCTCACGTACATTTCATCAGTGCTCTGAAACGAGAGGTGTCTGGACTTAATGTGTGGCAAGAATTTAAGGCACTCATTTCACTCATACATACGCTACGTACCATAAAAAAAGACTATCAACATGTGGTGGTACATACCCATAGTACCAAAGCAGGTATCTATGGTCGCCTCGCTGCATGGATTGCACGTATACCAGTACGAATACACACCATACATGGTTACGGCTTTCATCAACATCAACGTTTGATCCCCTGGCTTGTGATAGTGTTTTTAGAATGGATGACAAGCTTAATCACTACACACTTTGTATGCGTTTCCTCTCACGACGCGGACATTGGACGGCAATTTTTCCCTCGTTTTGCCAAAAAGCATAGCCTTATTCGCGCAGCAGTAGACACCTATCGGATGATCCCTGCTTACACTACTTCCCTTAAAAATTTTGATCATGGGGAATTTATTTTTGGCAGCATCGCTTGCTTTAAACCACAAAAAAATCTCATCGATCTTTTGCAAGCTTTTGAACAAGCACACCATCTTTTGCCATACACAAAACTCGAAATTATTGGTGACGGCATACTACGCCCGCACCTTGAACAATGGATCCGCGAACATAACTTAACCACCAGTATTACGTTGTATGGCTGGCAACATGATGTACAACCATTTCTTGCGCGGTGGCATGCGTTCACTTTGAGTTCTTTATGGGAAGGATTACCGTGCGCCATTGTTGAAGCACGTATGCATCACCTACCCGTTGTTTGCTATGATACAGGAGGTATAAAAGATGTTATTATTCATGGTAAAAATGGACTTCTATGTGCTCAAAAAGATTGGAACCAACTCGCTCATCATATGATTGCCATAGCTTCTGATAAAGACTATTATCACCAACTTCGCATCCATCATGATGATCTCAAAGATTTTGAACAATCAACCATGACATCTCTGCATAAAAAGCTCTACGCAACACTACTCAGCCAAAAAAGCACATAAAAACGGCCTATCTATGTCTGAGATAGGCCGATGAACATAACAACAATTACTTTGCGTTAGAGCTCAATAGTATGAGAGGTATCACGCATCACATGAGACACTGCACGCATGTGACGCGGTTCTCCGTAGAATCCCTTGCTCAAGTATGCTCTGCCAGAATCACCAAAAATCATCACGGCCATCGCATCTGTAGACAGCTGCTTTGCGTACTGCTGTACTGCATATGCTACCGCACCGCTACTTGGTCCGCCTAGCAATCCCCAATTACGTGCTAACTTTGGTAACATCCCTAGGCCGTGTTCGTCAGATACTGCAATAATTTCATCAATGACATCGTAATTTAATACGGGAGACGTGAAATCTATTCCTATTCCCTCAATCTTATAGGGCTTTGGATTACCATTTGTTGCTCGCAACGAATTTGCAGCATCGATACCAATAACCTTGATTTCAGGATTTCTTTCTTTCAGATATTTTGCAGTTCCGCTGATAGTACCCCCGGTACCAACTCCTGCAAAAAAGTGGGTGATACGGCCTTCTGTCTGCCGCCACACTTCGGCACCTAATGAATGATAATGACCATCGGCATTCATGGTATTAAAATATTGATTTGGCATGAATGAATTTGGCGTTTCTTGCGCAAGATGACGAGCAACACTATGGTAGCTGTCTGGATCTTCAATAAATTGCGTTGCGGGACACATGACTGTCTGAGCGCCATATGCTTGGATGGTTTGTAATTTTTCCTGACTTATTTTTTCAGAAACCGTAATGATAACTTTATATCCCTTCATTGCACCAATCATGGCAAGAGCAACGCCATGATTACCTGATGACGCATCAATAATGGTTCCTCCAGTTTTCAGTAATCCTTGTTTTTCTGCTTGCTCAACCATATAGCGCGCTGATCGATCCTTTACACTTCCACTTGGATTAAGATATTCCAATTTAGCATATACCGTTGCAGGAGAGCCAAAATCAACGCGAGCCAATGGCGTATTGCCTATAAGATCTAACAAATTTCCTAGAGCCATCGTCATTTCCTTGTAAAAAATGTTTCATCTTAATGTTTGTGTACTTAGCATGCAAAAAAAGATCATATTTTACAATTTAAGAACGATGTTTCATAGATATTCATCAACAATAGTAATGTCGAGCGGACATGGCTTTAAGCAGCCTTTCCCATCGATAATGTTGCACCCGACACATTTTTGCAAATCGGTTTCATGCATCATAGTAACTTTGCTGGTATGTATCAGTTCATATCCAGCCAATTGAAGCATATCACTTACCCGCGCAATGTGTGCACCACCTGCAATCGCAAGCACCGCATCACTTTCATGAAAATTATACAGTTGATGCAACATCTTGGCGTCCAACAAAGTACTATCAAACGTCAATAATCGTTTTATTCCTTCAAATCGGTCGCGCATTGGCAGGTTACGCGCAATATACGCAGCAACACTTAGGTGCTTCGATTCCATAAACCTAAGTCGTGACATTTCCTTAGTACACCCTTTGAGTATTTCTTCATATACCTTATTCAGCGCTGTCCCATCGTTATATCGCCTAACCTCCGCACATAATTCCTCAACTTCTACCACAAGATCACCAATGGTGATGGCTGCTGTTGATACTATTGTTGCCGGATCAGTAGTTGAGGAACTGGCCACGGGTCCCAAAGAAATTACTCGACAGTAACGATACTCAACATTATCAAGGTGACATATTCCTGCGTCCTGACATATTTTGGCCAGTCCACCCAAAATTCCCCCGCGCGAATCAACATAAAAGCGCCCACACGTCATACGCCCCATGCATCCGGGAGAACTAATATCTTCAATAATAACTTTTGGGTTTCGTGAGGCACAACGCCGAAATAAGCCGATTAAATAATCAAGCTGCTGCTTATTAATCGCATGAATTTTGTCATGAAAATCACTGAGTCCAACCACATACTGATACCGAAGACTTTGAGCATCCCAACGGCGCAAAACTTTGATTTCGTATATATATGCTTGCGCCATCATTCCTGTCACCAAAGCGGTAGTCCACACCGCGCTAGCCCATTTCATACTCCCCCTCCCAATACTATCATATATGCTAACTCACTACTTAATACTTTAATTCAAGTAGCAAATTAACAACAATGATTTGTATGAGAGTAAGGAGAAAATGGCGCTAGTAAAAACTCAGTTTGTCAATATAAATGAGCGCGATGCTTCAAGTGATGGTAATCGCTCTAATTCACCCGATTTCACGACTTCACCATTGAGAGTATTTCCGGTGGTATGCTGCGAATTCACAATTTCTATGTTTCCACGACAAGTACTAACGGTATTAATACCCACACAATCCTTTACCACAATATCGCCACATAACGTTTGAGCTGTCCCGCTTCCAGCACTATGTTCAACACTTATTGGTCCGCAATTCGTTTCTGCTTGCCAATACCCTCTAATTGCTTTCAACACAATGCCTACCTGTGGTGTCGACACATGAGTATTTCTAGCCCCATTTACCACTAACCAAGCATGCGACGTCTGAGCAGTAACATTCCGTACATCTTCAAGAACAATTTCACCATTGGATGTTATCGCGTCAACATCACCGAGATGCTTTCCTATCACCGTACCATTTGATGTCCGTAATGTATGGGTTCCCCGAGCTCCACAAAGCTTAATACTGCCACTTTGCATGGTCACACGCGTATCAAGATGAGTAGGTATTCGTATAAAGTATTCCACATGCGCAGTGTCGCTGTTACGTCTTGAGGCTCTCCATATGCTTTCAACTAAAAGAGTATCCCCAGTTTTACGCATATGTACTGATAATTTTGCCAATTGTCGCGCAGAATAAGCGCCATATTTGTGTACACAAATTTTAATGTGTTGTTTTTCCCATGCCTTTATAATAACACGACCACGCTCATTATTAAGTTCCAATAGAGAACACGGACTTTTAATACGATAATAAAGATCTCGGCTCTCACCATTACCATAACAGATGCGATGGTGTATCATCCATAACACGAGCACCACGTGTTTCCAGCTAGCCAACCACATAAACACCCCTCCCCTAATTTTTTGGTACAAATAATGGTCGTCAAATAACAAACAACCAATTTGTACTTATTTACGAGAATAGTGGAATGATATGTCGCTTGCCAACCTTTAATATATGTAGACCTTTGTTGACTACCAAAGTATCAACATGACACCACCAAGCTAATAAGTTTTCTATGGGCCGATCAAAATAATCAAGACCAAAACGAAAAGTTCCCCAATGCATGGGAACGAAATGTCGTGCTTTAAGATCAAGAAATGCCTGCCCTGCTTGTTGAGCATCTAGATGCACGTGATTCATCCACGCACGCGGCTCACAGGGAGCTATGGGCATAAATGCAACATCTATCGATGGAAATTCTTGCGCAATAGCCTGAAAATGAGAAGAATATGATGTATCACCAGCAAAATATAAACATGCGCAATGATCATTGCGCGACCGCCAATCACCCACTTCTATCATCCAACTCCCCCATAACGAGCGATTTTTATCAAAAAGACCACGTTGTGACCAGTGCATGGCCGGTAAAAAGGTGAGTCGCACTTCTTTCTGCACACGATCAATCACAATCGCCTCTTGCTGCCACCATGTGAATTCCTGCACATTATTGAAGTTGCGCCTGTCAAACCAAGCTTTATCTCCCAATGGAACAAAAATACGCATGTGTTTGTGATGCCGCAATGCTAATAGACTCGACTCATCCATGTGATCACGATGATTATGAGAAAGTACTATAATATCTATTGGTGGTAATTCATGAGGTAATATACCAGCTGGTAGCACACGACGATACGCAAAGGATGCATTACCAAAAATAGGATCAGTCAAAATTGTAACCCCATCACATCGAATAAGAAACGAAGAATGCCCAATCCAAGTGATTTCCGGTTCACATTTTTGCTCGATACGTTCCGGATAAGAAATATCACAGCGATCAACCCACTGCGCCGAACGCTTAGAACAAATATTTTTGATGGTTAATCGATTACGCAGAAACATCAAAACTGTGTCAGTAAAAAAACTTTTCAGTTTGTCATGCTCATGATTAAAAAAGCGCTTGTTACGTACATAAGGCCTAATTTTGTGAGCCGCAAAATAAGTATGTTGATCATCCATAAAAGGATTAATCCTTATAAAAAGAAACCCCCATCCAGACGAAACGTCACGGATAGGGGAAATGGAGGTTATCTACATCAAGGATCTTATCGATTAGCCGTTTAAAATAAGTGATTTTAGATTACATGATCTTGTCGTATAAAGCAAACATTTTCGCGATGTTTAACCAGATTGATCACCATTATTCTAATTGAAAACATTGCCGCTACTATTATTGCCCATTTTCCAAAAAATCTGCTGATATTGAGAAAGCATATGGGTATCACTAAAATCCCTACGCAATACGGTATATGCAACATCAGCTAACCTATCTCGCAATTTTCTGTCTGGCGATATTTTAAGCAGAACATCGCTCAATCGTACCACATCACCTGCAGGCACCACTAATCCATTAAGATCATGGCTAATAACCGAGTGAGTTAAATTTCTATTAGTAACAACACACGGTACTTGTAAGCACATTGCTTCCAAAAGCGCCATGGAAATTCCTTCTTTATCTGAAGACTGTACAAATACATCAAATAACCGGTAATACCCATATGCCGGATTGGCCTTTACAAAATACACTGAGGGATAAATACCTAGTTGCCGCGCAAGTGTACGCAACGTATGCTCTTCCGGCCCCTGCCCCACCAAAAATAAACGAGCATGCTTCATGTGTTGTTGCACTAATGCAAACGCACGCAACAATAATGGATAGTTTTTAACCGATACCCAACGCCCAACTGAACCTATAATAAAATGTTCAGACGACAAACCGTAATCTTCTCGCTTTACTTGATAGTGCGCAGCCAATGACTCAATTTTTTCGCAATTAATACCATTTCTAATTACCATTACATTGCGACGAGCTATGGTCATATTGTGCGCACTTATTGAATCTGCAACTTCATCTGAAACCGCAATAATTTTGGTAGAAAGTTGAGCGGTAAATCGATCGATACTATTGCGTATCGCGCCGTTTTGATCAACGTTATTGTGGTACACGCTCACTACCGGGATACCTCGTGTCGCACCTACGAGACGTCCCGCTATAGTTGCAGCCCACAATAAGGTATGAATGCCATCTGGCTTGATAGTTCTTATACAACGCCATAGGCGAACCCAAAAAAATGGATCATACATGCACACAAGCCCAGAAACTTGATACGTCTTAATACCACGCGACTCTATGCGGGCCCGTATAGGGCCATCATGAAAAAATATGACGTGATGCTCGAATAATTTCCCAGAAAGCCCGTTCAGTAGATCACAAAGTAGTGTCTCTGCTCCACCAACTTTTAAACTTGAAGTGATATGAACAAGTTTCATCACAGGAGGCATATAAACTCCAACTAAAAGATATTATTTCCATTTACATCACATGAAAACCCCGTATCATTAGAAAAGTGGTAGTAGTGTGCGGTAAAAATGTCTCAAATCATCAATCCGAGGAGTTTCCCATGCACATACTACGTTCTTTACAACGAAAGTATATAGCATCAATCCTATTAGTAGGAATATCAACACAAGCCCTTGCCATTACCTTCCAAGAAGTCGGCGATCGCTATCTTAATTCATATAGCGCCAGTGAACAACCAACGCAACTCCATAACAATCAGACAAACGACCCTAAAAAGGAAGTATTAAATACATCGGTTCGTCAACTAAGTATACAAGAACAACGTCGCGTAGTATTTTCACTACTCTCTCAACTTGATCAATCGGCATCTTCACAACAATCAGATAATGCAATCGCCCAAGTACTCCAAGATCTGGCCGTTCTTCAAGGACAACCGGGATCAGAAAATATTTCATTGACTAGCATCACTAACTATTGCACGACCGTATTTGGCGAAGCCGCGCTGGCAAATATGCTCGCACAAAATATATCGGCCAACGATATTCAAAAGAGACAAGCTCTCATTAAAGAACTGGTAACTAACAATCAATTGTTTGATACGATCGAAAAATCGTTATTTACTCTCAAAAGCCAAACCAATTCCCTTCTTTCTTTATGGGCAGAAGAAAATAAAGTCACTCAAGACGCTTTTAAAAAATTATATTTTTCGAATCGGCTACTCAAAGCTTTCAACACCTCACCCTTGGTCATGGAAGGGGCGATCCGATTTGGCAATTTAATGACCGCCATCGGCTGCAATCAAATGTCCATTCTACTAATAATGAAAAATTATCTCCCAGAATATATCGCACACAAATTCGGTGGGGCCCCACAACGTGCTTCCCTTATGAAGGCCTTTAAAGAATATATCAACCTCTTCAATCCACGCTATTATCTAGATTTTGTAAAAAACAAGATGGTTCTGGTAGAAGCAGGTCGTTCAGCAAGAATAGAGCATCATATAAACACAGGGCATTCGATGCAGGATGCTATAAAAAACGAGAACTTGGTCACAGCGATAGCCAAAACAGGACTTCCTCAAATTCGGAATGTAATAATTGGCGGGGTCGCCCTAATACATGGTTACCAGGCGTTTATGGCCAAGAAACTTCTGAACGAAGCGTCAAGAGTCAAAAACACGATCAACTATTTACAAACACGCCTAAGTGGCGCTGCAACGCTCATTAATACCGCAAAATCCGTAACTCAACTCGCACAGCATCATCAGATTCTTGAACAAGGTGTTACCCTCTTTGCTGATCTGTCTGAACTTTTTACATCTCATGAAAATAAACAAATCGACAAACTTGTCTGCCTACTACAAAAAAACACCTTCAGGGGCAACGCCTCATTCTTCTCTCTCTCCGGCCGTGTACTTGCTGCAAATAAGCTTATGGATACCCATAAACAAGAATTCATTCACAGCATGCTTGCTGTAGGTGAACTTGATGCGTGCCTATCCATTGCGAAGATGATGAAAGAATTCCAGCAAAAACGTGTCGGCTACTGCTTTGTTGAATTCATAGAGCATGAAACACCATACCTCAAACTCGATGATTTCTGGAATCCGTTCATCAATGCAAATAGGGTAGTAACCAACTCTATTGAATTTGGTGGCAACAAGCCTCGTGCAATTATTGTCACGGGATCTAATACGGGCGGTAAATCAACCAACCTTAAAGCAATCATGACTTCTATTCTTCTTGCACGCACCTTTGGTATTGCTCCAGCACGCAATGCCGTTATGACCAGATTTGCATACCTAGGCACCTCCATGAACGTAGGCGACAATACCGCAACTGATGATTCAAAATTCGAGGCAGAGGTAAAGCGTGCGGAAACACTCGTCAAAAAGGTAGAGTCCTTACAGCAAGAATTTGGATGTTTGATTATTGATGAGTTATTTACTGGTACCGGCCCAGAAAAAGGCGCTAAAGCTGCTAAACGCGTAGCCGCACACTTGGCAAAATCCAACAATATTATCTTGATTCTGTCCACCCATTTCCCTGAAATTACCAACTTAGAACAGGAAACAGGCTTATTTAAAAACTACAAGGTTGACGTCTACAAAGATGAACATGGCAACTTGGTACGTCCATTTAAACTCGAACCTGGTATCAGCAACAGTAATATCGCTGATGATATCCTAAATCAACGGCTTAGTTTCTTAGCAGAACACGCTGCGTAACTTGACTTGGTAAACAAAAAAGGGCCGCGTAAATAGTACCGTCTATTTACGCGGCCCTTTTACCTATCATACATTCATTGTGCTTTTGTTGCTCCGTGTTCTTGCGCACGAAGCACCTTTTTGTCTACTTTGCCAGTCGCCGTAAGCGGTAATTCTTGCATTATTACAAAGCGACGCGGAATTTTATAATTTGCTAAATGCTGATTACACAACGCGCGTAATTCAGCTTCGAGTTCTTTATGCGGCGCACGCACCTGCACATAGGCAATAGGAATCTGCCCTGCATCATCGTCATCAACACCAATTACACCCACAGCAAGCACTGATGCATGCATCATAATAATATTTTCAATTTCAGGCGGATAAATATTAATGCCCTTATGAATAATCAAATCCTTATCCCGACCGCAAATAATAATATTTCCTGAAGCATCAATTTTTGCAAAATCACCCGTATTAAACCAGCCATCTTTAAGCACTTCTGCAGTCTTTTCTGGCGCGCGATAATACCCCAACATCACATTATCACCTTTGACCCAAAGAATGCCTATGGCTCCCACAGGAAGCTCTCGTCCAGCTTCGTCACGAATACTACATGACACCCCGATTAATGGTTTACCCACACAACTTGTTGGGCGAAGCTCGTCATCAAGATCAACCGAAAGTACGGGTGCGGTCTCGGTAAGACCATAGCCATTACACAATTTTCTACGGTAAATGAGCTCAAATCCCATGCGAATTTTATCGGGTAAAACATCACCACCCGAAATAAAATATGCCACGCTCTCTAAAGGAGCTGTCTTGAGCAAACACAATAATCCATATAACGCGGGTACACCCAAAAATACGGTCGGTTTATGCTTAAGCCCTTCCAAAATTGCACGTCGATCAATCTTAGGAACAAGGATCACTGTACATCCGGTAAGCATACTTGCCCACACACAAGCAAATTGCGCAAAGCTATGAAATAACGGCAACACACCAAATACACGCTGCCCAAAATCAAGAGGAATGCGCGACCCGCCCTGCAAAATATTTGTCATAATGTTTTTTGAACTCAGCATTACGCCTTTGGGAAATCCGGTGGTACCAGATGTGTATAACAACGCAACCATTTCGTCAGGATCAAGCGTAACAAGCGGATAATCACTCGATGCTTGATCAGGTGGCACTGATAAATCAATTGTTTGCGTGGTAATAATATTCTGTACACCCAATGCTCTAAACAGAGCAATTCGATCCGGAGTAGTAACCACTAAAGTAGGCTCAGCATCATTCACAATATGTGCCAATTCAGTATCTTTTAAAAAAATATTGAGCGGTGCTATCACCGCTCCCGTTTGCCAAATACCAAAATAGGCAACATAAAATTCAATGCTATTGTCGATCATAAGAAGCACGCGATCACGCGGCTTTACGCTGGACGCAGTCACTACACGACTAAATTGACACGCTCTTGTATATAATTCTTGATAAGAGATAGAGCTTTGCTTAAAGATAAGTGCTTTATTACTTTCAAATTTCTGCGCTGCTCGCTGTAACAGCTTACTCGCAGATAAAATTTTACCATGTTCATAGATAAGTTCTTGGTAACGCCGGTAGCGTACCTGTTCTAATGCTGCTCCCATCACTACTCCCCATTATTCATTCTTTTACTTTAATAACACTCACTGGACACAAACGCGCTGCTTCACGAATTTTTTCTTTATAGGCATCAAAATCTACATCTGTTTTTACGCGACAAATATCCGTAACTTTAAAAACTTCGGGAGCGGTAAACTCACACGCTCCACAGGTGATGCAACCAGGTTCAATTACCACATTTTTTATGTCTTTTTTTGTTTCGTTATTCATTAAGCCGTCTCTTCTTGGGTAATGTATCGCGACAAAATGATTCCAACATTTCTTTAAAAGGTGCATATGATGAATCTTCACAAGCAAGCTGCTCAACACTTTCATAGAGAGAGTCACCATCATAACCAACAGAAGAACGTACATCAATATCGGGTATATCTAACAATATCTGTTCTGCCACTATAATATTTTTTGCCCTAATTGCACAAAATAGCGCGTCCTCTGGCGTGTACCATACATATCCTGATTGTTTCTTGAAAAAGGCTTTGACACATGTTCGTGAAAACATATTGTGTTCTCTGCACGCTTCATCAAAAAATTGGTCCGGATTGAGAGCGATTATTGCCTTCATATCAATTTTTTGACGCCACGCTTCAGCTACCAAATACATCATAGGAGGTACCACATCAGCGCTTTTATGCACTTTATTTTGGTATTTTTCATCTAACCAATTACACCGTTTTATGTAGCCCTCGGTAAAATGTTCAAGCGCTTTACGTTTAACATGCGTATGCACAGTATCTAATTTATGTATTTCTAGCATCAATTGTGTACGCCTCGTGTTGGACAGGTCATGGGATTTCATATCAACCTGATCAAGCGAGGAACTGCCTTGATTTTCTTCTCGCGGTGCAACATATCCGGACGAAATATCTTCGCACAAATCAATATCCATTACGGCATTCATAACACAAGAATTTAAAAAAGCCATGACGCCAAATACTGTACGCATTGCAGTAAACATGAAGCCCCCCGTAGTTCCAAAATAATAACCAATTAATTCATGAATTTTTAACGGTTAAACATGCACTTTTTCATCATTGCTATATGCTATAATTACAGTATGACATACAGAGGAAATTTATGAAAATACTATCACGAGGAATCCTCATATCATTAGAAGGAATTGATGGATCCGGCAAATCTACGCTTGCACGTAACCTTCACATACATCTCGCTAACCAAGGCCTTGATACCATATTGACACGTGAACCAGGGGGATCTGCTCTGGGTAAAAAATTGCGAACCATACTCCAAGAAAAAGAAGTAAATGTCTGCGATAAAGCCGAATACTTACTTTTCGCAGCTGATCGCGCCCAGCACTTTGACGAACTTGTTATTCCAGCTCTTAATGAACGTAAATTAGTAATTTCTGATCGCATGGCTGATTCTTCAGTCGTGTACCAGGGTTATGGTCGAGGTCTTTCCATAGAGCTCATCCAAACAATCAATACCTGGGCCATGCACAATATCAAGCCAGATATCACCATTTATGTACAAGTTCCTGTAGAAATTGCGCTCCAACGCATCACCAAACGTAAGGAGATGCTCAGTTCCTTTGAACGAGAACGACTTGATTTTACCCAACGGCTTATTGGTGGCTTTGAAAAACTTTTTCACCAACGTCGCGATGTCATTATAGTCAACGGACAATTGCCCGCTGATGAAGTATGCGAACAGGCGTTCGATGCAGTCATTAAAAATATACAAGCATTAAACGTGATATCATGATACTTCCACTTAACAACATTCCGCCAGCACTCATCATGGTAGGAGATGCAACAAGCACGCTCAACACCACGATAACCTACCTACAACAACTGTTCTGTACTCGCAACAGTTGCTCAACATGTTCAACATGCCTTCTTATCCAGCAACAACAATTTTATGCAGCAACATGGCTTTCAACTGACAAGCATTACACGCTCGATGATTTGGATGTCATTTTTTCAACCACCGCATATGCTTTGCAGGAACAAGATAAACATTTTTTTATCATCAACACTGCCGACCTACTCACTCCAGCATGTTCAAACAGTCTTCTAAAAATGGTAGAAGAACCTCCTGCGGGATACCATTTTATCTTTTTAACCAGTAGACTCAGCGCAGTATTACCAACTATTCGATCGCGTTGCACGATCATCACGCTCACCACAACTAATAGCTCCCTATCTTCACATGCGCTATTTACGTGCTTTACCAATCAGGGATCACTATCGCCAGCGGACTTTCTTAAAATACTCGAGCAAGACACAACGCATGAACGCGAAACGCTTCTCATCATAGATGCATTAATTACGTACTGGCATAATAAATACCAGCAAGCAACCATGCAATCAAACAGCCAGGAAGCGCAACAAGCGCAAAAAATCATCCTTGCATTACAGCAAGCCCTTGCTAAACCACCCATGCCAGGAAGCAGTAAACTTTTTTGGCGTACCCTATATCTTACCTTTAACCACCTTTTATAACCGCGAGTGGTTTTACTCGTGCAACTTTACGCGCCAAACCAGCGTTATGTACCACGTTCACGACGCTATCAACGTCCTTATACGCAAGCGGCGCCTCTTCAGCCAGACCCGCATCGGAATCACACCGTATCATAATACCGTGTGCTTCAAGTTCGCGGCGTAAGGTAGAACCACGTACCATCTTCTTAGCTTTATGGCGCGACAATTTTCTTCCTGCACCGTGGCATGAAGAACCAAATGCCAAATCCATACTTTCTTGAGTACCAACAAGAATATAAGAAGCCGTCCCCATGGTGCCCGGAATCAACACTGGTTGACCAACGGTACGATATGCGGATGGAACTTCAGGATGTCCCGGCCCAAAGGCCCGCGTCGCTCCTTTACGATGCATCACTACTTCTAGCTCATGATCGTGCACGCGACGACGTTCACGTTTGCCAATATTATGCGAAACATCATACAAAGTGCGTAGCCACACTTCGTTGCCCATCACACTCTGCCATGCCTGACGAACCCAATGACCAATAACATGGCGATTCGCCCAGGCAAAATTTGCCGCTGCCGCCATAGCGGTAAAATATGCTTGCCCTTCTGTTGATAAAAATGGCGCGCATACCAATTCGCGATCAGGCAACTGATAACCCCACTCTGACACTTTTTGCATCATAGTTCTCACATAATCAGTACATGTCTGATGCCCAAGGCCACGGGATCCACAGTGAATCATTACCGTCACCTGGCCACGGGATAATCCGAGCACCGCTGCTGCCTGTTCATCATAAATCTCGTCAACTGCCTGGACCTCCAGAAAATGGTTACCTGAACCGAGGGTACCCAACTGATCATCACCTCGTTTTTTAGCTTCCGGGGTAATTGCTTCTGGATCAGCAATTTCCATGCAACCTTGTTCTTCGCACATTGCAAGATCTTCTTGAGTACCAAAACCAAGTTTTACCATCTGCTTGGCTCCGAATCGCAGCACGCGATCAAGCTCTGGCACACTAAGTTTTAATTTGCCTCCGCGACCAACACCTGATGGCACTGCAACAAATAATGCGTCTGCAAGTGAAGCTAGATACGGCTTCACTTCCTCGTCTGATACATTTGCAACAAGTAAACGCACGCCGCAATTGATATCGTATCCGATTCCACCGGGTGAAATAACGCCACCTTGATCAATCGCCGTTGCTGCCACTCCTCCTATGGGAAAACCATAGCCTTGATGAATATCGGGCATAGCGTAAGCGGCTTTTTGAATACCTGGTAACGTAGCAACGTTTACCAACTGCCACAGCGACATATCTTGCACAATGTCTTCTAACATATCTTCACTGGTATAAACACGCGCTGGAACGCGCATATCAGAACGATAATCTTGCGGAATTTCAAAAAGATTATCATCAATTTTGATGAGTTTTTCACGAGTGAGAACTCGATCTTCCATTACCACTCCTTTTAGATATCAAATACAATATCAACTTGATACCCATCACCAACCCTTCGCACCATCAAATCATGATAGGTAACCGCTTTTATTTCGACCACTTCAAATCTAGTTACTGACACACCGAATATCGTAGCTTTAACATGTGTTTCATTTATTTCATGAATTTTTGCATCTAAATATGCTTCATTGTGCACATCAGATAAATAGAGAGCGCGTGAAAGAAAATCAACAAGCAAAGATTCAATGGTAGTAGCCGTGATAGCGACTTGATGCGAACAGGGTAATTCCGCACACTCCAACAATCCATTTACAACAATACAGCCATCTGCGTGTGGACCAATACTCTGGAACATCCCAATCAGTGCATTGCGAAATAGATCAGCTAGCGTAGCTCCATATACACGAATTTTGATATCTGCGGTATGTGGCAATACTTCAAATGTTTTCAACATATATCTCCACTTCTTTCAGATTCACAAGTCACAGCATAAAAAAATCATACCACTCTCCTAAAATCTTCTTTAACATAACGGAAAGATCAAGTACCATGGTAACCATACCAAACAAGAAGGACTATCACTATGCAAAAAAGAATAATGGCTCTAGCGGGCATAATCTACTTAACTCTAAGCACCTCACTTTTATGCGAACAATCATCTCAGGAAGATAGCGTGCAGCGGAGATTCATATATATGTGTATCCCACATGGTATGATTTTCTGCGTCGGCACCACGTTATTACAAGAAACTCTAAGTCCACGGCACCCAAAGGCACTTCTGACGAGAATGATTGCATTACCCATTGCTCTTACTTTCATGCACGTTGGCGCACGACCATTTATGTCCGGCACAGCCTATGTTCGTGACATTGATGCTGGTCGCAGAGCAAATCCATTCTCGTGGGAGGGGCTTAAACAAGAAGGACTTACATCTGCTAAAACCGCTCAGGAGCTGCTCGTTAAAATAAGCAAAAAACTTTCTGAATTTGCATCCCGTATGCAAAAAGATGATTCAGAATAATTGATTGTATTAATCATGAAAAAACAACTTAGTGATTTGCTCCCTCTCGTCTTTCGTCATGAGCATGCGTGGAAAATTCAGCTCTTACAACAATGGGATGTAATTTTTGGCAACCTAAGTTCCTTTGTGCAAATAGAAAAAATTGAGCACGAAACACTTGTGCTTGGCGTTAGCAACTCTTGCTGGCTACAAGAACTTTCGCTGTTTTCTCCCTTACTCCTCAAAACGATCAATGAAAAACTAGCGCATGCTCCTATCAAACAATTACGCTTTAAATTGAGCGGAACAAAACATCGTGCAAAAAAATCGCCAACACCATCCTCATACGCACGTTGTATTCTGTCTCGAACCCTCAATCCCGCAGAGCAACGTGCACTCGATCACGTTCATGATCAAGAACTTCGCATCGCGCTACAACGTTTTCTCATGCGATGCTCTATGGATGAAAAGAGATAAAGCCGTAAGGAGTAGTGATGAAGAACTATAGTATACCTTGCCTATTAGCCTGCATGTTCACGGCTATGCTCGGCATTGACGCTGACTCAGTAAATCAACTACACAACTATTTTGTTGCCAATTACAAACATTTCGGCAAAGAGTGGCAAGAAGCTCTGACATGGTATAAACGCACCTTACAGTCTGGAAACGCCCCCTTTGTTTATAGAGGACTCATCCATCTTTTTCATGACACAGGCAATCACCAACGTATCATCCAGCTCCAACCTGTCATAGAAAAACATTTTAATAATGATATCACCATGCAATTCATCTTGGCTCAATCACTCGCACGGAGTGGACAAGAAGCTTTCGCAGATCAACTACTCATCAAGCTCAATCAACAAAAGAAAACGCATCCAGAAATCGCTTTTCATGTTCTGCAACGCCATATGCAAAAAGGAGAATTTGACAAAGCACTCACTGTCATCGATGCGTTACTCAATAACGCCATTCGCAAACCAACACATTTTATTTTTCACTTTGTTAAGGGTCAATTACTTCTTCAGATGGATAAAAAAGAAGAGGCATTAGCATCTATAAAAGCAAGCCTTGAATTGCAGCCAAACTTTGAGAAGGGTTGGCTCATGCATGCACTTATAGAAGAAAAGATGGGAAAATTGGATGAGGCAATTAAAGGCTACACCAACTTTTTACAGCTTGCTGGGCCAAATTCGGAAATTGAGCAACATCTTCTTGGACTTACCTTCAGGGCAAAATTACAAGAGTCGTCTCAACCCTCTGTGACTATCCCAGCAGACTGCGTTTCAAAAGCATTAGACTTATTCAAACATAAGGAATATCAAAAAGCCTTACGATTATTACAGGAATGTATTGGCACTCAACCAGGAAATCATGAAGCAAAGACGCTCAAGATTCAGGTATTGCTCGCTCTGAATGATCTTGATCAAGCACTGGTCGATATAGAATCATGGGTTCTTACAGAGCCGCACATACCCGTATGGTTTGACGCACTTCACCTGCTCTATCGAGATGGGAGTGAGGCTTCAAAAATTATGCGTACTCTGCAACGTATAGAAAAAGCATTGCCACAAGAACTACTTCCTAAACTCTATCTCGCCGACCTGTCTCTACGAACGCAGAATATTCACGCCGCCACTTCTTATCTTATGCGCAGTTTAAAAATTGCCGAATCAACTGACTTACAGGCAACGCTCGCGTTCCAACTGTGCGCACTTGCTTATAACAATCATCACTACAAAAAAATCAAAGATATTTATCGGGAGTACACCGCTGCCGCCGAACATCATGCCCCATTTCTTAACCTCATGGCATATTATTATTGCAGTAAAGAAAACAATCTCGAATTGGCCCAGCAGCTTATTGCCAAAGCGCTTAAACTTGATCCAAAAAATCCCCATCTTATGGACACACAGGCACTTATTTACTATCATCAAAAACAATACGATAAAGCATACGCAATCTTAGAAAAAATTGCGCAGCAAGAGAAAGCAGATTGTACCATCGCTAAACATTTTGCAAAAACATGCTATGAGCTCGGTAACATCACGCTTGCAATCAAACATCTTGAACACGCAACCGATTTAATCGAACCCACTAATAAAAAGAAAAAATATAAACAGCTACTATCAACATGGAAACAAAAAATTTAAAGACTGACTCAATCTGCTTTGTTGCTGGTCGCTCGGGAGGGCACATCATCCCAGCACTTACGCTAGCTCACCAAGAATTAGATAAGAATCCTCAAAAGCGCATTCTATTTTTCACTGCTAACACAACACTCGATCACACTATTATGCGCACAAGCAACAGAATCGATCAGCACATCGCGCTACACCTTGACAATATTCCGCAAAAAAAAATCCATTGGATAGGCTTTGCATATCGTGCTCTTAGGGCATGCTATACCAGCTGGCGGATACTGCGTCAGACTAAACCAACAAAAATAATCAGTATGGGTGGCTACATCTCTTTGCCAGTATGTTTGATGGGATATCGACTTAATATTCCCGTAGAAATTATAGAACTCAATGTTGAACCAGGAAAAGCAACTAAATTTTTATCTCGTCTTGCAAGCCGCATACTTGTATGCTTTGAAGAAACTAAACAATACTTTCCAAAGAACACGTGTACGCTCATTCCTTATCCTGTGCGATTTTCAGAGACCGAGCAACATATCACCAAAGAAGACGCTCGTGCACAATTTGGTAATATCCCTTCTTATCGACGCACGGTACTGGTACTTGGTGGTTCACAGGGTTCCGCATTTCTTAATAACTTAATGCACAGTTGGCTCAAACGCATGAGCATTGGTGAGCGACAGCTTCTGTATATCATGCATCAAGTTGGCAGTAGCGCCG
Organism: Candidatus Babelota bacterium; assembly: GCA_023382795.1. Taxonomy (GTDB): domain Bacteria; phylum Babelota; class Babeliae; order Babelales; family Vermiphilaceae; genus UBA6230. The sequence continues at coordinate 32,075 of JAHDWT010000004.1, forward strand.
ATGCTGAAGCCTGGAGTATCTGGTACAGTAATTGCGAAGTTCATGCGCATGTTTTTAACTATCATCACGACATGGCGACTATGTACGCTGCCGCTGATATGGTGGTTTGCAGAGCCGGAGCTGGCACACTGTTTGAAGCATTGTTCTTTAATAAAGAATGTATCACCATACCACTTGAAATACCTGGCAACAATCATCAAGTTGCAAATGCTTTAGCTATGGCGCAACTCCATCCACACTTATTTATGGTAGTTAGGCAAACTGATCAACCTACCAAATTTATGCGTCTCATTTGTGAAAAATTATCCGATAATACCATTCCACAAGATGTCTTGGAATATCGCAAAAAATTTATATCTATCGAATAATGATTTTATTCAAGAATGGTCAGTGTTTCTTGTCCATGAGCAACATCTTCATAAAAGCCTGTACGAGCATTGATGCTACGTTCCTTCAAACGACCATCAAATGAAAAGTTCTTCTGTTTACTTATCAGCTTATTGTGCATATTGATCCATATAGGAAATGCCGTACGCGATGGATACACATGCTTGCCAAGAGAGCGATTGTCATCGCAGCCAACATACACCACCGTGGTAAGCGATGGAGTCGCACCTGCAAACCAACAAATTCTAGAGTCGTTCGTCGTTCCTGTTTTACTAAATCCCTGACTATCGATCCATGGCTTTGATCGCCAAAGTAAAGCTCGTGCGCGCTCAAGACCATTCATTAAAACACGTGCTACTTGATCAGCAATGCGAGTGTCCATAACATGCTCGCTCACCACGCGGTGACGCCATATTTTTTCTCCCAAATTATTTTTGATCCACTTAATATAATGCGGCTCAACATAAACACCATGATTGGCAAAAACATTAAACATTGCTGTTGCTTGTTTAAGCGTTGTATCCACGCACCCTAATGCAAGTGAAGGATATGGCACTGTGACAGAATCCAGGTGCATTCGCTGTGCAAGATCAACGACACGATGAATGCCAACCTCTAACAATAATTTTATAGTTACAATATTGTTTGAAGCAGTCAGCGCGCGCGCCAACGTAATCTGTCCCTCAAAACGATTATTAAAATTATTGGGGCGCCATATGGTATTATTTTTAGTCGCTAACTCGAATGGTTCGTCAATATAAGTTTGTGCAAATGATTTCCCAGTCATCAATGCAGCTGCATAAACCAACGGCTTAAAGACCGAGCCAATTTGACGCTTGGCCTGTAATGCGCGGTTAAATTTTGAATGCTTAAAATCAAAGCCACCAATCATTGCACGTATTTCTCCAGAGCTCGTATCAACGCTTAGTAAGGCGCCGTCTACATCTGGATTAAGCTCTTCGCGCAATAATACACATTGATCACGAAACGCTTTTTCGGCACATCGCTGTACCGTCATATCAAGTGTCGTTTGAATTACAAGACCTCCGCTGTATAGCTGCTCTTTTCCTACCATATCCTCGAGATATTGTCGCAATGTTTCACGCAGGTGTGGCGCGCAACATTGCGCATCATATTCTCCTAAGGTGAGCTCAACCTCACGAGCAGCTTGATATTCTTGGTCATTTAGATACCCCAACTTCTTCATGGAATGCAGCACCACATTACGCCGCTTCTGCGCAGAATGCGGATACAAGAGTGGGCAGTAATTTCCTGGCGAGCGAACAATTCCTGCTAACGTAGCCGCTTCATCAACCGAAAGATCTGAGACCGATTTTTTCCAGAAACGCTGGCTTGCCGCTTCAACTCCATAAATACCACATCCAAAGTAGACATGGTTAAGATAAGCCTCTAATATTTGCGATTTAGTAAATTGTCGCTCTACCAGCAATGCGTAGATTTGTTCCTTAATTTTTCTACTGAATGTTTTTTTTGCATCAAAAAATAATAATCGCACCAACTGTTGGGTAATGGTACTCGCTCCTTGCACCTTTTTTCCATAATAAATGTTATAGAGAATCGAACGAATAATACCTTTACATGACAATCCAGTATGCTTAAAGAATGACCAGTCTTCGGTAGCAATAAAGGCGTTAATAAGGTGTTGCGGTATTTTATCTATGCTGACCGGATCACGTTTGTCCAACTGAAATCGCGTCCATTCATTGCCGTCTCTATCAAGTACAATCGATGGCCTACCGCGATGATAGTGTTCAAGTACCGAAAAATCGATCGTATGATTATGCCAAATGTACCACAGCGCACCTAAACCACCTGGTACAGCAAAAATTGCAACAATGTATGCAAGATATAGAGGAATTACAAGAAATCGTTTAAAGGTCATAGCGCAATGGTACTCAGTGCTTAACTATAGTGAAGTTCTTAGTTAATGTACCACAGGGCATTACAATACTCTACGTTGCACCTTCTAATTTGACCGACTTTTTCACCCAACAATCACGCACCAACTGTATATAACGTACGCGCCATACATCATTACGATCAACACCTCGCTGACATTTTTGCCATGTTTTCATCTTTGTTATAAGTGGCGCTATCAAGTAAACCGTAAACGTTGTCGCAGTAACCACGCAAAGCGACGTCATTATTGGATGCTGACACCAACATGCATCCCACAGCCATAGCAACGTCCCTTTAAATTCTCCATGAACAAGTGGCATAAGGTCATCTGGATGAAGATAATATGCGGCAGTATCTTTAGCACAACTGATGTGATATTCAATAAATAATGTCGTAAGCAATATGATAAAGCGTAGAAATTTCATATACTGTACTCCGTTTAAACCTTTTTACGTAGTCTGCCTCAAAAACGCATTACTGCGCAATATTGTGACCACAACATTATGCACAAATTACAAAGTGGGATAAGCATGTTATTTTATGTGATAGGATTTCTTTTTTTAATCACCGATTTGGTGAATATGTCACTGGCACATACGTATATCACGCATCTCACCCTCTATTTTTATGTAGTAAATCTTGCTCTTTATCACCTCAGCATGTATCGCATAGGATATAGCTGGATTCTGCTAACATCACTGGCATACCTCCAATGGGGAATACCCTTGCTTGAACTGATTTACTTCATACCTGTTACGGCTCTTGGAATTTTGTTGCGGCCAAAAATGCATTATTCCTGGCACTTCCCCCTTATTTTGTGCCTAACAACGCTAGCCTTACAGACGGTCCCCGTAGAGACCCTCATCCTGGGATACCCCTTAAAAGACTTTACCATTAGGAAAAATTTTATTAGTATGATAGCAATCTTTGTGATAATTTTTTTGACATATAGGCGTGGAAATTCAGGCAATCGCTTATAGATTCTATAAGAGGAAAGTCCGGACTCCCAACGAATGAGGTAGCACAAAACCCATATGGGGTATGTGTACGTGAAAACGCTGGAAAGTGCCACAGAAAAAAACCGCCGCGGCCCTTTTACGGTGAAGCGGTAAGGGTGAAAATGTGCGGTAAGAGCGCACAACGTACCGTAGTGATATGGTACGGGGGCAAACCCTGCCTGGAGCAAGACAAAGTAGGTATGTACGGTTATTCGTTCCGGTTTTAAACATACGGGTATGTCGCTTAGATAAATGGTTGCCACATGAACATCGCAAGATTTCATGACAGAATCCGGCTTATGGGTATCCACGCCACAATCTCTCAAACACCGATGATGTATGAAGCTAAGAACATTCCTTGAATATCTTTTTTTATTGCTTCCTTTTTGCTCATTCTTACTCGGCTATTATCTGCTAAGCTCTCGCCATCCCATACGTGAAATTTCTGTGCCAAATCTCACAGGACAACAACTTAATCAAGTAGTACGACTCCTTTCAGCGCAACAGCTCAATATTCGTATTATCGCAGAAAAAGAAGATGCTGACCTAGAAGATGGCACCATTATTCAGCAATCACCAACTCCGGGCCAGAAGGTAAAGCCACATCAGTCATTACATCTGATTATTTCAAAAAAACCAGATCCCACGTACATGCCTCGACTAATCGGCAACCAGGAAGAATTCTGCAAAAAAGAGATGCTCAATCATGCCCTACGTGCCTCTTGGCACTATGTTGAGGGTTCTAAAAAAAGCGGGACGTGCATCGCACAATTGCCCGCACCCTATGAGCAGATCGGGAACGTTACTCCCATTGTGTATATAGCCCGTCACCATGAAACACCGGTTATTATGCCAAATCTCAAGGGTCGCACTATACACGATATCAAGGATTTCTTTGCGCTATATCCAGTTGTTGCAGAATATCTACACAAGTGTCCATCAAAAACACATCATTCCTGCTCAACATGCATAGTAGTTGATCAGCGCCCTCTTCCTGGCTCGATCATAACATTTATTAAAGAAAAGCCTTTACACGTTCAACTTTTACTTGATCAACAATAATTTGTTATTGTTCCATGCATGCATTTGCCAGATCCACAGGAGAATTTTTACCCTCAAGAATGCCATAAATCACCTGAACAAGTGTTACGCCCAAGTCAGCATCTTGAATAAATTCATGCAGTGCATATGCAGTATTTACACCTTCCGGTAATAACGGAGATGCCGTTTTGATATCGGCAAGACGTTCTCCCTTACCAATTTTTATCCCTAACATTACATTACGGCTTTGCGTACCATAGGCAGTAAGAACGAGGTCTCCTACTCCTGCCAATGACCCCACTGTCTGCATATCTCCACCTATCGCATCAACCAATCCTGCCATTTCATGAAGAGCTTTGGTAAAGAAAAGAGCACGGGCATTTTCGCCCAACCCAGCCCCTTGCAACATACCCATACCAAGAGCAATGACATTTTTGTATGCAGCACACATCTGAATTCCTATCATGTCTTCTGATGGTTCAGTGCCAAAATACTCAGCGGTAATCAATTCATCCAGGAAGGTGGTTAATTCTACCGTACGCGCTGCAACCATTACCTGTGTATATTGTTTGCAACCAACTTCATAGGCAAAACTTGGCCCGGACATGACTGCTATTTTGCAGTTTTCACCGAACACGTCTTCAACAACCTGTGTTGGTAACATGAGCGATTCACGTTCAATGCCCTTGCTGAGTACAACCCAAACTTGTTCTTCGCGATATGATGGCAGCGCTTTTTCAAGTACTGATCGCAAATGTTCTACTGGTGTTGCAATAAAGACAAGCTCTTTTCCTGCAAGTGCTGATTCTAGATCTGCGGTAGGCCGTATACGTTCAACAAGGCATACCCCAGGCATATAACGCTCATTTACTCGAGCCTCATGGATTTTGTGAACAACGTTTGGATCATAGCACCACAGATGTACTGACATACCACAGTCTGCCAGTAGGCAGGCTATTGCCGTTCCAAATGCACCTTCTCCTAATACTGCTGCATTATTACTCTTATTCATCATTTACCAAAATTCCTTCGGGCCTGTTCAAACCGCTGCAACGATTCACCTAAATGCTGCTCGGTAATGTCTGGCCATAAACAATCGATAAAATCAATCTCACTATATGCTGCTTGATACAATAAAAAATTACTTAATCTATGCGCCCCACCTGTTCTTATAATAAGCTCAGGATCAGGAATGTCTTGCGTCCATAACATCTTAGAAAATAAATCCTCGTGAATATCATTCACCTGCAAATGACCGTCCTGCAAAGCCTTTGCTAATGATTTCACACCATCAAGAATTTCTTGTCTCCCACCATAACAAAACAAGAAATTGAGATAAATAGTTGAAAAGTCTCGCGTAGAAGATTCGACTAGTTCGCACGCATTTTTTATACGCTCAGGAAATCGCTCTCTGTCTCCAATAAAACGAACTCGAGCATTCTGCTCTATAAATATAGGCATACTTGCTTCGAGTTCATGTGCAAGAAGATCAAAGAGAAAAAATTGCTCATCAGCAGAACGCTTAAAATTTTCTAACGAAAACGTATAAAAAGAAACATACTTAATCGCCCGCATGCTACAAAACTCAACTACTCTCTTGAGTGCTCCAACTCCAGCCTTATGTCCGTCCCATGGCATCAGGCCGCGTTGTTGCGCCCAGCGTCTATTACCATCCATCACTACGGCAAGGTGTGTAATCACAGCATATCCTTCATTGATGCGCGTCCTTGATAGCATTGAAATCGCCGTGTTATCAAGCCAAGAATGTTATCCTGAACAACCCATAATCCGGATAGCGCATAATAAGCAGCTGTCATGCCAAGAGCAAACAATAACCGCTCAAGTGCAACAACTGGAATCAATGAATACCATTGCTCTGCGGTCATAGGCACCGTATAGAGCCATATAACAGAACCAACCGCATGTGCAACCATGGTACTACCCAATGAAGAGGCAAAAATAGTGCGCATATTAAAAAAATATATAACAATAGGAATGATCCAGTACAAGGTATAGGGAGACGCGCTAAAACCAACTGGATGAACGATAAATAATATCATACAGAGAACTGGCACCATCACACGCACCAACCAATGATCATAGGCCCAATAGGCTGATGCTATAAAACTCGGAATGTGGTATGTTATGAGACAGGGAGCGTATGAAACGCCAAAAATCACCTTCGCTATCGTACTCATACCGATTACAGCCGCGGTTGTCATAAGTCCACCAAAAGCTCCAGTTAATGGCATGAACGAATGTGTAGCTGAAAAGAAGAGTGCGAACGGTCCAGTCAAAAGATTGACTTTACAGAACGCAACTACTTTCAATAGGGCCATAAAAAAAAGCGCCCGCAACGCTACGGTACCAGTGATTTTTGACATAGCCACTCCTTGAAATATATGAAAAGAATAGAAGAATTTGCTACTTAGTATAAACAAGTTACCAAAGGATAAAAGCTTCATGAATTACAAAGCAATCATCTTCGATATGGATGGAACCATTATCGATACTAACAATATCTGGAAAAAGGCCACTTGTGAGCTTATAGAAGCTCGTGGCATTATCTTAGACGCCGAATTACAAGAAGAACTTTTACATAGAACACAAGGTCTTGCGCTCATTGAAAGTTGCAAAATTGTAAAAGACATGGCAAAACTCGATGGCTCCGTAGAGCATTTGATCAAAGAAAAATCAAGACGCGCCTGCAATCTTTATGCCCAAGACATAACATTCATCGTCGGGTTCGAAGAATTTCACCAAAATGTTATGAGCCATCACTTAAAAAACGGTATCGCAACCAATGCTGATGATGAAACATTATTGATCAGCAAACAAAAATTAAATCTAGAGAAATTTTTTGGAAAACATATTTACAATATTACACACGTGAACAACCTCTACAAACCGCATCCAGCACTGTATCTTCATGCAGCAGAACAGTTAGAAGTTGATCCTAAAAATTGTATCGCCATTGAAGATTCTGCACACGGTGTACAAGCTGCAAAAAGTGCTGGGATGGTCTGCATCGGCATCAACTCCACAAGCAGCTTAAAACAGCTCCATAAAGCTGATATGATCGTAAACCACTATGATGAAATCGATCTTGCACAACTATTGGGAATCAAAAAAACAACATGAATCACTTTGCTCCAGAAACAACCATCATCACCTTCGATCTTCATAAAGTCTTGGTCACCCATGATTATTATCGCATGTTTCAATTGTGGTGGAGAAGTCCTCAACGCCTGCTGCTGGTACTGTATCTTGCCAATCCAAAAGTTCTCTGGCGCGTTTTTCGGTTAAGACAATCTGGAGCAGTTGCCGAAAAAGTATTAATGTCCCTTACGGCAGAATTTCCCCACTTTCAACGCTTTCGTAAGCTTGGCATTGAAATCTTGAATGCACAAAAACCAATACCAGAATCCTTGATTTACCTCCAAGAACTCAAGAAACAACGCTATTCACTGCATATCTTTTCCAATATCGGCGAACAATTGTACCAGCACTTACGGCTTCAGCATCCTGAGCTATTTAATCTTTTTGACGCAGTTCATACCACAAAGCAATACAACAATTATCTGGCCAAACCTCATAAGCAAGCCTTTCTTGATTACCTTTCTCAATACAATCCAACCAATAAACAGGTAATCTTTGTAGATGACAAATCTAAAAATATAGCTGCTGCGCAACAATGCGGCATTATTGGCATTAAATTTAAAAATCCAGCAAATCTGAAACAAGTCATATCTCGTCTGACTCGTAACCTGAAGCCCCGCTAGACAAGTCATTGACAAACTGAAAATATTGACTATCCTAAACATTGTGGGATCACGTATGTGACCTTATACAACTTAGATTAAGAATTAAGAAAAATGGAGATTCTTTAGGGAAAATTTAGGGGTGCAGACATGGCTAAACAGTTAAAAACTCGGAAATTCTTATCAGTAATAGCATTATTTTCATTTATCGCTATTCAGCCACAGCCAATTCAGGCTGGTTTTTGGTCCTGGATAACCTGGCCTTTTTATGCTTTATTTGACTCAGATAAAGATGCTGAACAACCAACCAGGCCAACACCATCAAAAGATCTTGAAATGCAGGAGATTCAACCGGAAGAAGTCAAAAAATCAGCAAATCGCAGCTTATTCTCACGCATCTCTTCATGGGGATCAAATTTTAAATCTTTTGTCAGCTCCTTATTTTCAAGAAAACCAAAAAATAATACTCCAACTGTTTCATCAGAAGCCAGCGATACCAATAATGGCAACCAAAAACGAATCCAAGAAAGTCCTAAGCCTCAAGCTGCCACAGAATCACAACCGACCAACCCTCATGACAGTATGTCTAGCCAAGAGAAAATTCATGCTTGGCTGGAAAACATCAATGCTGAAACGTCAGCCGATCATTCGCCACGGCCCTCAATTTCACCAAGTTCATCAGAAACCGACATCGTGTTACGTAACTGCCAAGCAGTAGATCAACAAGCCTTGAGCGATGAAGAGAGGAGAATGATTGGAGCAATTGCTTTGAATAACGCAAAGATAATCTTTGATCCAACGCGCCAGACGTTGACATTTAACATTCCCTCTCAAATTAATCCCGAAAATATGAATCGATTTATCATTGATACCAGAGATTCTCAGCATCTTGCCAAAAACTTAAGAAATGCGCTCACGTCCCTGTCAGAACAAGATCTACAAAGGCTATGCGAATGCTTTAAATTACCTATGAATAAAGAAAAATCCCATATCATATCCGATATACTTTCTCACTTGCAAACCAGAATTTCCAAACAGCTGCCCTTACAAACAACTGTGCAACAAAACGACGGTTCCGATCGGCCTTCAGAAATAGAAGATCTTGAAGCCCAAGATGATAGCTCAAGCGAATGCGAATCCTGTGAAATTGCAAATGAGTCAGACATTGACGGTTTTCTCGATGCGCGTGAAGCGAGCGAAGAAGCAGACGGATCTTCATACGAACACATCAACGATACAGAAGGATCGTCGTTCACCGACATTCAAGCGTCAAATCCTGCTGCACTTGTTGCACACGAAACATTTGCGTTACATAAGAACCGAATACGTCAATATTGTGAAACATATGCCCAAGAAAACAATTTAAATGCCAACGAATATCTCGCACACGTGGTGCAACAGGTAAATCTGGGTGGACGATATGCTTATCAGATTCTCAATGGGCAACTTGCCGTGTCCAAAGATAAAGCTACGCTTCAATCAATCATCGAAACCCTTATGTGGTACTTTTATAGCGAACATCTTGGACAATCAATGGAAGGCAACGGATTTGAAGAAGGAACCTTTATAGTACCTAAAGAATTTGCACCATTTTTTGAAGCAGCTGGTTACCACAGAATTTCAAGCCATGCAAAATTATTAAACCCCGGAACAAATATAGGGAATGACTCTGACAATCTTCCACAATCTAAAGGGCATATTTTATCTCTTCAATTGCACCACCCTAACCTTAAAAATTACTGTTTAATTAAACCAGAAAATCACGGCACATCAGGCATAAAAAATACCGCTTTTCACTTGATTGAATTTGCACAAGCTCAAATCAGAAAAATAAAATTTTTCCAGCAAACATTTGGTATGAAATCGGATGATGATGAAGCATACCGTAAGGAACGCGTACCATCCGATATCAAAAAACAATATCAAGAACTTGTACAAGATTTTAGATTAGGTAATGCAGAAACTGAAAAGTTTATAAAGGATGCTAGCATAGGAATTTTTGCTATATATAAAAATGCCAAAAGCCTGGATAACTCAAAATTCAACTTAACTCTGCGTAAAAAAGCTAGAGCGTTTATTTCTATGCTCGAATCTCGGTATGATCATCTAAATATACGCATTGGTAGAGAAGTTATTTTGAGTAAAGAGGATTTACTTCTATCTTCTTGGATATACGATCAAAAAAGAAACAATAATCAAGCACCAAACAATGAACATCCTTGTTTAGCGCCGGCAATCACTCTCATTAACCTAAAGGCTCTTATGGGACAACGAGCTAATCAAGATGGTATTAAAGCCCACATTGAGAGTCTAGCAGGAACTTCTGAACGAGCACTCAAAAATATAAGTAATTCGTTATTAAAAGAATACCTCGTCAACACAGTAACTATCTGCAACGATCTTCAGTCAAGAGCTGACTTCTCAGATCGCATTTGTAACATGCAGTTTTTGGAATACGATCATCAACAACCTCTCGTCCACCAAATAAAGCTCAATCGTTGTAAAGAAAAAATAAACGCAGAAATTGAACAACAATTCTCCGATCTCATAAGACAATATCCTCATAAATCCGATAGTTTATCTGATATTACTGTCAAAACACTCGAGAATAAGAATCTCAAAAAAGCTCTCGAGCAACTTAACAATGAATCAACTGGCATGAAAAAAATTACGGAATTTAGAATGATTTTAGGCGGAAATTTTTCATCATTAAAAACTCTCGTCACGGGATTCTGCGCCACCATAACCAATCAAGCCTTAGGATTATACAAGGAAGGCAAGATTCAAGAAGCAATAAAACTATGCCAAGAAGTTCATGATAAGGGAATCAAGATAATTAACAATGCAATTAAACAAGCGACCAAGAATGGCTTCTATACTCCACAGCACCATGCAGGGCACTTAATACAGATAAGAACAATCGCATTACAACGGTATGCCGCAGACTGCTATCGCAAAAATGCTATCGCCAGCGACATAGTTAAGGCAATAGACAATATTGTTGAATCTTTCGAGCAACAAGCAGGATTTTTTCCTGACCAAACCACGCTTGAAACGACCATCGATGAAGAGTACACAAAAGCACTTGAAACAATCAAAGCTACCGTTGATCAAACTCGAAGCACCAATAGTGACATCCGCCAAAAAAACGATGTGATTAACGATGCGATTTATGAAGAAATAAAAACTTCGGTCGAAAACTTTGTCACATCAAGCCAAAAGGCGATCAATCCTACTCAGAGCGCGCAAGCTGACATAGCGAATACCTCGTATAGTCAGCTCTCTGAACAAGAATTAAGCATTCAGTTCTTAGGTGAAGACTCGGGACCAAGAAGATTACATCAATTGAGAAGTGTTCTAACCAATGAACAACTAGACGCATTGCTCAAACAAGTAAATGATCAAGTCATCAGTGGAATACGCGCTAACAATCAGCATCCTACAAAATCCCAACTTCAAGAATTGATGGCATTATGGAATAATACGCTAACCCATATTTTAAACATTCTCCACAACCATGGTATTTATACTAACTATCATCCAGACCTCAAACCTGTAATTGCGCGATATACTTCCGCTCTTCGCCGACTTGAGAAACAACGGGCCAGACACTACAAAAAAGAAGCTCAGCGTTCTATTCATACAGAATCTATTGGCGAATTGTTTGAACAATCTCAACTTGTCGTTGATAAAAATCATGAGCAATCAGCTTCACAATTGTTATTAACAATCAATGCGGGAATGAGCGCCATGATCCATCAAGCTACTACTGGTATTATAGTTGGACATACTCCTGCCGAAGTAGTAAGCACACTTGAAGGTGAAGTACAAAAAATTGAACAGCAGTTCTCCGAAGGATGCATCCCCAAAACAAATCCATCTGTTCGTGCCCTGCTCGATTCAGTAGAACATGATACCGAAATTATTGATCGCTATACCTTATAGTGCCGTAACTTACTGGAGGAGAAATAAGGCCTCCAACCAAGCTAGGGTCTATCAGTGCCAGAAAATGTCACACAATCATTTTCTGAATAATATTTGCTTCTAGGCACCTTACCAGGGTATCCATTTGACCTTCGCATTGCTTGTAGAATATAATGAATAAATGAAATTGAATCTCTATAGGGGACAGACGAAATTCAGTAGGGGGAAATATGAAATTTCGCGAAACTTTTTTTTCTATTCGTATCAGTGTAATTCTTATTTTAATGGCATTTTCTGGCCACACGTTTACCCAAGCCCCTCAACAATACTCCCCTGAAAATACTATCATCGCATTTGATATCCATGGCGTTCTGGTAACTTATGATAAAGTTGGCTTTGTATGGCCTATTATAAAGAATTTTGGAGCCTTACGCTTTCTGCTCTATAAAGGTGTTCGAGAACATCTTAAGAAAGAACTCAAAAAAAATACCCCTAGCCCGGAAAGTTATTTTTTAGAACTCGCCAAATCTATCCCAGAAATTAAGCCTTATATTCCAGGTTTTTTTGATATTGCCAATGCCCACAAACCTATTCCTGGTATGCGAGAGTTATTGGAGGATTTGAAAAATGCTGGCTATGAACTCCATATTTTTTCAAATATCGGTGAATTTGCCTATCATGGATTGAAAGAAGATGATATACAGGCTGAAGGACTTAAAAGTCGTTTGCCTGAATTATTTAAATATTTTCCAGACAACAAGGTCATGACCAATACCTTAAAGCCAAACATCGCTCAATACAACACATTTGAAGAAAATCACCCCGAGAAACACATAGTATTTATTGATGATCGACAAAAAAATATTAATGCTACTGAAAAAACAGCCGGACAAAGATTCAAGGGTATTCGCTTTCGTAGTCCAGAACAGGTACGCGATGAATTAGAGCGATTGGGCATCCTGACCAAAAAATCTCAATCTTCACTACCTGCTCATTCCACTTATTAATAAGAAAAAATAGCTACTATGTTTTATATAAAAAAAACATTTACTCTGCTATTGTTTTTAACATTTCTACTGCATACACGGCATACCAACACAGGATTTTCTGATTGGCTTCCTTGGAAATGGGGCACCCAACACAGCCCAAAGGCCGGCTCGCCTTCCGCCAAACACGGTGTCTTTACAACACCGTTTGGCTATGGACAAATTAAAAAGGGGCGGTACTATGCGCAAGCCATTATGGATGGCAATATGGACAAAATTCCCCATACAACGCGGCAGGAAACGCTCGCTACGCTGGTATCATTGGCTTGGTATTTCTGTTCTGGAACCAATAATTCGATTGAAAAAGCTCAGAATTTTAAAGAAGGCGCGTTTCTCATTCCTCGCAACTTTTTTACGCTTGTCGAACACTACCTTAAACAGGTTGAAGCAGATGGTTATTCTATTGAAGGTTGGTACCGCGGCCCAAATCCCTTTGCTTATTACCGAGCTTCAAGCCATCTGAAAAAAATTACCAAAAATAGGCACATCGGTATTGATATTTGCTTTGATAAAAAACATGGTACACAAGCACTATTACCCGGCAGAAAACGTCACTTGTTATTCATCGACTATGGTGATGCAGAGTTCATCTATATGAAACCAGAAAATTACGGCATCTACGGTATTGTTGACGCATTTTTACATGGTGCAGAATTTATCGTGGAAGCACTAGGTAGAATTGGCGCCATCAGAACACTTTTTTGCATGAAACATGATGATCATCCCATATACCATAAAGAGCAGATTCCCGCGGATGTAAAAAAAGCCTATCATGGCCTACTCAAAACTTGTGGAATCAACCGTAAATCAGAAGACTATAATAAACATAGAAACAGCATAGCTGCTATGTACAATCACGCACAAATACTAAAGACTAAAATTCCAAACAAATATACTGAGTTAAGCGAATTTACTACGCTTTTAGAAAGTCGATTTACGTATCCCACGAAGCGAATTGGTAATGAAATCATCATAGCCTCAACAAGAGATCTCGAGCCTTGTCGACACGCATGCCTATAAACATATCGCATGAGGTCTAACTGAATTTTTTTATACTTTTTATTGCCGATCTTGGCGTAATTGGCATACTTAGTGTTCATACCTCTGTAAGGATTTTATGATTAAAAGATTTTTTCTTATCACACTACTATTTTTCACACAAACTACTCAAATCAGGGGCGAAGGGTCGCCTAAAACGTTTTGGCTAGGTATCGCGCATCCTGTATTGATTGCAGTTCCAGTGGGTATCATCAGCGGATTACTTGCTAGGCTCATGGCTCGACGACTCGAAGATGAACCTCGAAGTACCATAAAAAAAATCACTAAAATTGCTCTGTGCTACTTCATTATCCCACTAACACGGCAACAACTTATCGATTCAATAAGCGACCAAGCTGAAAAAAATAATACTCCATTCAACGATCGCCTTGCGTCAATACTTGCCAGAGCTGCTGACTGGATAACATATCTAAAACTAAAACCAGTACCACTTAATTAAAGGATTATTGCATGAAAATATCTTCTATCATTACAGCGTTGATGGTCTGTGGAATTGGTAGTATCGCCACCACAACGCTCGGATGTTCACCAGAATTCTTCACTCCATACCAAGAAGAACAAAAACAACTGGCGACACCACGTATTCCCGAAACCGAATGTCCAAGCGATCCTCGATTCATTCCGATGCACCAACCAACAACCCAAGATTTACCACAACCCAAGAATAACGCGGTAACTACAGATCAGCTCACGAAAGAATCTCGCGAAAATGCTTTAAAAAAAATCAACACATTAAAAGAATTATTGCGCATACTTCGGCAACGCAATGGATGTAATAAAAACGCTAATTAATCAATTCAACTGCATCAATTAATCGACTGGTGCACGCTGACAGCAAGCGTGTACCAGCTCAAATGCTTCTTGAATATCATCCGTAACATTGAACACTCTCAAAACGTCTGCGCGAATCATACCACGTTCAACTCCGCGTGTTTTTAGCCATGTAAGAAGCGGTGCCCAAAACTCAACGCCAATAAGCACGATGGGAAAATCAGGAAGCATGTGATGTTTTCTCAGATTAAGCACATCAAATAGTTCATCAAAGGTACCGATGCCACCTGGAAAAATCACAATAGCAGATGAAAACTGCGTTAAATACCACTTACGCATAAAGAAATAACGAAAACGAATTGATGGGATGTCTTGAACAAAACCTTCATCAACACCCCTGACACCTATACCAAGAGATCGGGTAATTTTTTTGCCTTGTTCCTGCTCAATGCTCGCGGCACCGCGATTCGCTGCAAGCATAATCCCTGGACCACCACCGGTTATCACTGAAATACCGTGTTCAGCACACGTGCGCCCAAATGCATAAGCCTGATGAATATAGTGTTCATCCTCCGACAACGCTGCACTGCCAAATACTGTAACGATAGGGCGCGGTACGCGTAGCAGTGTGGGTAAATTCCACAAAAAACCCCAGCCTATTCTAATTACTCTCAGTACATAGGCATTAAATTCGATGAGATACCGTATCAACATCACAACAACTCCTTTTTATGTCATCTCATATCTTCTTGTTGTCACTTACCTTATTTTGATAGACCGTAATCGAATAGCATTCAAAACGACTGAGAGGCTTGAAAACGCCATCGCAGCACCAGCCAACATAGGATTAAGCGTAATACCAAACCATGGATACAAAGCCCCCATGGCAACAGGAATAAGCACCACGTTATAAACAAAGGCCCACCCCAAATTTTGCCACACCACACGCATGGTCACACGCGACAACGTTATTAAAAAAGGAATAAGAGTTAACGATGGCCGCATCAGAGCAATGCTCGCTGCTTCTATGGCTATATCGGTTCCACCAACTATGGCGATGCCTATATCAGCTGCGGCCAAGGCTGGAGCATCATTTATGCCATCACCAACCATAGCAACCACACCAGATTGTTTTTGCTTGATAGACCGCACCATGCTCTCCTTATCTTGCGGCAATACACGAGCAAAAAAATGTTTAATTCCTAATGAATCCGCAACTACCTTTGCAGTTGTTTGGTTATCCCCGGTTAACATAATGACCGCAATACGACGCTTATCAAGTTCCAATACCGCTTCGTGAGCATCGTCGCGAACCTTATCTGCCAAACCAGCGTAAGCTACCAGGGTATTGTGTACCGCAACAAATACTGGTGTCATTGCTTGAGTCGCCCAATCTTCAACTTCAGCTACTACACCAGGAGCTAACGCAACACTTTCCTGCTCCATAAGTTGCTGTGAGCCGATCAACACCGTAAATCCTTGGTACAATGCCTTGGTCCCCATACCCGCGATAGCTTCAGCTTGTTGTAATTCAATTTTGATATCAGACGAAGAAAAATATTCAACAAGGGCACGTGATGCCGGATGGAGGGAATATTCTGATGCGTTGTGTATGATGGCGCGAACAAGCGCTGATGCTTCGGCATCTGCAGCCATAATGCCTATCTTCTTAAATACATGGTCAATACCTTCAATAATAACAACCTGTTGTACCTGCTGCTTCCCCTGGGTTAATGTACCCGTTTTATCCATTACTACCGTAGAAATCTTCCCTGCCAATTCAAGCGCTCTCGCATCCTTGACCAAAATACCCTGTGCAGCCGCTCTGCCAACACCAACAATAACGGCAATGGGTGTTGCAAGACCAAGTGCGCATGGACATGCAATAATCAAAACTGCCACCATTATCGTAAGCGCGTGAAGATACGCTGGTTCTGGTCCCCAGAAAAACCAAATAATGCCACTCAACAGAGCTAATATCACTACTGCCGGAACAAAATATCCTGAGATAATATCTACGAGTTTCTGAATAGGTGGCTTGGACGCTTGTGCTCTCTTTACTAATTCAATAATACGCGCCAGCATCGTCTCTGAACCAATTTTTTGCGCCTCCATCTCAAACGAAGTGACCGAATTGATCGTCGCCCCTATAACCAAATCTCCAACTTCCTTTGTCACCGGCACACTCTCACCGGTAACCATA
This sequence comes from Candidatus Babelota bacterium, assembly GCA_023382795.1. GTDB lineage: Bacteria > Babelota > Babeliae > Babelales > Vermiphilaceae > UBA6230. Next base: position 49,185 of record JAHDWT010000004.1, read on the forward strand.
CTTTCATCGATAACTGCCGCGCCATTAATAATAATTCCATCTACAGGAATCTGCTGACCTGGATGCACTAAAAGGCGATCTCCAACATGTACCTGGTCAATAGAAACTTGTTTCCAAGCATTGTTGTGCCATACAACAGCTTGTTGAGGCTGCAAATTCATCAGCTGTTCAATAGCACCCGACGCTCTTTGTCGAGCAAGCATTTCCAAATAATTTCCTAGCAATACAAAAGTAATAATTGCGGATGACACCTCAAAATACAGATGAGTTTCGATAGCGTAGGAGGACAAATATTCCCTAAAAAGCACTGCCCCTGCAGAGTACCCATATGCCATGGAAGTACCCAAAACAATAAGCGTATCCATGGTTGCTCTGCCATATTTAAGCGCTTGCCACGCTCTACGGTAGAACTCAAATCCGGCCCACCATTGTACTGGAGTTGCTATAATAAGCTGAAGCCATCCATGTGCAAAGGTGGGCAACCATCCCGTCATACTTCCCACTACTAAAATTATGGTACTCGCGATACTCACACCAAGTTTTATAATAGCCGACATATCATGCGCTGCTCCATGTTCGTGTTCATGATGCTCAGATGTATGTTCAATCACCTTATAGCCGATATCGTTAATTCTTTTTTTGATTTCTGGCAAAGTGAGCACTGCTTCGTCATACGAGACTAACACCGTGCCGCTCGCAATATTAACCTCTACTTCGCTCATTCCAGGCAAGCGCATCAAAGCTTCTTGAATAGAAATGACACAGCTCGCACAGTGCATGTCGGCAACGGCGATTTCCATAGATTTGGACATACATAATCTCCTTATGAATTTCAACGTTATAACTTACTCTACCTCAACCATCGCCATAAAAACCATCATCAAAATCATTCATCATGATAATATTTTTCGACTTATAAAATTTCAATTTGAGAATTGCGTGAATAATTTGTTATGCTGTATTCGAGAAAAAACAACATTATGCCATTATTGTTGTGGATAAAAAATATGAAAAAACTGATACACCATCATCATCGTCACGTGTATCTCTACACATTCATCATCAGTGTTGTTACGCAAATTTCTCAATTAACATCAACCCCTACACATCACGATCAATGGATAACCATATTTGTTCATGGCATCGTCAATGTACAACCTCATCTAAATTTAAAAACGATTTTACGTCTTATGAATGATCGCGTTGAAGGCAGCATTTATCAAAAAAGAATTGCTGCAATTCGGTCCGATCCATTTTTTCAACGCAATCAAGCAATTCAAGGCTTAGGGCTTGTACCGGTAGACAAAACCAATACTGCATCCATCAAAGGCGCTGCCGCATCTGCTCTTGCAACTATTTTCGATCAAATATACACCTGGAAATCTCACCAATCAGACTATGACAACTACTATTATACCTATGGATGGTCCGGATTACTGAGTCCTACTATCAGATTAAAAGAATCCCACGAGTTCTATCGACAACTCAAAGAAGAAATCGCCAAATATCATGCACAAGGCATTTACCCAAAAATACGTATGGTTGGCTACAGCCATGGCGGGAATATTGTTCTTGGTCTTGCTTCAGCTTATAAAAAAGATCCCAATCAAACATTCGGTATCGATGAAACAGTGTTGCTGGGAGTCCCCATCCAAGAAGAAACTAATCATTTCATCGCAAGCCCACTTTTTAAACGCGTGTTCAATATCTATTCACGCGCAGATAGAATTCAGCCTCTTGATTATTTTTCTTACAAGCGATTTGGCTCTGATAGACAATTCAAGCCTCGCCATGGCTTGCGTTTACCTAAGAAATTGACCCAAATTGAAATACGACTATTCCGTAATACCAAGACATCAACACCAAAACCCCTCACCTGTCCTGATAAGCGATTCGATTTTGATAATCCACGAATTATTAGCGGCCGCACTCAGGGATTACGTAATACTTCACCAGGACACTGTGAATTGTGGTCATTTGGATGGACAAGACCCTTCTACCGTAAAGATTTTATTTTATCGCCACTGCCAGTCGTTGCGCTTATCCCGTACCTTGTTGAATCAATTAAAGAATTAGCACCAGATGCCTCAGGTTCACGTCATCTTATCGCCGATATCCGACTTGACCAAGAAAAGCTTATTATTCGGGAAAAACATCACGATGAACCCTATCTAAGACCATTTATGTCACGAAGCCAGGTGGAAGAGCTTAAAAATATAGCTCGAAGCTTTGCTCATACGCGACCAACTAAACAAGAGTATCAGAGACGACTCAAGCTTGCGCTGGCACGAGCTCGCACACCTTAGAAGTAAAAGAATCACAAAGTACCATATTACAGTCTTCGGCGCTTGATTTTTATTTCAATTTGTATAATATTGTCTATAGAAATCAAGAAATAATGGAGGTTAATAATGGTTCAAAAATTCCTTTTTAAAACAATGGTAATCTGTACCTTTCTTGCCAGTATCGGAACACCTGCCGAAGCAAGACAGGCATTGGCACGGAGAACTTCTATGCAAACACGCCAGGGTTTAAACCTGAACCGAAAGACCGTTACTGTTCAGCCTAACATTGGCAAAGTTACTCCTATACACCAGGTCTCAACGCCCCAACCCGATCCTAAACTGCAAACAGAATTACCTGTACCTAATAAGCAACGAAAACAAGTCAGATTTAAGGATCAAGATACAAAAAATGAGACTGTTAACCCAAACCAATTAGCGTCCAAGAAGTCCCGCTACTCCGAAGGCATGCTCGCAGCTGCCTGGGATGGTATGAGCTCAAAAATCATGGGATTGCCATGGTTCATTGCCACCAGCCTAGCACACAAAGCCCTCAGTAGATTCACACGACCTGGCTATCAGGCAATTGAACAAGAGCCATCGCTTAAGAATTATGCTTTAGGTATCGTATTACATACGGTTGAAACTGCCTTGATTACCTCAACGCTGCAAACGTTGACTGCAAAATTATTCGCTGACGAGGAAAAGATGCCTTCGACTCCGCAACTGTTAGCAACTTTTTTTACCCGTAATCTCGGCTATCTACCTGAACGCGCAAGCAGCCGACTTGCCGCCATACGTAATGCCGTCATTAGAACTGCAAGCAAAACAATTGCCTCGAGCGTGATTCCAGGATAAGAATTCAAAAAAAATCGATACCCGGGAGTAATTCCCGGGTATTAGCTTTTATACAAAACGATTGCTTATTATCTGACCATATCCCAGATAGCAAGTAAGCCTTTTTTATCAATTTGTTGAGCTCGTAGCGCGAGCAATTCTTCAGGAACCGCAGCAACATGATAATGTCCCTGCGATAAATTATTTTTTAATGTCCTACGCGGTTGCCGAAAACACTGTCTTACAAAGTGCCAAAAATTCTGCTCATCAGGAATAACATCACAGGTCTGTCGCGGTTTAAAATACAAAAGACGAGAAAATACCTTTGGTGGTGGATAAAATGCTGATGGAGAAACTTTAACAAGAAGCTGCCACTCAAAATAATGTTGGAAATACAATGACACAAAGCCGAAATCTCGGCCTCCCTTTTTCACAATTTTCTGCGCAACTTCTTCTTGTACCATGATCACACCCTCTGCAAGCAAGGCACGATGTTCCTTAAGAAGATGTAAAATGGGAAAGGTGACATGGTAAGGCAGATTTGCTAATAACACCCACGGCTTATGCTGCTCAAACATCGTAAAATCAACATCGAGAATATTTGCGTCAAACACGGTCAGGTGCGTGTTGCCCTCAAAACGTTTGCGTATATGAACAGCCCATTCAGGATCGATTTCAAATGTCCACAAACGCGCAATTGGCGAGTTTAAGATATGTTGTGTAAGAAACCCATCCCCAGGACCAATTTCAAACACCGACGTGGTGTGTGTTAACATAACACGATCAAGCATAGCAAATACTATTGATTCATCGCGTAGAAAATTTTGACCATGCTTTTTTTTAAGCACAATACCTTGGGATCTTGGAATTGACACACCATTCCTTACGTAGAAGTTATTACTATTACTCCATGAGAGCGTCTTTAAAGAGGTCAAGATTTTCTAAGACTTTTCCAGCCCCTTTAACCACACAAAAGAGAGGATCTTCCGCAACACGCACCGGGAGGCCGGTTTCTTTGGACAACAATTGATCAAGACAGCGCAACAGAGAACTACCACCAGCCATCACAATACCACGATCTACAAGATCTGATGATAATTCTGGTGGTGTGTTTTCCAGCGCGACGCGCACTACATCGACAATGTTTGCAATGGTTTCAAGCAGCGCTTCATTCACTTCAGGAGCGGTTAAAGTAATAGTCTTAGGTACACCCGTTACCAAATCGCGTCCCTTAACGTGTACTGATTTGTCGGCAATATCCTCAGTAAGCATTGCTGCACCTATTTCTATTTTAATTTGTTCAGCGGTGCGTTCACCGATCAGGAGATTATATTTACGTTTTACATATTGCACAATCGCACGGTCCATCTCATCGCCACCAACACGTACCGAGCGACAGAATACGACGTTTTTTAATGAAATGATCGCAACTTCCGTGGTACCACCACCAATATCAATAATCATATTTCCCGATGGTTCTTGTACGGGAAGCCCAGCACCAATCGCTGCTGCCATTGGCTCAATGATCGTGCGTACTGGCTCTCGTGCTCCTGCTTGTTTTGCCGAATCTTTGACTGCGCGCAACTCGACTTGTGTGATACCCGATGGAACCCCGATAATCATCCGCGGCCGCACTAACGTCCTACGATCATCATGAACTGCGCGAATAAAATAGCGCAACATACTTTCAGTAAGTTCAAAGTTAGCAATCACCCCATCACGCATTGGCCGGCAAGCAACAATATTTTCTGGCGTTTTACCAAGCATTTCCTTAGCCGCCTTCCCCGCAGCAAGCACTTGATTCGTATTTGCGCGCACCGCGACTACTGAAGGTTCGTTCAAGACGATACCCTGATTGCGGACGAATACCACCGTATTCGCCGTACCTAAATCGATCGCCATGTCATTGGAAAATATGCCAAACAATCGAGCAGGAACAAATTTCATCGTTGATCCTTTACGGCTTTTAGACAAGCCATCTTTAAAAATGCAATTCCAAACCTAATGTAACTTTATGCGTTTTACTCATGTTGTATGACTTCAATAATGCCACCGGAATATCCCAGGTTAGACCTACAGTTGGTGACATTCCTTCTTCGACACTCACTTTACCAAAATCATAAAAAACCGTAAGGGAAATGTAGTCCGAAGCCCAACAAGTTTTCTTTTCTAAAATCTGAAGTGGTAGTCGGAGATCTCGTTCTCCTGCAGCGCGTTTGTCCTCAATATCATCATAATCGTGAATGACCAGCGTATAACGCGCATTTGCCCCCAATCCTGCTCGAAGATTTTCAAAAGCAACATAGGGACTTACCATAAATGTGGCTCCAGGAGAAAACCGTACTGGTACTTTAACAACGCCATAAAGCGCAGAACTTTCTAATTTGTGACTTGGTTCATTGCTGATTACCAACGGCATCCGCATCATCCGATCCTTAGCAAAGCGCTTGCTAACGCGCACCGACAATCCTGCCACCAAATCCTCTTTTAATTCAAACATCCCTTCCGCACTGCCATACACACCCCAAAAGCCATCTCCTCCAAAGGGTAGCGATGCAGGATTATCTTGATCTCTGGTGCATCCGGTTGGAATCAACATGCCGAATTTTAAACCAGCATCTATTCGTCTGAATTTGTAGCTATAATCGCACAGCCACCCGTAGCGCACATACAAGTCAACATCACCAAAACCAGCCTGACGCGCACATGGTTCACTCAATCCAATTTCCTGATGCATGCGTCGACGAATTTCATCTAATTCAACACGATCAGCCGCATTCAAGCGCAAACTTACATCATGCTCATACAGAAAATCATGCCACGTATGCAATCGCATAAACAAACATGAACCCCCCACTGAAAAACGCTCTGAAAGTGCTTGATCATAGGTCAAAGAAATACCTTGCGCTTGTAACTTGCCATCCATACGCCACTTTATGTCGAAGGCTCGCCACTCGTCTAACAAAGGGCTCGTAAATCCAGCTGCAATCATCCATCGACTTAGTGCCCCCTGATTATATTTCCCCCATATTTCTGGAAGACCTACTTCATCTTCATTATCGCTGTAGCCCTTATCTGACATCATAAAAAAAACATCCACCGCGAAACGCGATGGCTTATCTTGAGTGCGTAAATATGGCTTTGGAAACAAGGGAAAATAACGATTATCAATCACCATACCTACACATGACATACAAAAGACCAGTAAGGAACCGGTTATACCAAGAGATTTCACTTTGAACATAGATGATCCTGACGCAATGCTTATCAACTCGTACCTTGTTTATCAGCTGTACATGAGTTCACGATGTACCTATACCTTCACGTACAACGCGCTTGCTATACTCATTACCGTATATTTTATGAGCATTGTGGTAACATGAAAAATAAAGACTGGAGGAGAGAGAGGGATTCGAACCCTCGATTCCAATTTCTTGGAATAATCGCTTTCGAGGCGACCGCTTTCGACCACTCAGCCATCTCTCCACACATAACATGATATGTTAACGCAATTGTACCACAACGTCGCAGCTAATGATACTATAGTTTGCGCTTTTTAAAAGAGCAAACTACCCTTCCCTGCAATCAAAATGTCCATACGACCACATGTGCGCTATACAACCTTTGATGAAGAGTACGCACAAATTTTTAAAAGCACCTACACATCGCGTGATCGCAAATATCGTCGACATCCTCCGTTATTATGTTACACTGCACATGTTAAACTCGAGTACCTGAACAAGGAGGGTTTTATGCCAAAAGGCTCTACACAAGCGATTATTCTCGCAGCAGGAAAATCAAGCAGATTCAACACAGGTAAATCAAAACTTTTAGAAAAAATATGCGGTCAAGAAATGGTAGTATACTTGACTAAGCTCTTTACTGACATGCATATTCCCGTTACTGCCGTAGTTGGATTCCAACAAGAACTCGTAAGAGATGTCATCAATCGTAATCATCCTCACATGGTTGCTTTCGCCGAACAACATGAACAGCTTGGTACTGGCCATGCACTGCTGTGCTCTCGCCCTACATGGAATGCAGACAATATTCTGGTTATTAACGGTGATATGCCACTCATCACGCAAGACATCATTACTACATTGATACAACAACACCATCAAAAAGATGCCGCTATCTCTTTTGTCATTGCTCATCAAACAGATCCATCAGTCGGCGCTTATGGCAGACTGGTCAATGATCAAGGCATTGTAGAAATTGTTGAAGCACGCGATTTTACGAAAGATCCTCAAGAGTATTGTTACATTAATGCTGGTATCTACCTAATTAAAAGAACCTATCTGGAGCATGCAATAACCACGTTACAGCAAAATGCCCGCTCCCGAGAATTTTACATCACGGATCTTATTAAACGAGCAAGTCTTGATCAGCTTTCTATTGAAACAGTATTGGTACCGTTTGATTGTGTCCGCGGTATAAATACCATTGAAGAATTGTGGGCCGCCGAACAAATTAAAAAAAGCGATCTTATACGACACTGGATGGATAACGGCGTGCGCTTCTATGCTACACACAATTTACATATTGAAGCCGATGTACATATCGGCGCAGGAACTGTTGTCGGCTGTGGTGTTCACTTACTTCGCGGTACAAAAATTGGAAAAAATTGCAAAATAAACGAAATGGTTTCCATCTACTCAAGCGTAATTGGTGACGAGGTTACGGTACAACCTTACACACTCATTACAGATGCGGTCATCGGAGACCGTGTGACTGTAGGACCTTTCGCACATCTTCATCATCAAACCATTGTTGCGCATGATGCCATCATAGGAAATTTTGTAGAAGTCAAAAATAGCTCAATCGGTGCTCATACCAAAGCAAAACATCTTTCATATCTTGGGGATGCAACGCTCGGCAACAACGTCAACATCGGCGCAGGGACTATCACGTGTAATTATGATGGCACACAAAAACACCAAACGACTATCCAGGACGGTGCATTCATTGGTAGCAACAACACCCTTGTAGCACCAATCACCATTGGAGAAAATGCTTATACTGCTGCTGGATCAACTATTACAGAAAACGTACCAAACCATGCTCTTGCTTTTGGGCGCTCTCGACAGATCAATAAAGAGCACTACACACACACGTCATGCTCACTCAAAAAAACAAGCTGCACAAAAACTGATTACGAAAATAGCGAACAACCATGATCCGGTTTATACATACTGCCGATATCCATTTTGGCATGGAAAACTACGGAAAAATTGATGCAAAGACGGGAATTCATTCCCGTCTTTTAGACTTTGAACGCGCACTTAATGCCTGTATTGATGTTGCTTTAGATCAAGATGTTGATTTTTTCCTGTTTAGTGGTGATGCATACAAAACCGCGCATCCAACACCAACACAGCAACGTCTGTTAATGCACTGTTTGCTACGCTTGTACAAAGCAAATATTCCCGTCGTTTTGGTGATAGGTAACCACGATAATCCGTTAAGTTTTGGAAAAGCACATGCTCTCGATATATTCGGCAACTTACCACTCGATGGTTTTCATGTCATAGCACAACCAAGATCATTTACCTTAGTCACAAAACAGGGTCCCGTGCACATTGTGGGCATACCATGGCCTACGCGCAACACCCTCGCGCTAAGTGATAAACATGTATTTAAAAGCGCAACAGAAATTACTGAATATATCGCGCAGGCAGTTGGATCTATTATTTCATCATATGCCAAAAAATTGGATCCCTCGCTACCAGCAGTTCTCGCAGGACATTTAACGGCAAGTTCAGGAATTTTTTCTGGGTCAGAAAAACGCGCAATCTACGGAACTGATCCTGTTCTTTTGCCTTCTCAGCTGGCAATCGCGCCTTTTGACTATGTAGCACTCGGCCACTTGCATCGCTATCAAAATCTTAATCCAAATGGGCATCCAGCAGTTGTTTATGCGGGATCAATCGAACGAGTTGACTTTGGAGAACGCAAAGAAGACAAAGGATTTTGTCTCGTCACTATACACTCAAAAGAAAAAACATCTCACGAGTTCATCAAAACGCCAATGCGCCCTTTCATTCAAATTGAAGTTACGCTCAAATCGGGCGATCAAACACAGCAAATTCTTGATGCCATTGCACTCCATGACATTCGCGATGCAGTGTTAAAAATTTTGTACCATATACCCGAAGGGAAAGCCGATCGTGTGGACTTGAATGCCATCGAACGTGTGTGCGCAACAGCGATACACGTAGTTGGCATCATACCAATTCGCAATCATCAAACACGGGAAACGCGTACCCATCTCGGCGACACTGCTATGGACTTTGAAACCATGCTTGGTGCTTATTTTGACAACAAGCCTGAATTAAGGGATAAAAAAAAGGACCTTCTTGAAAAGGCCCTTATCCTTTATGAAAAATCTCGTCAAGATAGTGTCGAAGATTAGTAATACACGATGGAAGCTTCATCAAAAAGGCTCTTTCGGTATTCCTCAAATCGTTTTTCAAAAAGCGGTCTTTTAAGTTCCTGTGCAATCTCTTGATAACGCTCCTCTAGAGGAACAATACGTCGCTCTCTCCGCTCAAGTAACCGAAATAACTCAAAACCCTCTGGAATACTAACTGGATCAGAAATATCACCAGCAATCATCGTGGTGATAAACATTTTATCTGCAGCCAACTCATCGTGCTTAATCCAGAATGCCGGCGAAACTTTTACGCCTGGAATTTCTTTGCCTGCTTCTAAAGCCAACTTAAGGCGTTTTTTGTTATCCTGCGTTGAAACTATTTTTTTATCCGTTACCACAAGACGCTGAATCTTGTAGGCAGCTTCTTCCTCAATAGGATGCTCTTTATAATAAGCGATAATTTGTGCTTCTGGAACCACCAAGTACGACTTTACCTTAAAATCAATCATCGAATTAACGGCAAACATTGTTGCGAGCTGCTCTCGCCCCTCTTCGTAGGTATAGCCAGCAGCATTAAACATACGCTCAACATCCGGTAACCCCATATTATTGTCATGCATAACGGTGTCCAAATAACGATCAATTGCATCTTCGCTCGGAGTAATACGATATTTGGTTGCATCTGCAAATACTCGCTTAGTAAAAATAATATCACCAAGCGTCTGCGGCTTACCTTCGAGCGTTAATTTTTCCGTATCTGATTTAGTAATTACTGATGCACCATCATTATCAAAAATTACCGCCTCAATTTTATCAATCAAGAACAGTTCTGGTTCTTTTTTTAATGCATTTTTTGCAAGACTTATGTGTGCACACAAGCTCATGAGCACGACGATGCCAAAATAGTTACTTACCTTCATTGGCGCTCCCCATAAAAATCAATCAGAATTCATCACGTGCCAGTAAGCATACCATACCAACGTAAAAAAGGGAGTTTGCGTAAACAAACTCCCTTTGTGTTATTCTCTACTCTTTTTACGCTACACGCGATGGTGCCGGTGCAGAACTTTCTTGTTGTGCATGTTGCGATGAACTGCATGCTTCTTGTTGGTTTGCCATTACTGGCGCTTGACATTCTTCAGATGAATCTTGCTGCTTGAAATAGTCATAATTGATAGCTACCTGCATTGATTGCTTCAGGTCTTCTAACGCTTTTTGCAAAACTTCATTTGTCTTTTCACGCTCTACTAATTGTCGAAGCGGCTCTTTAACTTCTTCAAATGCACGATATTTTGGCCCCTCTTTAGCGCCTGCTTGCACTACCCAGAACTCTTTGTCAGAGACTTTGATCACTTCAGTTGTTGGCGTTTTTTCAAGCGCTAAGATCTTAAAGCGCAACATCGTGTCCATGCCTGTGCTGTGCTTATGTACTACCTCAAAATCTTTTGCTTTGTCTGACATTTTTTCAGCTTTGGCAATTTCCATAACCGACTTTCCTTGGACTTTCGTCAAGAAGGCTTTGGCATCTGCCTCTTTTTCAAAGCGCACGCCGCAAGCGGGGACACCGCCTTTTGAAACTACCAATTCTTGCATTTTGTCTTTATTGGCATCATAGTATGCACGCACATCGGCTTCTTCAATGGTTACTGGATGTTGTGCTGCAAAATATTTGGTATTCAGTGCACGCTCCATTGAACGCTTAAACCGCGCAAAATCACGCTGATAGTCCTCTTGTTTATTAATACCTTGTTCTTGAATATAGCGATCAACCACTTCTTGTTGCGTTAGACCAGTTAGTAAATTTTTGCGCGCATCTGGCATAAATGGCAACATGGATTTTAACTGCGGATTATCCTCTAGTAGTGAATCAAATTCTCGCTCAAAACTGTTTATAGTGATCGCTGGTTGCCCTTTAATCGTCACCAATACCTCACTCGTATCATCAGATGAGATATTGCAGAGCGGGCTTGTGAGATCCAGCGACTGATCTGCCTGCTTCGACCCGCCTAGCTTATTTTTAACCCAGTCGCTCACACCGCATCCAGGCAAAAACGTTAGGGGAACCAATAGTGCTATATAAAAATACTTATTGTGTTGTATCTTCATAAGAAAACCCTTTTTGAAACACACATGTTAATGGGATCAACTACCGTTATGGAGATTATCATAGAACAAGCAAATTACCAGATCACAGACATAACACAATCAGCATTTCGCAACCACCACAAACTATAGTATGCTACACGCCAAAGAGATCTTTCATGTTAAGGAGAATTCTATGAAAATACCAGTAATGGTTACTGTACTCCTATTCACCTCTTATTCACACCTTATGGCCATGGATAATCATGACGAATTCTCTTTACCCATTTCATCCGATCCTACTACCAATCAATCTTTTTTATTAAATACAGATACCCAGGAGCATGTTGATATTCCAACTTCTCATTTACACGTAACTACAGAAGAGGATCCTAATTTATTATCATCTACCGATGCCGAATTATCACCGAACAACCAAACAACATTTTCATACCCCCCAACGATAAATTCTCAAGAAAACACTGAGTTCATGGCTCTTGCCCAACGATTCGCATGTCAAACCCAAGCAGAAAATGCCTATGACCATATTAATCCCACTTCAATAACACCATCATATGACCGATCTAACTCACTGCGTATTCACGTGCCACCAAATTCACGCAGTTGGTTCTCGACAGCATATCAACATCTTACCAAAAACATTATCGCATATTACCATGGCGCACTCCCTACCTATGGTCCAGCTATACTTAGTGGAACACTCGAAAAAGAATCTGAAATTTTATCTAAATCCTCTGAAACAATCCTCCAACAAACTACGATGGGGCACCTTGCAGATCGAGTCATTTGTGAAGCAGCTGAAATTGTATTCAACAATGGCGATCGAGTGGCTCAACTTTTCAGCTATTTAGACTCTTGCCTAACAAATAAATATTGGCTCAATAGAGCTACACTTATGATGGTTCTTGCTACGCTTGCTTATAATCAACAAAGAATTAATCAACAGGCTCAATGTCGCACGTTACTGAAAACTCAAATTCAAGCAAATGTTGGTATTATTTTTCCAAGCCATGTATCACAGAATGTTCCTACTCAAGAGCCACTGATTTTAGATAACGCTGTCAAGCAGCTCAATGAAACTAAAAAAATATTCTCAGCAATTGCCCAAAGAATAAATACACCACTCACTCCCCATACTTCATCACAAACCCAAGGCCTCATTCCTGCGTTATTCTCTAAAGCTGGAGCTGAGGTATCGCGTAAAATACAAGGTGATGCTGCATATGGCAAAGATGATCTGGAACACGGCACTCTAGAAAGACGCGTTCATGATTTTGCATATTGCTCGTCAGAAACAATTGAGCGTTGCTTTCAAAGGCTAACCGGGAGAATAAGCCCAACCGAGAAAGTAGATCAAGGCAAAGACGACATGCTGAACGTTTTTAAATTCATGAGAGGATGTGTCCGGGTCGGTCATATGGCAGATAGGGTAATACGAGAGATTGCTCAGCAGAAAAGACCAGAACAAGATCAAACCATTGCCTTGGTCAACATCACTCATTTATTACAAAAATGTAATGAATACCATTACCATTTACACCCTTACACCGAAACGCTGGTGACCATGGCCTCAAATAATTTTTCACTTCAGGAGCCATACAGTTTATCCGATCTCGGAACAGCAAATACGGAGTTACTTGAGGCAATCAATACTCTTCGCCCGCCAGCATATAAGCAACTTAACTAAATAACACGACAAGCAACTAGAGCTGTAATTGAGGCTGGCTTTAAGGTTCTTAACAGGCGTGCCGCTTCTTTAAGTGTCGCGCCTGTAGTCATCAAATCGTCAATAAGAATGAGATGTTTACCTGCATAGAGTGATGGATCAGCAACATCAAGCATGAAAGCTCCTTGCACATTTTCACTACGGCTTTCTTTATCAAGCTGTGCTTGAAATTCCGTCTTACGGACACGTTTAAGAAGTTTCGCGACTGGTACTTGTCTACGATTTCCCAACTCATGCGCCATCTCTTCGGCCTGATTAAAGCCTCGTCGCGCATATCGAGTCCAGTGCAAAGGAATTGGCACCAAATAATCACAGGTAAGATGGTTAAAATAGGTTAACTGCCACAGCAATCGTCCAAGATCGTAAGCGGCTATTCTATCTCCAAAACGCTTAGATTGGATAAGCATTCTCAAGGGTTCGCGATAGGCAGAGAGTGCATGTACGGTAATTTTGTATGTTTTGGTTATTTCAAGATCCACACTCACTACCGGTTGTATCATGGCAGTACACTTATTACAAAGAACTCTTTGCCGGTCATACAACCACTCCCTGCAATGCGCACAGAATGGGGTAACTAACAAATAAAAAAAACTGGATACCGTATCACGTAAAAAATCGATAATCATCATTTCCGATACAAGGTTACAAACATAATTGCGATGCCAAGTACAATGCTACAATCCGCAATATTAAATACTGGCCATGTCCAATCACCAACTGACAACACAATAAAATCAATTACCCCGCCATAAAGCGCGCGGTCAAACACGTTGGACAGGGCGCCGGCCAACGTAAGAATTTCACCGATTATCCATTCTCCCGCATACCATTTCCGCAGGGTATGCATCATGAGCGCGCTAATAATAATCATGATAACCAATGAAAGTGTCACAAAACCCACAGATTCTGCTGAATGAAACAGGCTCCACGATATGCCGCGATTCATAACCAAATCAAATGATAGATATGAATTCACCACATAAGAATCAGTCAGGTAACGTAATGCGAGTTCCTTACTCACCCGATCTAATACAATAACTGCTACCGTAAGGCCCAAGTAGCCAAGCAACGAGCTGTATTTCTTGCTCATCGAATCACTGCTCCTAATCCTTGCAGAGCATGTACCGCGTGCATTACCACTGCATCCGCTTCTTCTTTGGTCAACGTTTTCTTATCATCTTGCAAGACAAAACGTACCGTAAGAGCCTTGCGCACGTCATGTTGCATGGCAGGCATAAAATCTATTAACGACACGTGGTCTATTCTTGGATCAATGCCCTTAATCACGCGAATTACCTCTGCAACGGTCAACGATTCCGACACAAACATACTGATATCACGTACCACCTCAGGATACTTGCTTGGTTGTTTATATTTTTTCGGCTCAGCGTCATGGCGTATCAACACATCACCATCCAATTCAAAGATAAATGCATCGCCATGAACAACGCGATGTAAAAACGGCTTGCTTATGTTGCCGGCATAGCCTATCACCGTTCCACGAGAAATTAAATGCGCCGATTCGTATGGTTCAAGCCATGGGTACTGAGGCATATCAATTCGTTGCCAAGCAATATCCATATCCAAAAGCTCAAACATGCGTTCTAATTCTTGTTTGGCACTATAAAAATCGATAGCTATTTTTTGATGCACCATAATACCAGCTAAAACTCGCTGCTCGGTAAGTGTAGCTTCTTTAACCGACCAAGTTCTTCCCCACTCGAAAAAGCGCAACTGTTCATTATGCCCAACATTATGCTCAACCGTTTTAATAAGATGAGGAATAAGAGATGTTACCGGCCTCCGCCAATGTTCTGAAACCGGAAATTGCACTTGGGTGGTATTTTCTGGAACATAAGCCAAACGCTGCAAAAATTGTTCGTCATACAGAGCATAATTGCAAACTTCCTGCATGGATAATCCATAGGCAAGAAAGTTTTTCATGGCACGCAAACGCATTACTGGATGCATATCCCATGGTAGATGTTGTTGTATGGGAAGACTACGCGGTACATGGTCATAGCCATAAAATCGCGCAATCTCTTCTATCAGATCTTCTGGAATCGTAACATCTTTGGTAGCACGAAAGACGGGAACGGTCACCGCATACATTAGTGCATCGCCACGGCGAGAGGACGTTACTTCGAATTCAAGCCGTTGCAAAATTTCTATTACTTTTTCAGGGGCTATGGTGATACCCAATTTTTCCTCAAGCGCCGCGTGATCAAGATTAATATGTTGCGGTAGCACATCAGCACCTACGACCAACAGTGCAGAAGAGGGGCGCATGAAAACCCCTTGTTGTTGTGCGACTGATAAAAACCTTCTAATCGCCAACACGGGTGCCGTAGCATCCAGTCCTTTTTCGAATCGTGCGCTCGCATCAGTACGTTTTTTGTGGTGTGTCGCCGTTCGACGAATCGCACCCGCTTCAAAACAACCTGCTTCAAGCACAAGCGAACTTGTTACTTCGGTGATGCCAGAATTCTTCCCACCCATAACACCTGCGAGTGAAATTGGATGTTCACCATCCGCAATTACTAAATCTTCTCCAGTGAGAGTAATCGTTTCGCCATCCAGTAAGGTAAGTTTTTCACCATTTTTTGCCAAACGAACTTCAAGAACATCATGCTTGATCGCACCCGCATCAAATGCATGCATAGGAGTTCCAAGATCAAACATGACATAGTTGGTGATATCAACCGGGGCACTGATAGGTTTTATATCAACCGCTGCAAGCTTGAAAATCATAGCTAAAGATGATGGACGGACGACACTATCAGCACAGCGCATGGTTGCAATGCTTACACAAGGCGCCTTCTGTGCGACACTAATCCGCAAAGTACCAACACCATCTTCTATTGCCACCTCATGAGTTGCTCGCTTAAGTGGGATTTCAGTCAGAAAATCAGACAATGGTTTCAGTGGCAAGCCAAAATAGGCACCAATTTCACGTGCTATACCTCTGTGCCCCCAAAGATCTGGTCGGTGAGTAATTGATTTATTATCAACCTCAAGAATACTATCATCTACAGCAATCGTTTTTTTCCAATCGCCCTCCTGTTCATGATCTTCAACGTGAACGGGACCGACCAAGCCATCTTTATCGCTTGCAAGATCAGACATAAGAGCCCACATAACCTGACCATAATGTTTTTTGACCAAATACCACTGGCCTACCACTACCCCTTCACGCATCGCAAGCACGTGATTTTTTTGCCATTCAGGGCTCCAGACAGTTATCTGATTGGCATCGATGGCAACTACCTGAACGACGCTAAAATTGTCCAGTGCGTGTTTAACTGGAATTACACGCTCAATTTCAGCTGTTTTTTTATTAAACGTCTCTACCAATTGGTGTATATCAATTAACCGATAGTCGCCAATCAAATGCTCAAATAGCCAACGAACTGAAAATTTCATAACCGCAACACTTTCATCTCAAAAAAGCTTAATTTTATCCATATTGGGCAATGCTTCAAGCTGATGTTAAGCACCATCCACTATCAAACATTTCCCTCTTGACCGTTTTATGGTATCATGGGTTCAAAGGTATATAAAGTAACTCTTTTAGCTAGTGTTCGAGAAAGGTGGTGTGCCACAAGGCAGCTTTAAAATAGATGTTGTTATAGTTTAATTTTTATGTATGTGATTTGAGTTTATGAATAGCATTTACGTTGGAAATCTTTCCCGAAACACCACTGAAGCAACCTTAAGATCTTTGTTTGAGCCATTCGGCCCTATTAAATCAGTTAAAATTGTTATTGATAGACTTACCGGCGAACCTCGTGGTTTTGCCTTTGTCGACATGGAAGATGCTGAATCATCAAATGCTGCCATTAGCGCATTAAATGGTAAAGAAGTTGATGGACAACGTCTACGCATCAACGAAGCACGTCCTCGTGAAGACCGTCCTCGTGGTTCCTTTGGTGGCAACCGCGGTGGTAGCAGTGATTTCCGTGGCCCTCGTGGCGGCGGCCGCAGCGGCAATGACGATCGCGGTGGATTCCGTTCTCGTTACTAAGCTTTGCTTTTGAATCTAAAAAGAGCGCCAGCACTATAAGAGCTGGCGCTCTTTCATTATGTGTTATTTGCGCTAACCCAGGAAACTGGTCTATAGTTGAGTAAAAAATATAACAACTCATCTTAACCCTGTAGACCATGAAATCATCATACAAAGCATATGACAAAGAAAACATGTTCAGCACCATTTTCTCCTTTGCTGAACAGCTAGAAAAAGCCATAGAAATTGGGCAAAATCTTAGCCTTCGCCATGCCTACTCAGGCATCGAACACATCATTTTTGCAGGTATGGGCGGATCAGCGATCGCGGGGGATATTGTCTCTCTCCTGTGCGCGGCAACTACACCAATCCCTACGGTTACCTCACGAACCTATACGCTGCCATCTTGGGCAAACGCCAAAACACTTGTTATCTGTATGAGCTATTCTGGTAATACTGAAGAAACACTCGCGTCTTTTGAAGATGCACGCGCTAAGGGAGCTCATATTATCGGTATCACTTCAGGAGGCTTTTTAGCGACTCAGCTAAAACAATATGGTTACGACTCTATCCTTATTCCTGGTGGCATTCCCCCACGGGCAAGCTTAGGATACCTTGCTGTTCCCTTACTTTTTTTGATGCATCGCCTCAACCTATTACCCCATGATTTTCTATTCCAACTACACCAAGCCATCTCTCTCCTTAAAGAACATCGATTAAACTGGTCATTAGAACAGGAACCAGAAAATCTTGCGTTGTCTATTGCTCACAGAATATACCAAAGCTACCCTCTTATTTATGGTGAAGCAGACAAAACCAGCATAGTAGCTCGCAGATTTCGGGGGCAATTGGCAGAAAACAGCAAAATGCTTTCAGGTTCCCATGAGCTCCCAGAATTAGATCATAATGAGATAGTAGGATTTCATAACAATCCTGAAATATTAAAGCGATGTGGAGTTATTTGGCTTATCGACCAAGAAATGAGCGAACCTATGCTCAAACGATTCCAGGTAACCTGGGAAATTATAGATCCGCTCGTTAACTATCAAATTTCTCTTCAGGCCCAGGGAAACAGCTTTATTGAGCGGATGATTTACCTTATACACCTTATCGATTGGATTAGCTTCTGGTGTGCCATCTTGCACCGGGAAGATCCTACACCTGTTGATAGAATTAACAGGTTAAAACAACTGCTGACTAAGTAATTTCAGGTTGAAAATACTTTTAAAAAGCTTATTGACAATATCAAGCAATATAATACAATTAGAATATATATAAAAGAATTCAACCTTAAACTAATTAAATGGAGGTTTTACATGAACAAGCAATTCAAAATACTCGCCATAGTTGCATTACTGATCGGGCTTGGTTCCAATTCAGTCAAAGCAAACTTTTGGAATGACAATCTCGGAAGAATACTTACAGACGCCGCTATCGTTGCTGCTACCGCATATGTAACTCACAAATACAGAGGCGAAACTAAAGAAAAGATAGACACTTTTGTTAAAGATAAAGCTACTGATACGTTAAAGGTAACGGTCATCGAACCAAAAAATCTCTTAAAGGGTTTTTGGAGCGCAATCACCACTAATAAGCGAGCTCTTATTACTGTCGCAACTTATGGTATATTAGGCGGTTTAATTTATAAAAGATATTTAAGCAATTAATCTTGCACCAGTAACTACGGTAAACTTCCCAAATGGGCTGAATTGATTTTGAAAATTCAGCCCTCACTTTTTTGCGCCACTGAATATGCTAGCCATAAGAGACTTTACCGTCTCATCTTCCACCTGCTCAAAATGTTCATAAAAATACCCAACTGCTGGAAAATAGTCTGGCTGCTGCTCTAGACAGATAAACTCATCAACCAGCTCAGATAGTTTCTGCGCAACTTCGGCAGGACATACCGGAACCGCAAGAACCAAGCGTTTCGCACCCAATTCTTTAACTGAAGCAATAGCTGCTTGCATGGTTGCCCCGGTTGCAATACCATCATCTACCAAAATTACCGTTTTATCTGCGTAATTCGGTGATTTTTTATCCTCGCGATAAACGGATAGTCGTCTTGCCAATTCTTTTTGTTCTTGACGGATAATCGGTGCTATTTGCTGCTCTGTTATGCCCATTGTCTGCATCATGGCATAATTCAGGATAGATTGCCCGGTCTGTGTCAATGCTCCAACGGCCAGCTCGGGCATTCCTGGGGCTCCAATTTTACGCACAACTACAATATCAAGTGGCACCACAAGTTCACGTGCAATCTCTGCCGCTACCGGCACACCTCCTCGCACCAACCCAACAACCAACACGTTTGGACTATGTTTGTATGCTGACAACAACAAGGCAAGTTGTTGACCCGCATCAGCACGATCCTTAAATTTCATGACGTTACTCTCCTTCTAGGTATTTTTATTCTGCTTAAAACCTTTTGGTTAAACTCTAGCAGTCTCCTCATGAGCCATGCTATAACAACTCTCACGAGCAGTCGACCAAGGAGAACTATGCTATCACTATCGCCTTATACCCGTTTCGTAGTATTGTTAGGTATTGGTTTCGCGCTCATTAATCATCACACCACGATCACCATTACCTTACAGGATGCGGTCTCGAGTGCATACCGTACCAACGATATGCTTACCTCTTTAGCATATTCCTATAAGGCACACCGAGAGCTCGAGCGAGCGGTCATCTCTGCGTATTTGCCTCACGTTAGCTTTAACGCCCAAGTCATCCGAAAAAACCAAGATTCCTCTGAGCCGATTAGAGCGGCTTCTTGGGAATTCATACAACCACTCGTCAATCTCGCAATCGTTGACCAATATTATGCCGCGCAAGAAGCGACTGAGGCTGTTCTTTATCAACAATTATTACTCAATGACTCAGTGCGCCTTTCTACTGAAGACGCTTATTTCCAAGCACAAAAAACAGTTGTACAAGAACCATACATCATTAGTTTACAAGGCTCTTCTCAGCGCTTACTTAGTCAAGCATTACAACATTTTGAAGTGGGCTTTCTTAATGTTCCTCAAAAACTAGAATCTGAAGCTCGTTACGCTCAAGCACACGCGCACGCTGAAAATTATTATCATAACTATCATATTGCCCAAGCAGCGTTGTTACAAAAAACCGGTATCAATATCAATCTCCATAATTTGGAACCACGCACACTTCAAGGCTTTCTTTGCACTGCAAAAGATCTTTCTCTCAAACCTATTGCAGAGTATCGCGATGCAGCACAAAAACATCGCAAAGAACTTGATGTCTTACATCATGAAATGATGCAGGAGCACTTTTTGTCACGAAGCGCTTTTCACTACTATTTACCAACCATCAATCTTTTTGCTCAGGTTACTCACAGCACTTTTGATTCACAAGATGTAAGTTTGGCAAAAATTTTTGGTACCGCAAGCTGGCAATTCGGCATCAGCATGAATTGGGAATTTGACGGTTTTAACAGCTTACACACCGGCCATGCCGCCAAAGCACAAGCTCTTGCCAAGTGTTTTGAGCGCGAAAATATGAAAACTATCATTCAGCAGCAGGTTGATACGACATACTACACGTTACAAACTCAGCAAAATTTCCTGGATGCTGCTCAAAAACAATATATCCAGGCAAAAGCAGAATTTGCACGTAAACAGCAACAATACACCGTTGGCGAACTTGCACGCCCAGAATTTGAAGAAGCTGAAACGGCACTCCATCAAGCCGAAAGCATGCTCAAACAACAAGCTCTGGAAGTCGAACAGGCGCATACTCATTTGCTCGCTGCTTGTGGATATCCTAAAAATTTAGAGACACAATCATGAGGAATACCCTATGACATCAACCAAACGCATTCTCCTACCACTTGCACTACTTGGTATTGCTGCAGGGGTAGGCTATTGGTACTTTTTTTATCGCTCATCAAACCGGTTAGAATCACTCTACACAACCCAGCTTCCACAACAACGAACTATTAAACAGATTATCGATGCCACCGGATCTCTAGAGGCACAAGGTACCATTAGCATAGGCAGTTTGGTATCAGGCATCGTGCTTAAACTTTACGCTGAGGATAACCAAAATGTAAAACAGGGTGAACTTCTTGCAGAGATCGATATCGGGAAATCAGACACCGATGTGCAAGCTACCTTATATGCCCTTAAAGAAGCCGAGGCAGCATATACCTATGCTCGCGCAGTGTTTGAACGACAAAAACAACTCTTTGAAAAAAATAATATTTCACGCGATGCGTATGAACGTGCTGATCGCGATATGCTCGTAACTCAAAATTCTGTAGAGCGCGCAAGGGCACTCCACAAAAAAGCAACCATAGAATGGAATAATACTCGCATTGTAGCACCAGTTTCCGGTACCATCATCAAAAAAAATGTATCTGTTGGTGAGGCGATCACTACCTTTGCACCGCCAACCATCCTCTACACCATAGCAACCGATCTGACTACTATGGACGTCAACTTGGAAATTGATGAAGGAAGTATTGGCGCCCTGCGTATTGGACAAACAGCTGAAATGACATTCGATACCTATCCACATAAAGTCTTTTTAGGCAAGATCCAAGATATTTATAACTCTCCTATCAAAAAACAGGGGTCCGTTGCTTACGAAGCAATCATCACCTTAGAAAACAAAAAACTTCTTTTGCGCCCCGGCATGACCGTAAATGCCACCATTTTAGTCGATGAACGGAGCAATGTGCTCTGTGTACCTGGTTATATTTTTTCCATTAAACGTGATTTAGTTCGTTATCTTACCAATACATTAAAATATTCTTTCCAAGAACTCAGTTCTGAAGAACTAGACACATTCAAACAACAGACTTCTCATCAGGAAAATCCGGTAAAAACTATCTGGATTCTTATGCCAAATAGTATCAAAGAGATCCCGATAGAACTCGGCATTAACGATGATGCATACTTTGAAGTAGTACGGGGTTTACAAGGCAACGAACATATTATCACTGACATCAAAGAACCAGATTCTATGGAAGAATTTTACGCTCAACTGTTTAGCAGAGGTCTATAGCGCTATGCACACGCTCATTATGGCTCGCAATTCTTTCCGCGTACTTCGCAAGCATAAAATTCGCTCGTTCCTTACCATTCTCGGCATCATGATCGGTATTGCAGCGATTATCGCAACACTTTCTATAGGACGTGGTGCGGAAGAAAGTATCCGTAAACAAGTCATGGGCATGGGAGAAAATGCTATTTTTACTATCCCAGGCAATGTCATTACACGTGGCAACATACGATCTGACCAGCCAATCGGCGTTACGATAACCAAACAGGACATGCGTGCACTTAGGGCGCAAATGCCAGAAATTAAACAGATTTCGCGTATTCATTGGACGCTTCAACCGGTCCGCTACGGTGACAAGACCATTGTTGATCGTACACTGGGAGTTGATGAGAATATGTTGATCATCAATAACCATAGCTTGCGATCAGGTAACTTTTTTAGCCACTACCACGTGCAACACGGCATCCGTGTTGCCGTACTTGGTGAACAAGCCGCACTAAAGTTATTCGGGAAAGTTGATCCAATAGGCAAGACCATTCACATAAACGACGTACGTTTTCTTGTTATTGGGGTTATTAATCATGTTGATCATTTTTGGGGAACTGAAGATCCTAACCGACGCATCCTTATTCCATTTACTGCGGCAAAAAAATATATTCGCAAACCAGATGAAACGGACGATGACGCTGGTGCTCTCGGCATGAATCTCTATCAAGGCGTTGATACTGAAGCCATCGTGCGTAGAATTCGCAGAGCATTCAGGTTCATGCATAATGTAAAGCCTCACGATCCAGACAATATCACTATTTTTGATCAAAAATCTATAGAAGAAGCAGCAACCAAAGCATCAACTATCATTAAACTGTTTGGCCTTGTTGCCGCATCGATATCACTCATTGTAGGCGGCATCGGTGTTATGAACATTATGCTTGTGTCAGTTAAAGAACGCACACGCGAAATCGGTCTACGTATGGCTATAGGAGCCACCCAACAACAAATTCGCCATCAATTTCTTATGGAGGCAATCATACTTACTTCGTTTGGTGGCTTTCTAGGAATTGTCCTCGGGCTAATTCTCCAATACGTTATTAGCATTACCACAACACTGCCCGGCGTCTTAGAGTTTTTGCCCCTCATTATGTCATTCATCGTCACGGTACTCGTCGGTATATTTTTTGGTTATTATCCTGCCTATAAAGCATCGCGACTAAATCCCGTCGATGCATTGCTCGAACGATAGGAGAACAGATGGCACTGCTTGAAGCACGTGATATTTCAAAAATATACAAAACGGGACCCACAACCTACATTCAAGTATTGTATGATATCTCACTATCAATAAACCAAGGTGAATTTCTCTCCATTACCGGGAAATCTGGTTCAGGAAAATCCACCCTCATGCACATTCTTGGATGTCTTGATACGCCAACCAGCGGCGAATATTATCTAGAAGATCATAATGTTGCACCTATGAACAGTGATCAACTCGCCCATATCCGAAACTCATTTATTGGATTTGTTTTTCAACGCTTTCATCTACTGCCTGATTTAACCGCACAAGAAAATGTTGCCTTACCACACCTGTATGCGGGTAATCAAGAACAAGAAAGTATGCACCGAGCTGCACAATTATTAGCAAAATTAGGACTTGAACAGCGCATGAATCATTATCCCAATGAGCTTTCTGGTGGAGAGCAACAACGCGTTGCCATCGCGCGTGCACTGATTAATGATCCAGCAATCATCCTCGCCGATGAACCAACCGGAAATCTTGATTCGGCAACAGGGAAAAAAATCATGGAGCTATTCAGCGAATTAAATAAACAACATCATGTTACCATAATCATTGTTACTCACGACCCGGTACTTGCCGCTCAAACTGATCGTATTATAACGCTACTCGACGGACACCTTGTAGACGATAAAAAACAAGGAGCCATATAATGCAACATGCTAAGGATATTTTTCTGTCAATTCTGCGTAACAAAACCACAAGCCGCCAAGCATTTAGAGAAGCTGCTATGCGTCTTACCCACCTCTTAGCGCATGAAGTACTGCAGTATCTGCCCACACAAAACATACTGCTTGCAACACCTCTCGCTGCCACGCAAGGAACTACCATCGCTACCGATATTATGCTTATGCCCATTTTACGTTCTGGGATCACCATGTTACCTGCTTTTCTTTCCTATTTTCCCCAAACAAGCATCGCGATAATTGGCGCACGACGGGATGAAGAAACCGCGCAAGCGCATCTGTATTACCAAAATATTCCGCCACATACCAAAAATACTCGTGTTATTATTCTGGACCCGATGATTGCAACGGGAGGTACTGGTCTTATAGCACTCTCGCTCCTCAAAACTCTTGGCATTCCTGAAAGCAATATCATTTTTTGCTCTATCATCTGTGCCCCGGAAGGAATTGATAAACTCAAAAAACAGTTCCCTGCAGTTATGCATGTAACTGCCGCCATTGACGATCATCTGAATGCGCGTAAATTTATTGTTCCCGGCATTGGTGATTTTGGTGATCGTTATTTTGGAACTGAGGGGTAATATGCCTGCATCACATAACAGCTTTATGCAATGCGCTATCGAATTATCTATGCAAAACGTTCTGGAGGGCGGTGGCCCTTTTGGAGCAGTCGTGGTCAAAAACGGCATTATCATTGCGGAAGGTGTGAATCGTGTCACTCGCGACAATGACCCAACGGCACATGCAGAAATAGTGGTCATTCGTCATGCATGTAACCAGGTGGGATCGTTCCAACTTACTGGATGTACCGTATATTCCTCATGTGAACCATGTCCTATGTGTCTAGGGGCCTTATATTGGGCACGTGTAGATACAGTATATTTTGCAAATACTAAACAAGATGCTGCGGCTATTGATTTTGATGACTCGTTTATTTACACACAAATTTCACTTCCAACACATACACGATCGATTCCGTTCATTCATCTTGATGTACCCCAAGCTCGTAAGGCGTTTGTGTTGTGGAAAAACAAAATTGATAAAATATGTT
This sequence comes from Candidatus Babelota bacterium, assembly GCA_023382795.1. Taxonomy (GTDB): domain Bacteria; phylum Babelota; class Babeliae; order Babelales; family Vermiphilaceae; genus UBA6230. Next base: position 74,565 of record JAHDWT010000004.1, read on the forward strand.
ATTGACATCACACATGCAATCACATCACACAACCAAACAATTGACCCAAAGAACCTTATTCACGTATTCTAGTAGCTACTCACCTGCTATTCGCTTCGGATTTTTATAGGGAACCTATGGTACAACAACCCTCTCCATTACGCGTTGAACACCTGACTAAGATTTTTCAGCCATCCAAAAAATGGTTTTCTTTAAAACCTTCGACTCCAGCTTTTGTTGCAGTCAACAACATTTCATTTCAACTGCAGCCTTCAGAAATTCTAGGATTTCTCGGACCCAATGGCGCGGGAAAAACAACCACCATACAGCTCCTTTTAAGCGTGATGACACCGAGCAGAGGGTCTATTTATTACTTCGGCAACGAACTCCAAAAAAATCGCAGCTCTGCACTACGCCACGTATCTTTTGCCAGCACATACGTAAAACTACCCGGTAAATTAACGATCTATGAGAATCTTGCTCTAGCAGGTCAGTTGTATGGCATAACGCGCTCAACCATCAGTACTCGCGTGAAAGAATTTTTACAATTCTTTGATATGTGGCATATGCGTGATCGCTTTTGCAGTACCTTATCTGCCGGTCAAACAACACGTGTTATGTTGATTAAAGCATTTTTGACCGAGCCAAAAGTCGTTCTTCTTGATGAGCCTACCGCGGCCCTAGATCCAAATATCGCCTATGAAATTCGCTCCTTTATTTTGCAGCAAAAAAAAGATCGTGGTATTTCAGTGTTACTTACCTCACACAACATGGATGAAGTTGCTCAGGTATGTGATCGCGTGCTTGTATTAAAAGAAGGAACTATTATCGCTGATGATACTCCAAAAAAATTAGCCGCAAGTGTTTCTGGTGCCCATATTAGTTTCATCATTACTGATGGGCTCAAACGCACCGTCGAATACCTGCAAAAACGTTCAGCACTTTATCATATCAAGGATCGTCGCCTGGAAATCACCATCGATGATGAAAAGATCCCACAACTGCTCACCGATCTCATGCACATGGGAGTAGTCTATTCACACATCGCCATTGAACGGCCAACACTAGAAGATTATTTTTGGCACATAGCAGAATAAGGATTGCACATGAATTGGGCACGGGTTTTTACCATGTTACAAAAAGAACTTATCACCATAGGCCGCGATCCCTTACAAATATCGGACCTCGCATACTGGCCATTTCTTGATATTTTACTCTGGGGGTTCACCAGCTCGTGGTTTGTGGCCCAACAAGCAGACGCTCCTGTCCTTGCACTCACCACGCTTACCGCACTAACGCTCTTTCACCTTATGAGTCGTGCACATATGGATGTTGCCGGCACCCTTGTGTATGAATTATGGGGGCGCAACCTCATTAATCTCTTTTCTAGTCCACTGAAAATAAGCGAATGGTCTATGGCTGCCATGTTACTTGGCCTCATAAAGGGTTCGTTCACTGCACTATTTTGCTCTTTGGTAATTTGGCTTTTACACGGATTTAACGTTTTATCATTAGGATTAACCCTGGTTCCCTTTATGTTCGCACTCATTATTTCTGGATGGAGTACGGGATTCTTGATTTCTGGCTTGCTTATGTATTGGGGCGTACGCGCACAAACGCTTATATGGTCAATCAGCTGGCTATTAGCTGCCATTTGCGGCGTGTTTTATCCCATAGATATTTTGCCACGAACTATCCAATATATTTCCCGCTTATTTCCTATGACTTACGCCTTTGAAGGCATTCGCTATGCAGTGAGTACCCATACATCTCCACTCGGCAACGCGTTCACCAGCATAGGGATGAGTATTATTTACTTCATAGCAACCTATGCTTTCTTCACACGCATGTTCGGTAAAAGCAAAGAATACGGGCTTTCACGCCTTGAACAGGAATAATTTTCACCATCTAAGCACGACTTGATCTCTGGAAAGCTTATAAATTTCAAAAACCGAGTCAAAAATTACCCCGTTTGATAAATAACTTATTCTGCGACACCATAAAAATATAAAGAAAATTTTTAACGAAACTACTCTATGGGGCAAATCTTATGAAATCCAAAAACATTATTTTTACGCTACTCGCCATAACTGTTGCGAATTCCACTCTAGTCGCCGATCCTGGAAGCAGTAGTTGGGCCTGGATTCATCGGCTAGGAACAAGTGTAAAGCCACTTCTAGGAACGTTCTTCAGAAAAACTGCTGAATGTGGCCCTGAAGCATACCACTACGCGCAAGAAAACCCAATAAAAGTGGCCGCTATTACCCTATTGTCTGCTACTGGACTATGGGGGGCATATCGATGTGGGCACAGAGTGGGATTCAACCAGGCTTATTGGAAAGGTGTTAGGGCATCCGAACAATTAAATGGCAAGCACTGGGAAACCGATTCGGCTGCTAAATTGAGAGGTCAACCCATACGTGATCTACAGAAGATTAATAACCACCTCGATGCATACTATGATCCAGGAGATGACCTTGCGCTAAAGTATCCCTATAATGTGGAAAACACCGGTCATAACACCGTGCAACTTGGTCGTATGTCCGGGAGAATGTACAACAATCTCAGCGAGGACATAGATAATCTCAACGCGAAAGATGATAATCTCAGCCTCAAAGAAAAAACTGATGCGCTAAAAGAGCGCATGCGAAAAAATATGAAAACTCTTAGTAATTATCACTTAAGCGAGGGCATTAATCTTGGTTTTGCGCTAGCTGCCTATTCTGGAGAATATACTGAGCAGAACTTCTTGAGTATAGAAAAGCTTGAGAATATAGTAACTCCTATGGATCACGATACTGCTAAACAAAATCGTATCAATAATTATATTCGTAATCAGTTAGACAACCAACGCCGAGTTTTCCGATATACCTGTAAAAATCCAAATGCTACTCTGCAGGAAACTATTAAGCACCAAAGAGTGCACGATACACAATTTACAGAGCAATTAGATGAACGCCGCTAATAAAATAAACGCTCGCTTTGGCTGCATCATCATCATGCTAGCCGTGACATGCCAAACCGAAATCTTCACCTTGCCCCCTATTGATCACCAAACGCTGGCTGATGCAACTTCTATGACATATCAATATGCTGCGGATAATCCTGGAAAAGTGCTCGCTGCAGGAATCTTTGGCACTGCATGGCTCATATACCGAACAGGCAGATGTCGTGGATTTTCCGGTGGATATCCTGAAGGAGTCGGGCGCGCTAAAGCATCGTACGAACGAAGCTCATCAAGTCTGAAAGCAAAACCTGAAAGTACCTCATCGGCTACGGACAGTTCCTCATCACCTAAGGTTAAACAAGACCAATCAACTTTTTTGAAAATTGGAACCTTGGGAATGTGGTATATATATCATCTAGGGCAGCATCGAGGATACGATTATGGAAAGACTTGCGGGCATGATGATTGGCTAGTAAGCACCAAATGTTCCAAGACCTCTTTGCGACATAATATTGGAACCCCTTGTTGTGCGTTTCACAGCCGTCAGCAATGGTGTAAGGAAAAACATGAAAAGGTTCCAAAAAATAGCAGCATGGGCTACCATGAATCTGGCAAAAGTACATGGCCAGGCAATCCATTTATGGCATTGTATCACTTCTGCTGGAAACGATGATCTTTATAACCTATACGCTAAAATTACGAAATTAAGTATAAAATCTTGTGCTACAAGTTATAAAACTGCCAAAAAACCCCAATACATTGTAAAAAAACAAATGAAGAGCTATAGTAGATCATAATAATTTAACCATCTACTATAGCTTCTTGTCATGATGAATATTCTAGAAATTCGTAATCTCATCAAAACCTATCAATCACCGCAAGGCTCATTCAATGCGCTTGATGGCGTATCTCTTGATATTAAGCAAGGAGAAATTCTTGGGCTTCTTGGTGTGAACGGTGCCGGAAAAACAACGCTTTCCTCTATCTTGGCCACCCTCCATCCACCAACAAGTGGTGATGTGCTCTTTAAAGGCACCTCTATCTACGGCAACATCATGCACTACCGTACTGCACTAGGTTTTTGCCCACAACGTCAAAATCTAGACACTCATCTTAATGTCGAAGAAAATTTACTTTTTGCCGGTCGTTACTTTTTATTACCAGAAAATATTGTTCGTGAACGCACCCATGCTCTCATGGAAACATTTGATCTTTTGCGTTATGCAGCATTTGATATCAACAGTCTTTCAGGCGGCACGAAACAACGCGTACTTATCGCCCGCGCACTTATGCATAACCCTGAAATCGTGTTACTTGATGAACCCACTGTTGGTTTGGATCCTGATGTCCGACGTCGTTTATGGCAACATATTAAAACATTAAAAGAGCGTGGCATTACCGTTATTTTAACCACACACTACCTTGATGAAGCAGAAATACTTTCCGATCGTATTTGTATTTTAAACAGAGGGCAAGTCCTTCTTACCGCTTCGCTGCGCGAACTCAAAGAAACGTATCCACATCTAAATCTTGAAGAAATATTTATTAAGCTGACTGGCCAAACACACCAGGAACCTGATACGGAGATGGTATAATGCACGGGGCATTGCAGCACCAAGTACGCATATTCTGGCAGCTCGTCAAAAAAGAATTATGGCTAATCAGAAAAGGTTTTCTTGATAAATTTGCTGACGGCATCATCATCGTGGCAATCCAGGTGCTCGTATTCAGCCATCTTTTACCGCTCATCGGCATGCCAAAAACACTCATTGCGCCTACCTTTATCGGCTCCATCATACAGCTCTTTTTTTCTATGGGATACGGGTTATCACTCCGTGTGGTTTTTGATCTTCAGTTTGCTCGTTTTATTGATTACTATCTCACGCTACCGCTTGGTAAAACATGGATATTTGCAGTATACATAGCCCAATTTGTGGCCGAAGTTGCAATCACGACCATTCCTCTCGTTTCTTTTGGCATTATCGCAATGGGGGAAAATTTTATCATGATAGCACCGAGCATTCCTCTATTCATCATCGCGTATCTTCTTTCTTTGATACTGATAGCAACATTATTTTTATCATTCAGTTTTATGTATTCGTTTAGATGGTTCTTTGACAACCTCTGGCCACGTAGACTTTCTCCCCTCTTTCTGTGTAGCAGTGCGTTATTTCCATGGAAAAAAGTATATGCACTTTCGCACACACTTGGCGTACTGTTTCTCTGTAATCCGCTCACCTACGTTGCTGAAGCGCTCCGTGGCACTTTGATTGGTGGACCTGATTTTTTATCACCACTCATAACAATCCCTGCAATACTATGCTTTTGTGTGATAATGCTACTTATTTGCAATAAGGGAATTACTCGGCGACTAGATCCGGTATAGGACACATATGACGCAATCTATACGTATTTTTTTGATTTTTTTATGGCGTGATATCGCCATCTACTGGAAACTCAGAGGTGCTTACTTTATTAATTATGCACTCATATATCCAGCACTTTATGCCTTTGTGTTTCTGTATGTCGGCGCGCAGGTGTTTTTCGGCCCTGGGAACGCGTATACTGGTACCATGCTTTTTGCAAGTAACATTGTGCTCACTATCATGACGCTTACCTATAAACTCAATATTGCGCTACTTTTTGATCTTGAACAAGATCGTTTTATCGATTATCAAACTACACTCCTTGCACCACGCTATGTACTCCTAGAACGCATTCTATTCACTGCCTTGTTTACGGCACTTCTACTGACACCCTATTTTCCCATCGCCAAGCTCTTATTCGGTAGTAAATTCGTAAGCACCACTATATCATGGCTTGCTCTTGAACTGATGATTGTGCTCAGCACACTTTTCGGCTCTGCGTATCATCTTATGGTCAGCTGTGTTATTAAAAAATCTTCTCATATGTCTAAGTTTTGGATACGACTCAACCAACCACTTCTTATTTTGGGTGGCTTTTGGGTACCACATGCAATTATTGCAAAATTTTCACCAGTACTCGGCATCTTGTGTTATTTCAATCCCTTCATGTATATGACTGAAGGCATACGCCACGCAATTCTAGGAGGATCAGAATTTTTTAAGCTCAGTACCTGCACGCTGGCACTTATCACGGCAACTACTCTTTGCACGCTAATATGCTTTTACTTTTTTAAAAAAAGAACTGACCACTTATAAACAAAAAACAGGCTGCTCAGACAATCTTTTGCCATCAGCAGCCTGTTATCATGTCTTAATAGTATCTAGTAATCTTGCACAGCTTGTATATCTTCAATAGCCTCTAACTCTTGCGTTGGTGTTCCAAGTGCCCCTACAGGTTTTTCTGGTGTTGCTTGTTGTGCTTCTGCCTTACATGCTTCATGGAAATCGGCACGACATTCTTCACGGCGTAAATAATAAGGATCACTCGCTCCACCGCGAGTTGCCCATTGCCCACGAATTGCTTGAGGTTCTATTTCCTCAGCTTGCTTCTCTTCACATGCTTTTAACTGCTCGTACGCCATAGGGCACGATTCTTTAGTTACCGCAGGTTCTTCTTTTTTGGGTGTCGTTAAAATTCTACCTCGTTCTGCCACAAGAACCAATGCTCCTACACCAAGAACTACTACCAATCCTATTGCTAAAATCTTTTTCATCGTACTACTCCTTTTTGCTATACGACTCATTCTATTGATCAGAGTACCAAATCAATACCTCAAATCTCAATAAATCGTTACAAATAAGATTTTAAATACTCATTTGGCTATAAATAGTAGGTCCCATTTGTTATTTTTCATCTAAGAAGCTACGATATAAACATATAGTTTATCTTTTTGCAAAATAGGTGAAGAACTGCGCTATTTTAGGGGAAATTATGAATAAAAAGCACAATACTTTTTCAAAACTCTCTTTGCTGATCATACTCGGCACTGGATTCAACCAGATTTTGGCCACTGATGATCAATCTACAAGTGATTCTTCCTCAAAAACTTTTAACTCTCAAACCAGTCATCATGCCAAAACTTTTGTAAGTGGTGCAGTTATTGGCTCCCTCTCAACGCTCGCAGCAATTCCATTGGTAAGTAAAAATACACCACCGATCAAAAATACCTGGACCAGCCTGGGAAATAGCACTTTGCATGGCTTTGTGCGAGGATCGGCAACTACGGCTGGCGTATTCGCCCTTGGTTATACAGCATATCGCTGGAAAGGCAAGGAAGTATTACAACAGGTTAAAAAAGATTTCAGAAGCGACATGCGCAACGATGTGGAGCGTGCTACTAATAATGCTATAAGCGCCACAAAAAAGAGACTAAAATGGCCATTGAGCGCGCTGATAAAGGATGAGGAACAAGATGGAAAGTAAAAAAATGAGCGGCTTAATGATGTGGTTAACATGCACACTATTAGGTATGGCACTACCACTACAGGCTCAACCCTTTACCAATCAAAATCATACGCGCTCGGCACTATCATCAAAGCCTATTTTCTTGGCTGGTGTCGCAACCGGTAGCCTGGCTATGATAGCTGCATACCAATCACGGCAATTCAATAAACGATTTTCGTTGCCAAAACAAGCAAAATTGCTTGGTTGCTTCTGTGGAACGACGCTTTCAAGTTATCTTATACTACGCTACTCAAGTAATTAATCAGAAATAATAGTATCACGGTATACGCCGGCTATTTTTTAAGATAGATTCTTATTGAACTATCATCAGACAGCGTAAAAGGAATCATCGTGAATTTCTTAATGTCTTGCGCGGCTTTACTTGGAGGCTCCTTCGGCGTGCTCATTCGTTTCGCCCTCATCCAATATCGCGAGATATGTCTACTGTATACGCCACTTCAACTACCAACCTTGCTCGTAAATATCATCGGGGCATTCATAGCCGGTCTTCTATTTCCCAAACTTTCTTGTACCGGAACGATGTACTCATTTTTTATTATCGGCCTTTGTGGTGGTATGACAACGATGTCCACTTGCGCGCTAGAAAGCTATCTTTTTATAAAACAAGGAGATTATCTCTTCGGTTTGACCAATGCAACTATCAACCTAACCCTCTCCATATTGTTGGTAGCTCTCGGAACCACTTTATCCACTAAATATCTATGATTACCACACGACATTCCACCACAAATCCTTTGCAACAATCACTTATCCAAGAACATATCACGCTCAAAGATAAAAATTGGTTTCAAACAGGCGGCGTAAGCCACTATTTTGCCGAACCCACGACGATACAAGAATTTAGCCAAGCTCTCCTTTTTTCCCAAGAAAATAAGATCCCTCTATTTATTCTCGGGCAAGGAGCAAATATTCTGGTCAGTGATCATGGTTTTGATGGTTTAACCATTAGGCCTCGCCTTAACGCCATATCACATAAAGAACAGGGTGATACGGCGCTTGTGCATGCACAAGCAGGTGTGACTATACACGATCTTATTGAATATTGCTTGAATCACCACATTATCGGACTTGAAGAATTTAGTGGTATTCCAGGAACCGTAGGCGGCTCTGTCTACATCAATCTCCACTATTTCCAGTTCTTTTTGGCCCAATTTCTCCATAAGGCCACGGTGATGCATCGAGCTGACGGCACCATACACCAAGTATCTAAAGAATGGTTCAATTTTGGTTACGATACCTCCACGCTTCAACAACAAGAATTTTACTTGGTAGATGCCACTTTTATACTCAAAAAAACTTCCGCTTTAGAAGCCATGTATGCACGAGGCAGACGCGCAGAAATCATACGACATCGCCTGGCACGCTATCCTTCCACACACACATGTGGCAGTTTTTTTAGAAATTTTCATCCAGATGAGGTCCCTTATTTTATTGAAGGCTCATCTAAAAAACTTATTTTTGTCGCCTATTATTTGGACAAAATTGGCGTAAAGGGATCACTGCGCGTTGGAAATGCCGCCGTATCTCACCAACATGCAAACATGCTGATAAATATTGGTGATGCGACATCACACGATATCATTACTCTTGCCCGTACTATGCAGGAGCTGGTATATGAGAAATTTGGCATTTTACCGCAACCAGAATGTCAATTAATCGGTTTTCATGAATATCCATTGCTTACGATATGACAAACGAATTTATTTTTGTTATTCACTCCTCACTCCTTAGTCTTTTTGTGCTAATCGCCTTGTTTCTAGGTAAAGAAGCACTTGTGGCACTTATATGCCTTTATGGTGTTTTGGCAAATCTCTTTGTAACCAAGCAAATATTATTTTTTAGTTTTGACGCAACGGCTTCTGATGCTTTTACCGTCGCCGCAATTCTTGGTCTTAACATGTTACAAGAATTTTTTGGTGCAGCTGCATCTAAACGCGCCATATGGATCAACTTTTTATGCTTAGGCGCCTACACGGTGGCCTCTCAACTCCATCTTTGGTACACGCCTCACGTACTGGATTACACACACGGTCACTTCTGCGCACTTCTTACCGTAATGCCACGTATTGCACTCGCTTCCATCAGCGTATTTTTGTTCGTACAATACATTGATCGAGCATTGTACGGCTTGATGCAACGCCAGTTTGGCTCTCGCTACTTCTTGATGCGCAACAGCATTGCTTTGATACTTTGCCAATTACTCGATACCGTGTTATTTAGCTTGCTAGGACTCTGGGGCATTGTTGAACACGTTTGGCACATAATCATCATAAGCTATGCGGTGAAATTACTCGCCATAAGTATTACCAGCCCTTGGCTTATGCTGGTCAATCGATTTTATAAACGTTCATCTGAAAGACAATAATTCCACGCTCTGTTATTTCATCTTTGCGCCTTCAAACACACAGTCTTTCCCGGGCATGAGCGCTTGAATGGCGTAGTTGTACTTATTATTTTGATCAATGTAAATTGTCATACAATAATTAGAGCCCGAAATACCAAGTAATTGTCCTGTGCGCTTTTGCAGTAGCTCGTCCATCATGACAACCCATGTCCCATTTTCTGAACAATCACATTCAATCTTGATGCGCGTAAAATACACACCGGCTTCTGCTTCAAGAGGATTAAAATAAGCTGAAAGCCAATCCTGATCTCCTGGCTTGAGCTCCTTAGTGCTCGTTTTAACCCAACTATTAAGACCTTTAAATTCGTAGTACAACGTAACCCGAATGGGATATGCGGAATTATTACTGATTCCCATACCGCCAAGAGAAATCTGTCCGGTTTTTTCCTGGATAGGAGCAATAATCTTCTCTTTAAACCAATCACCTACCGCACCCAAAAAATCTGCCTGCACAATACCGGTCACAACGAGCACACCAACGAACCAAACATGACGCATGTTATTTAGAGCAACTTTCATAGTTTTCCCCTTCTTTGATCTCACTTTTTTTGCACTTCACCGTGGCTGTGGAGCTTGTCGATCAGGAACTACAGGCCTTTCGGTCAATGAAATTGCGTCTTTCACCTGACTCTCAAATCCGGCGAAAAACTCCTTCCACGCGGTATCAATAACTTCATCAATAATGGTCAGAATGCTTGCAGCAACATCAATAAGGTTAATTTGTCCAACATTCAATATCTTTTCTTGTCCTAAAATGGTAGCGTGAATTTCTGGTGTTTTAAGATAACCACCAAGGGCATCCTGCAACGTGCCCTTCCATACGATTGATTGGATAGAGACAAGCTTTTCAAGACTTTCTGTAGTAGTAATCCCAGCACCCAAAAGTGCATTTCCAATTTCTTTAATATGGGCAGGCGCATCAACACGCTGCAGAAAATCGGTAACGAATTTTGTTATTGGCAGTTTGATCTTGTCTATCTGTTCCTTGACAAATAGTTCAATTTCTCGGTCAAATCTTTCTCGTAACTTACTAAGCTCTTCTTTGACCGCTTTGGCAATAGTGTTCTTTATGACCAACTCTATATAAATGTCTTTAGGATCAGGCTGCTGAACGAGCATGCGCACTGTTGGAATTGTTCCGTGTAGCTGAGCTTCATAGAGTCCTTTAACTTTAGTATTTAGATCGAAAACCCCACCTTCTTGGCGTAGCTCTATGTCCGCTTTCCCCTTGATATCTTTTCCTAAACTCATTTCCCCAGATACCACGAGCCTCTGATCGAAAAGACTAAGTTCACCATCAATAATGGGATCCCCTTTCTCGCAATCACTTGCTGACTGAGTAACATTTTGCAGATTCTGCATGTTGGTTTGTATGCCTGGTATAAAGAAACCTCCGCTCCTTTGTCGAGTTTGTGCTTGCCCAAATTTTGCGTTGAATTCTGCAAGCTCTTTATTGCTACACGCGACAAAATAGTTAGGATCCGAAGCACAGTGAAGACCCGTAAAGGTAAACAATCCATTACCTATGCTAATGCGCGGCATCTTAGCTTTTATTATTATTCCTCTTGCCCAGTCCATGCCCATCACAAAACACACTTCCTTACCAAAAAGCTCCATGGCTCCGGCTGCACCAAGTCCCTGGTCAGCAGTAATAGACCCTATTTTTGATCCAAGCGGCACAAATTTTAACGCCACCCGATTCAGTTTTATCGGTATAAGATTCTTACTATCTGGTTGTAAAAAGATGCTACCTCGCACTTGTTGCGCAACAAAATTAATCAGATCAATAAGGGTTATAGGTTGGTCAATAACAAGATCTAATCCGAAATTTGAAAAATCTTTTCCTATATTTAAAAATATTTTGGCGCAAATAATGTTTTCATCGATAATGTCTTTGGTACCGCACCGTGCACGCGCAAAAAGTTGTTTGCTGAAAATTTGTTCTTTGAGCGTGACTTGTTGTTGAGTGGTAAGATTTTGATACCGTTTTTCTTGGAGTAATTTCTGATACTCTGCCTGCACCAAGCTTTCTAGTTGGGCTCGCACCCCTGCATCACGTGCTCCAGCTTTTAAAAATGCGGCCTCACCGGCAAGGCCAATATCAGTGGGTAAAAATAAGACCGCAAGCCATGCAAATGCCGCATCAGCAGCACTAACGCCTGCAGAAGCAACCGCGCCTACTGTTGCGCGAACTGCATTTTCAAACGTAGGATAATCCTGTGACCATGATGCTCCCAGATCGCCAAATGCAAATCCCTTGATACCAAATGGCTCGGTCCAAATATTTACCATAGAGGTTGAAAACCCAACTTTTTGTGGCGTGAAATCAACACTACCATCAAGCTCCAAAGGATCTGCACCTTGCACCGGTATAACCGTAAGACCAGTGGTGATACCAAGTGATGGTAGGCCAGTCAATTTCATACCAAACCTACCCGCTTTTAAGCGTGCATTGGCGCCAGCACTCACAGGTAATGTTATTTCAATATTTCCTGTACCCAACCCTACAAAAAGACTACTATTTCTCATATTGCCAGGACGAATCGTTCCTTGTAATAAAAGGTTTGCGAGCTGAGTTTTATCAAATTGACCCACCTGTAGCAATTCCCATAAAGGCTTGAGTAGTGTATTGGACTGTAGTGAACTAATATCAAATCCCACATCAGCCATAACACTAATTCCCTTTTCATACGTTTTTTCATTAAGGATGGTTTTGTCTGACGCTACTACGAGACGTAGTAACTTAATACGAATGGTATCAAACGCATCTTTTAAAAGCCCTAATGCACGTTCTTCATCTGAGGTCAACCGCACAGGCAATTGATTGAAAAAGTTTGGCATCACGCGCGCCAGACTCGCTACACCAGGAAAATTTCTTACTGCTCCATCGAGCACAATTGTTGGTTTTTTTCCAGGACTCACGGCTATCTGAGCAACGGTTCTTACACGAGTTTGCAAAATATCGTTATTTTTTATGTCCTCTGCAGCAACACCAAGCAATTCTCCCAATAACGTCTGACCCTCAACTTGCAGAGATCCAACAATTCCCTGCTTTTGGATATAACCTAATGAACTCGTCACTTTTATCGGCCCTAATTTTACGGCATTAAGCTTTCCACCAAATACCAAATCTTTATCTTCTATATCCTTAAAGGGATAAAATTCATCTGTTTCAGCCGATACAGAGATTTCTATTTTATTTGTACGCTCCTGACTTTCTTTACCTTCCTGATTTCTTTTTTTAATCATTTCATCAGGATTGAAAACAAGATCAGTTTTAACCTTGAGACCAGCTACCTCAATTCCCGTGATGGACAAATGCATGCGCTTGTCACTATCAATTTGGCCGTGAGCTCTTATCGCTTCAGGAGAAAATTCTGCAAAGCTACCAAAAATCCGATCAAGTCCAACAATACCCATATCATCAAAGGTTAACTGAAAAGCTGGTCGCTGCTTCTTATCAGTTTTTAACGCTTCAGTTTGCTTCTCTTCATCAGCTCCCTGAATACGCATTTTAATGGTAAAAGATCCAGTAAGTGCGATACGCTCAAAATCTGTTCCACGTAATGTTGGATCAAACGCCACTAGAGGAATGCCATCACTACTTTTACATTTCATCACCAGATAGCCATTGTCGAATCCAAAAGTTACTTGAACTTGATTACCCGCTAGCGTGGCCTGAGCACTCGCACTAACCACCACACTCCCATCATCATTGTGCCCATATGAAAAATTAAACTTCTGAATCTGCATACTCAACGTATCAGTCAAAGGCAACTCAACAGAACTTTGATCTCTGATCTTAACGTGAAAATCTTTGATGAAAAATTTTGGCTTCTTGGTCGGATCAAACACCTCATCTGATAGTTTAAAATTTACTAATTCCATCGTGATTGGACCAACATCATGCCATTTGTCCAAAAAGCCTAATCGCGTGCTTACCGTTAACCCGTCATAACTAAAAGAGACACGTGCTTGTTGCAAAGAAAAATCACCTAACGCGAGCTTATCAAGCTGCCTCAGCCCCAAAGAACTCACATTGCTCTGTTTATCGGTCTGATAAACAAATTCGAGTGTACCAAACCATGGGGCTTCAACACGCTGTATCACATCAAAGGGATAGACTGCAACGCGCTCATGATCTTGCGCATATACTTTTGTTTCCAAATAGCCCAACACTATTGTACCAACGATCAATGTGCGCAACACCGCCTGGAACAACAAGCCTGCTTTCATGCCAAATCTCCCAATCACGTTATTTAATATCAGATAGTCATTTGATAAAAAGTATAAAAACTCTAAGAAAGCAAAAGCAACACTCGTTCTGCAGATACAAAATTTCAGCGATCTACTAAATTATTTACAGGCTGGATTTACAATTGATACGCTAAAACCAGAATAATTGAATAGCTTTCAAAAAAGGAAACCGAAATGACAATTCGTCGTTTATCAGCAAAAATATCTGCTTGCATACTACTTATCCTCGGCTGTATAAACTCTATTAAAGCACTAGAACCGGACGGAGCTCGGCGATTACAACAGACGCTTCTTGCCCTACAAAGTATTGATACCATTCAGCACATGCTTGCAAATATTCCAGCACGCTTAAGTCCATTGCTAGATTCTATTCTAAAAAAATACCTTGAGACTCAAGCCTCTAAACCAGAAATGGCAGTAATACTTTTGGATCATTTTAGAACTCTTTTAGTAGGCAAAAATTTAAAGGACCGTGATGGCGCGATTTACGACCTGCAAGATTTTATCCTCGCAGCACGAGACCTCTTAGAAGCAAGTGGGACAACACTTGACCAAGATAAAGTAACCACCGCCACAAATCTTGTGGTTGGCCTAACTGAAACCATAAGCATTTTTGAAATGCTTCTCATGCATGCTATTACCATGACCAAACGCACGCCAAAACCAGATAGTGATGATACTAAGTCAAAAAAAGATCAAGATACTGAAACAACCGATCTCGTCCTGTCACAAACAACTACCCCTTCCTCAGTACCCGCAGAGCCGATAACTGCCAATACTAAACTTTCTCTTGAATTGCGCACTAACTTTGCCGACGCCATCCGCATTCTTGGACTTGTTCCTGACGAAAAAATAACTATCGGTAATATCCTTGGCACACCTCAAGACGCGAGCTCTGAAGCATTAAAGACTGCATTCAAACAATCAGCACTCAAATGGCATCCCGACAAGAACAAAGATAATGTTGAGCAAGCAGAGCGTGTTATGATGCTTATCAATGCCATAAATTCGGAATACCTCAGCAATCTAGCTTCAACCACACCAACCCAACCAGCAGAACAACCATCTGATAAACCCATTCTTGCTCTTGAAGGCCCAATGATACCTAAAAAGGAAACCATAATCTCTCCAGAAATCAAGGAAGGAATGGACAAGATAAAACAAAAGATATTAGCGTTCTTTAAAAAACTTAATGACCAAAAACCATCACAGATTATCGGTGCCGCACAAACTATAACCAATACCAGCCTTATAGTACTTAATGGCGCCGCATTCACACCAGCATATAATCAAGAACTCGCCGCTCTTGGACTTGATCCTATCTCATATGGAACCACCTTTGGTTTAGTACCTTTTGTACAAAACTTGGAATCATTCACCAAACTTGCCAAAAAAAATCTACCCGAAGCTCTTCAAAAAATGCGCTGTCTCATCAGCAAAAAAGTATCATGCTCTGGTGCCTGTGAAGACAAAAACATAGCGCGCTGCCTCAAGGATGTCTGGGATACCAACCTCTCCTCGCTCGTAACAACGGTTATGCGACCACTTATTGGGGATATTGACCCCACAAATCCAGATAGACGCATTATTGTTGGTATACCGCTCCTACTTTCCAGCACGATAAATCTTCTGTATCCTGGAATAGAAGAAGCCATCCAAAAATCTAAGGAGGGTATAGAATCCATAGAATCCAAGGAAGGTAAATTATTAATCTTGGCAAGAGACGCTGCGTTGCAACTACTAGAACTTCGCATGCTTATTGAACAAACACTCGAATTTATAACATCCGCAGGTTCATCATCTAAGCAACAGGACTTGGAACAGGCTATCGACCAAACTGAATTTCAGGAAGCATACGAAAACGCAACCCATTATGTTAACCTTTGAACTTATTCATCAATCAAAAAAATCACGCGCTCGTGTTGGGAGAATTCATACCCCACATGGTATCATTGATACACCGAATTTCGTCGCCGTTGGCACCAATGCCACCCTTAAAGCACTCGATAGCACCATTGCTGATGATATAGGGCTGCAGCTTATGTTCTGCAACACCTATCACCTCCTTCTACAACCAGGCGCAGAAACTATCGCAAAAGCGGGTGGCCTCCATAAGTTTATGAATCGAAAAACTCCCATCATCACCGATTCAGGCGGTTTTCAGGTCTTTAGTCTTGCACAAGGTACGGTAGCCGATGAACTGAAAAGTCGCGGAACCAAAAAATATGAAGGCGGCGTTTTAAAAATTAATGAAGAAGGAGTACTCTTCCGCTCCTATCGTGATGGCCAAAAAATTTTACTTACACCTGAAAGTTCGGTAGCTACACAAAAATTACTTGGCGCCGATATCATCATTCCCCTCGATGAATTATTGCCCAATAGCGTTGACCAAAAAACTCTTGAATGCTCGCTACACCGCACTCATCGTTGGGAAAAACGCTCACTTGATGCCCATCTGGCGCACACCAATAACCAAGCCATGTACGCAGTGATTCATGGTGGCACCAACCCTGACTTACGCATCATGAGTTGCAAGGTGTTAACCCAACTCCCTTTTGATGGCTTTGCCATAGGTGGATCACTGGGCAAAAATCATCAAGAAATGTTTGATTTACTCGACCTAGTCATCCCACAACTTCCTGGCGACAAACCTAACCATTTGCTGGGCATAGGTGATCTTAAATCACTTAAAACAGTCATTGAACGTGGTGTTGATACTATGGACAGCTCTCACCCAACACGTTGTGCACGCCATGGTCTACTATTCACTAAACAGGGTGGCATGAAAATTCTACACCAAAGCAATAAAGAGCGCTTTACCGCACCAGAACAAAGTTGTACCTGTTTTGTATGCACCAACTATACTGCTGCGTACCTACACCATCTTTTCAAAGCAAATGAAATGACCGGATACACCTTGGCAACCATCCATAATCTTCACTTCATGATGAATCTTATGGCGGAATATAGAGAAAAAATTTTACATGACGAGTTATAAGCCCATGAAACAAATTGTTTCGCGACATAATCCAGAAATCAAAGCGGTGTGCGACTTGCATCATCACAAAGGGCGCAAACAAAAACAGCAATTCATTGCCGAAGGGCTAAGGATTATACAAACGTTTCTTGAATATCATCACCCACTCGTACGCTTATATGCCTGTCCAGAACAAGTACCTTTGGCTAAAACACTTATTCAAGAGGATTATATCACTCAGGTAACTGAAGATGTCATGAGTAAAATGAGCACCACCACATCGCCAAGTGGCTTACTAGCAGTATTCTCTATTCCACCATCACCTGCATGGGATCAACTTACTCCTGGTATGGTACTTGCCCAGATCGCTGATCCAGGAAATATGGGGACACTCATCAGAACCGCCGCTGCCATGAATTTTAAAACAGTTGTTGTCGTTGATGGTTGCGACCCTTGGTCCCCCAAAGTGATACAAGCGTCTGCAGGCACTATGGCAGGAGTACGTATTTTTAACTGCTCGTGGCAAGAACTTATTCAGCACAAAAAGCCCAATCTACCACTCTATGCTCTCGTAGTCACTGGAGGAAAATCCCCACAAGACATTGCTGGCAAACAAGCTCTTCTCGTAGTTGGTAACGAAGCTCAAGGGATGCCATCCGCATGGATCGCACAGTGTGATGGACGCATCACTATTCCTATGCCCGGCAAGACAGAGAGTCTCAATGCCGCAGTTGCGGGATCCATCGCACTCTATTTGATGTCAATACAACGCATAAATTCTTATTAAGAACAAATCACAACTTTAACTTTACACACAGTATTCATCTGATACTATTGATTCTTAGTAGATAAATTGATTTCCAAATTTCTAAAGAAGATCCATGAATCATTCAACCAAATTATTAATGTTTGTGCTTTGTTGTTTTACAACCAAATCATTGCTCCCTATCATCATCAGTACAACGATATTATCCAAACAACTTGAAAATGGCATCACTCAACACATTGTGCTGCTTGGTGATCGACATATGTTCCTCCAGCAGTATAATGACTCGAATATAATCAAAAAAATCATTGAACTTACTGCCAAAGAACAAGACTCGGTTATCGCTTGTGCAAAAAAGTTCAATGCTCTTGTTATAGCCGAAGATGTGAAAAATGTTCATTTTACCGGGCTTAAAGCGTCAATCAAACAATGGATTTTAAAGAGGATCTTACATAAGAGTGATTGCTCTACGTATTTAAGTGATTTAACAAAAAAATGTGAAGAGCATAGTATTTCATGCATCAACGCAGAAACCCGTGCCGATGCATTCATTAGTATGGATCTTATAAACAAAACGGCTTTCATATGTTCGAATATCATTTTTTGGGCTGTTTATATGAAATCTCAAAAGAAAAGTGAACAATTATCCCAACACATGAACACGCACTTAACGAAATACCTTCTTGCAGGAACAACGCCTCTTGTTGTCACTATGGCATTCCTATACGATGCCTATAAACAAAGCGTGTTCAGTCAGAAAAAGGTTAATGGTAATAGAATCCTAAAAGATCATGTTCAACAAGCAAAAGATTTATATAAAAAAACTTTTGATGTGTTGCTCGCTCCAGTACTCAAATTTGTTGGCTGGCAGGTAGATGTGGAAATTATTGCAGCATTACATAATAACCCAACTAGTAAATACATCTTCGTGTGTGCTGGGCAAATGCATACGAATATCGCCAAACGCTTTTTGGAAGAACAAGGTTATAAGCAAGACGCTTATTGGGAAAACAAGATCGCCTTGGCAACAAATTTTAGCGTCGTTCCTCTTGATGACAGCATTGATGTAGATTCCTTCATCATCACAAATCTATCCCTGCATAATCAGGATGAGATTGCCTCTAGACCATAGTTTTTCTGAAAACACCCTCAACAACTCCATCCTGCGATATAAAAAACATCATCAAGGAGAGCGAAGACACTTATTTAACAAAGCGCTTTTGCATCAACAAAAACATAGACCTGCACCTTTTGTCTGGGCTCTATTGTTATCGGCTGCGTGATATCGGTAATCACATAGTGTTTGTCATCTACAATTGAATACCTAGATCCCACCAAATAACCGGCCGTTGGGACCACAGGAAGGCACACATAAACTGCGGTAAATCCGCCCATCATCATGGAACCAAGCACATCGACACCCAGAGCAAAGAAATAAAGTGAGCCTACTATATACGCCGCATATCCGATACAAACTCCTGCACCAACCGCCCCCAACAATCCAAAGGCCAGTGCTCTGGGAAAGCTTCTTCGCGGTGCATTAATGATACGAGAAACGTCACGTAGTGGAGTAGAAAAATTAATTGCGACAAGAATATCTCTTGTCCCGGCTGTAATTTCTTTATCCGTTTCATTCTTGATAATTATCTCAATAGGACGAATACTTTTTTTTCCTTTCAAGAGCCGCTTACCACGCGCATTAAATAGCTTCTTGGTTTCGGCTTTTGAAAGTCCCCGCATGGTTACATCAAGTCCATTTAACTGGTGCTGCTCAGTCCACTGCGGCCACTCATTATGTGTATTTACTCGTCGAGCATTCATCGAAGGCATGAAAAACGCCAACACCATCGCGATAATAACACCACTTCGGATCATTTTCATAAAAACCCCATTTAAAAAGCAAGAGATCAATACAGATAAACAATAGACCAGATTGATTTTTTGTCAAAACGACAATTGGCAATATTGGTTGGATGCTCTCTAGCGCCGCGTCGCTTTACAGAATGGCCTGCATACATTACATTGATGGGGATTATTTCCCATTTTTTAGGATTTTTCCCCATGAGTTCTCCCCGCACACTGTCACTATTTTCTGCCATTATTATCAATATCAACGTCATGCTCGGTATCGGGATTTTTATTAACACCGTAGAACTTACTAAGCGCGCTGGAGCCTATAGTTTCCTTGCCTATCTTGCTGTGGGACTATTAATGTTACCGCTTATCATAAGCATTGCTCGCTTAGTACGCATATATCCTGATGGTGGATTTTATACGTACGCTCGCCAAGAACTGGGCAGCGCTTTTGGTTTTTTAAGTGGTTGGGGCTATTTTACGGGAAAACTTGGTTCTGGTGCTATTGTGCTGCATACTGCCGTTAAACTTATTCAGCATCTTATCGTTTTCCTACAACCAATTCCTACTCTGGCACTCGATTGCCTATTGGTCGTTGCATTTGTCGCGCTTAATTTACTTAATATGCGTACAGGAAGTACGATTCAAGGAATATTCCTGGTAGGCAAAATGGTACCAGTTTTTTTTGTAATTCTCGTTGGTTTATTCTTGTTTCAACCAGAACATCTCATAGTATCTCCACTCGATCTTCAGGGCATTGGTTCCTCATTAGCTCTCGCCGTGTTCGCCATTATAGGATTTGAAGTTGCTTGCTCAATAAGCAATAAAATTGAAAACCCTCAAAAGAATGCTCCCCGCGTCATTTTGACATCATATGCAATCGTCATTACCATTTTATCCCTTTATCAGCTCATATTTTTTGGTGTTCTGGGAACATCATTGATGGCCAAAACCAGTTATCTGCAAGCTTTTCCCGGATTTCTGCAAGTAGCTTTAACCAGCTCACCATTTTTTGCTGCTGCATTGGTCAAAATCCTTCATCTGTCTTTTGCGGTATCGGCACTCGGTGGGAGCTATGGCACTATGTTTAGTAATGGGTGGAATTTATACGTTCTTGCACAAAATCAACATATCTTTTTTGAAAAACTATTTACCTGGCTTAATCGAAATGCTATTCCGGTTGCCTGTTTTATAACTGAAGGAATAATCATTCTAGCCTATCTCTTTATCAGTAATGGGAATCAAGTACCCCTCCAACAACTCGGTGTTATCGGTTGCATCTTTGCTTATACTATCAGCGTACTATCCTTGATTGCGGGAATTATCCGTAAAAAACATCGTTTTCCACTCTGGATACCCATTTTAGGCGTCTGCAATTGCCTCCTATTAACCACTATAGCTGTTCAAGGAATTCTTGTTTCTGGACCAGCTTCCCTGCTTCTATTTTTAGGCCTCAATGGACTTGGTATAGGTATGTTTTTAGTTAAAAAACTTCGCCTAAACAACCTTGGGCAATCCTTAGAGACGCCTCATTAAACATCCTCCGAAATCCTCCTACACAGAGAGGAGAGAGTAATACCTATTTTCTTGGATCAGAACCATCAAAAACTTTACAAATTGAAAATATTTGCTAGGATTAAAGAAGAAAATTGATTGGCCCATAGCGATTTTTATCTGTTTAGGCCAAAGTAATGGAGGTACTCATGAAAAAAATTGGTCTTTTAATAAGCATAATTCTCGCAATAAACCCCCCTTCAATCTTAAAAGCGGTTCATACGACGCCAGCGATCAATGACCATCAAAACTCGGCAACTATAAAAGCTCAGCAAGAGCGTATTTTTATCGATCTTCTAAGAAATTTTGTCAATTTCTGCATGGAACGCTTTGATTTTGTACAAGAAACGATTAAACGGTCAAACACCGACGAACCCATAAGCTTCACTCAAGAAATTGAGCCCTTTAATGACCGAACCCAAAAGGAAAGAGAAACTTTACTAACCGATATACTCCCTCAATTACCGGCACAGCCTTCACTTCAGTTTTTTCTTGATGTGCGAAACATGGGTATCGAGCTTTATCAACACTGCTTTCTTAGTCAAAAGCTGATCAAGCAAGAAAATGACACGTTGATATCCTTTCGTGTTCTCACATTAATTCTGCAAAAACTCTATGACCAACTTGATCAACACGACAAAGACGCGATTCAAGAAAATTTTTCAGAAGAATCTGACGCATACCTGAAGCATTTACAAGAATTTCCTCTAACCATACAAAAATTACTCCAAGAACAGAAAGGCAGCAGCAAACTCGTCCTTGATGAAGAAGAATGCAAAATACTTCATGAAGTCATTAAAAAATTCAGAAGAGAAACTATCAATGATGATCGTTTTTGCATAAGTGTCGGGCAATCATTGGCCTATCAAACGCTCGTCAATCAGCTCGTACAACCACAAAAAACTGATCACTACCTCCTGTTTCCCTTTTCAAAAGGAATCATGCTTGATCCATTACCACAAGACCTTGATCCAGAAATTATAAAAAACTATTATGCCAGTGAAACGCGGATAACCAATTTGGATGCGGTCACTGAACTTGAACGAAAGATCTTTGGTACAGTTGTAGACAAAATACAACTCAATAACAGGCCCATTATTCTATGTGACCAGATTGAGCAAATGGGTGGCATAGGACGATTAGTCAATTTTATCAGTAACAATCAAGCGGAACAATTGGATGCCCACTATTGCTTTCAGACATACAGCCACGACACTCCCTGTACGGTCACCGATTTTCAACGAAATCCTTTGTTCTTGAAATTACGTGAAAAGAACGTGGTAACCCTGTTTAATACAATACCTGCAAGCTGCAGTGAAAAAATCCGGCTCAACAGTAAACTGACCGCTGAGGGGCAAGAAACATTCAGGATGTGTCCTGTCATGTCCCCAGAACTTTTTTTGTTTGGCATTCCGGCCATTGCGCAACATGGCTTTAGACCACATAGTCAGGCGATTATTCTTCTAGGAAATTACTTAGATTATTACTCAGCACATCAATTACCAGAACAAGAAAGTGACTCTTACTGCGCAAAAATAAAACGTCTCTATCCAAGATCATATCAAATGGTACGCACCTTCTTGAACAAGCTTTTTTACCGTGATGCAACTTACAAGCAATGCAGTTTTGATGCGCAAATCATAGAAAAATCTAAATAATGGAGAATGGGGGTTAAGTTATGATGAACATAAGATTAGGCTTTATACTTGCCATAATGAGCGCGTGGGCTTTACCATCTTATCCCATTGTTTTTGATACCATGTGTTACCAACAAGAGCTAACTCCCGAACATAAGCAGACTATTTTTTTACTCGGAGATTGCCACGAATATCTTAAAGAACTTGATGATCAATCAAAAAAAAGAGTACGCAAGCTTTCCGGTCAACAACGTAATGATATTATCGCGCTTGCTCAGAAGCATAAAGCTACTGTTCTGGTAGAAGACATGGTTTATGGAATACCGCATAATTTATTTTTAGGGCTCCCAACCATGATAACACTTGCCATGGACCGATACTTCAAGTGTTACCATCCGCAGGTTATCACAAACTTTACCCTGGAATGCAGAAAGAACCATGTCGATGCATACTCCATAGAGTGCCGCCATGCTGACTCGATTATGGAAACTCCACCACCCTATCTCAACTATGTAATATCGAAGATCAAAAAAATCTATGCCTTCGCAAGTTTTCTGGTGACGCCTATTTCAGCTTTTATTGCATGCAGCGTCGCACCATGCCATGTACTTATATCGCAGCTATTAATGTGGAGCACAACAACTACACTCACCCCTGAAACATTCACCCCGGCTCTCAAAGGGCTTTTAACAACATCTCAGCTTTATGAAAATAGGCACATTATTACGCAGGCGAAAAAACTCCATCGATCGCCCAAATTACAACAGAAGATACAAGCCATAGAACACATTTGGCAGCATAATCCTGCCGGAGGAATAGATGAGCTGGTTGATCTCAATGCGCTTAATTTTATTGCCAACCACCCTGAAAAGAAGGTTATCTTTGTGTGCGCTGGTGCTTGGCACATTGAACATATAGCAGATTTTCTTGAAGATCATGGCTACCATTTACAACCGGTCCAACAATTACAGGCACTTGATAGACCGATAAAAATTAATGCTGAGATGGGCCCAATCAAACCTTTAGCTCTTGAAAAAACGTTTGCAAACACCCACCTATCATTAGCGTAATTTTAGGGTAATCAAAGCAAGTAGACATAACACCAAGGAGATGATGCCAAATCTGACGGTGATTTTTGCTTCTGGCCAACCAAGCAATTCAAAGTGATGATGGATGGGAGCCATTCTGAACATTCTTTTTTCCCTCAATTTATACGAAGCAACTTGCATAACTACGGAAAGCGTTTCCATGACAAAGAGTCCGCCTGCTATGGGCAGCAATAATTCTTGTTTACTCATAATCCCCATCAAAGCCAATCCCGCCCCTAAAGAGAGTGAGCCCACATCTCCCATGAAAATTTGTGCCGGATAGGCATTGAACCAAAGAAAACCTAAAGAAGCACCAATTATAATAGCTCCGATCACAGCCAATTCTGCCGTTGCCGCAAAGGGAATATGGAGATATAAAGCAAGAATAAAATGGCCTGCGAGATACGCAATCAATGAGAAAACTACAAAGTTCGGAATCAAAGAATTAATGGCGAGACCATCAAGACCATCCGTAAGATTCACCGCATTACTCATAGAAACAAGTACAAATGCTGCCCACGGAATAAAGAGCATGCCGAGATCTGGATGAAAATGCTTAAAGAATGGAACGTAAAGCTGTGTTGACGCGCCACGACAGAAATACAGCCACAGTAGTACTACGCAAAAGGCGACAGACCACTGCGCAATAAACTTAGCACGCGCTGAAATACCCTTACGAGAAGTCACTTTGGACCAATCATCCCACAAACCAATAATTCCAAAACCAAGCAAACATAGCAGCATCACCCAAACATGAGCATCTTTCCAGTCACACCATGCGAGCACATTGGCCACAATAATCATCAACATAAAGAGCCCGCCCATAGTAGGCATATCATCTTTAGCTCGATGAGAGGCAGGCGTCATTTCACGAGCTTTTGATCTGAAAAATTTACGGGATGTTTCTATAAACCGCGATCCGAACACCAAAGAAAGCGCCAGAGCGCTTAATAAACCGGCTATTGCACGAACACTCACATAATGCATCACGTTAAATAGAGATGTATACGTCATTAATAATTCGGCAACATGGTAAAGCATACTACACCTATACGGTTAATAACAAAATAAGATTATTTCATATTAATCAAAATCTCGATTTAATCAACGTATTGCCCCCCCTTTTGACGCAAATTCCTCCCTTAGTAAACTTTTAATGAACAATGTGAATGGTAATCATCAGTGAAACTTCGATAATCTTTAGGGGGAAAACCATGAATTTATCCTATTTGAAAACAAAAGGGAGCATGTGGTTACCAATACTATGTATCGCCAGCTTAGGAACTCCGTTCTTGCTGCAATCAAAGGCGCGAGAAGTACACCCGTCTGTTTCAACGCCATGCATATCGTCAGATGATCGTCAATTCATCGGCGAATGTCTCCAAGAAATAGAAGATTGTGCAAAACTGCTGGATACTCAAATAAGAAACTTTTTCAACAGACAACATCCAGACACCTATCAGTCTCACCTACAGTACCTTGATACCTTGATAGCAAGAATTGACACTTCTCTTATCAAACCTCTCGGCACACGTGCCAATAAAAATGAGATTTTTAATCTGGCATACGAAATTTTGACGGAACTCAAAGCAGATCTTAATGATATTGTCGCCGTGATGAAACAAAATCAATCATCTTCCTTGTCCTTGGCAACAGCGCTTAAAAAATTAAGCACAGCCAAATTTACCACAGCCAAAACAACAGCGCTTGAGAATAAGATCAAACGCCTTAACGCATTAATTGACGGTGTAAATATCTGCAAGGCTGGCCAACTCCAAAATATTCTTGTAATGCTATTTGAACAACACCCGCTTAAAAACATGTCAGGCTTTGATATGCTCGACTGTTTAAGAAGTCGCCTTAACCGTCGATAAATACACCTTAATGCTCAATGGGGAAATGGGGTTTTGATGTGCTCTTTTCAAAGCACGCCTAGTACCGCGCATGCTATAGTATAATGCTTGCTAGTCTTATTACGTTGCAGTACACTGACCCTAAGGTGCATAAGCACTTTAGGGTCATTTTTATCTCCATCTATCTATAAAACTGTATAAAACCTTCACCTTAACTTTATGAATACTACTCATAACTTCGATGTTATTGTAATTGGCGGCGGACATGCCGGTGTAGAAGCTGCTTATGCTGCTGCCAACATGGGATCCAAAACACTCCTCATCACCCTTTCAGTTGAAAGTATCGGCCGCATGCCATGCAACCCGGCTATCGGTGGCGTAGGTAAAGGCCATATCGTATTTGAAATCAGCGCCTTAGGCGGACTCATGCCAAAGCTCTGCACCAAAACCTATCTGCAAGTACGTATGCTCAATACACGGCGTGGCCCAGCGGTGCAAGGATTACGCCTACAGATAGATAAATTTGCCTATAACAAACTATGCAGTACCACCATCACTAACACTCCAAATATCACGGTAATTACCGCATCCGCACGAGAGCTTCTTACCAATGCGCAACGCGCTATCACTGGAGTCAAAACAGAGGATGGAATGATATACTCAGCTCCCTGTGTTGTGGTAACTACAGGCACCTTCTTGAACGGGCTCCTTCATTTTGGTCAATCTCAAAAACCTGGTGGGCGCAACGAAGAAGGCGTATCCTCTTCTTTGTCAGCATCTCTTGCTTCACTTGGACTTAGACTCGGTCGCCTTAAAACAGGAACACCTCCTCGGCTCGCTCGCTCAAGCCTGGATTTCTCGGTGATGGCAAAACAAGATGCAGATCAGCTTGATTATTTATTCGAATTTCATCCCCATCGCACCACCACAACACGCGACTGTTATATTACCTACACCAATGAACAAACTCACGAGATAATTCGTAATAATCTCCATCTTTCGGCCATGTACTCTGGAAATATCAAAGGCATCGGCCCACGCTACTGTCCTTCTATAGAAGACAAAATATCACGCTTTGCCGATAAAACGTCACACCACGTATTTGTAGAACCAGAGGGTGCCGATTCTGACGAAATCTATCCAAATGGGCTTTCAACATCACTCCCTTATGAGATACAAGAATGTTATATTCGATCAATCAAAGGATTTGAACAAGCGATCATTACGCGTCCAGGTTATGCTGTTGAATATGATTTTGTACATCCAGAGCAACTTAACCATGTTCTTGAAGTTAAAAACATTAATGGTCTCTTTTTAGCCGGTCAGATCAATGGCACAACAGGATATGAAGAAGCTGCGGGACAAGGAATTATTGCCGGTATCAATGCACATCTTAAAGCACATAACCTTCCCGCATTCACGCTCAACAGAAATGAAAGCTATATCGGTGTCATGATCGACGATCTTGTAAGTCTCGGCGTTGACGAACCCTATCGCATGTTTACTTCACGCGCTGAACGACGATTATTACTCCGTCAAGATAACACGTTTTTACGTTTGACTGATCGTGCTTACCAGCTTGGCCTCATCGATGAATCTACCTATCAAGACTTTTTGCATGAAAAGAATTTATTAGAGCGCATACTCTATGACTTACGACAGAAATACACCAACAGCCAGCTCCTCAAACTATGCGAAGCGGAATATAATTTTGAATACCTAAAAAATCAGCTCCATCCGGCACTCAATGAACGCATGGCGCAAACTATGTATGCAGAAATTCGGTATGAGCCATACATTCAACGCGAAGAAAAAGAAATACAAAAATCACTGATATACCAAGACATGATTATTCCTGCATCACTTGATTACACCAACATGCCGGGACTTTCCCGCGAACTTCAAGAAAAATTAAAAAAACATAAACCAGCAACTATCGCACAAGCAACGCTTATTCCCGGAATGACCCCTGCAGCAATTTCGTTGCTTATTTTTAAGACACGTGAGCACCGCCAGGAGATATGATAGACATCTATCTACACTCGCAACTAGCCACAACAGCATACATGGCCTTTGATATACCAACAGCATGAACTGCTTTATACTAAACGTATCTTAATTTTGCGGGGATACCATGTACCGAGAACTTTTACCTATTTGGGGACCAATTTCGATTAATAGCTTCGGGCTCTGCATCTCTATCGGATTCATGTTTTTTATGCAGCTTATTTTGCGTAGCTCCGCACGAAAAGCGCTCATCTCCGATCAACAGTTGAACACTTTATTACTTGGTGGTATCGCAGCAACATTGTTGGGCAGCAGAACCTTGTATCTTGTGCAAAATTGGCATTCGCTGCATTCTTGGACAGATATCTTTGCCATTTCTGATGGAGGTCTTTCTATCATGGGTGGCATCTTAAGTTGCATCATATGGGTTTGGTTTTTTAGTATCGCGCACCACATTCCTACCCTTCCATTGTTCGATACACTGGTACTCGATGTCCCTATGTTACAAGCATTTGGACGATTGGGATGCTTCTGTGCTGGATGCTGTCATGGGACAACCTGCAACTCCTGGCATGCCGTTACGTACACAGATCCAAAATCATTTGCTCCACTTCACATACCTTTGCATCCAACGCAACTATACAGCGCTCTAAGCCTACTTGTTATATGTTTAATACTTTACCTTATTGCACGAAGAAAACCTGCTCCCGGAACACTACTTGGCGTCTATTTGCTACTCAGTGGCGCCGAAAGATTTGTCATTGATTTCTGGCGAGCAGATCGTGAATTTATGCCACATCATTATTTAAAGTTATTCTCATTGCATCAGTGGCTAGCACTTTTATTTATCATGGTAGCATTCATGTTATTAATGCTCATTCCTCGCTTACGGCCATCCAGGATAACCACGCATGAACCAATTTAGCTATCTTAAAGAACGCGTCTCGATCCTCGACGTCGTAGGAGAATACACAACGCTCAAAAAAGCAGGCACCTATTGGAAGGGGCATTGCCCTTTTCATAGCGAAAAAACTGCTTCTTTCACGGTCAGCCCACACAAAGAGATTTTCTATTGTTTCGGTTGCCATGTAGGAGGGGACGCAATTTCTTTTATCGCCAAAGTTGAACATTGTTCTGCAAGCGAAGCTGTTCAGCACTTAGCAGAACGCTATAACATCACGCTTCCCACAGAATTTCATCAAGAGCTCCCCAAGCAGGACAAGAAGCACTATTACGAAATTTGTGAATTTCTTGCACTGTGGTGCCATGGACAACTCAAGCGATCTCCTGCGGGGCTCCATTATCTTCTTAAGCGTGGTTTTACCAAAGATAGCATGCAACTCTTTACACTTGGCTATCTTCCGGGTGGATACCAACGCATTAAAGAACTCATCACCGCTGCACAAAAACAGAATATTTTGGTTAAAGATCTTATTGAGTTTGGCTTTGTGCAGGAAGGAAAAACGGTTCTTTATTCTTCATTTGAAGAACGCATCATATTTCCCATTAAAGATCATCTTGGTAGATTTTGTGGGTTTGGTGGACGCATCTTTAAACCTGATGACGAACGCCCAAAATATTATAATTCTCGAGAAAATCCTTTTTTTAGTAAGGGAGCATTATTATTCGGTTTTGACAGAGCAAAAAAGTCAATGCAGCAAACCGAACTCGCTTTTCTTGTAGAAGGCTATGTTGACTGCATAGCAATGGTGCAACATGGATTTACCAATACTATTGCTACTCTTGGTACAGCCTGCACACCGGAACATCTCAAATTATTATCCCGCTACATAAAAAAACTGTTCGTAGTTTATGATGGCGATAAAGCCGGAAGAGATGCAATTATCCGTCTTACCAGCCTTTGTTGGCAAGCTAACTTGGAGTTAAGTGTTGTACAACTACCAGAACATGAAGATCCTGCATCGTTATTAACAAAAGAAAAAGACCTCACCCCTTACCTACACGAGGCTCAAGATATTTTTGTTTTCTTCATAAAAAATATATCCGAAGGCTTTTCAGAAAAGCCTATGGCCGAAAAAATCGCCACAACCAAAAAGCTCCTGGCTACCATCAATACCGTTACGGATACCATCGCGCAAGATCTACTCCTGCAAAGAGCTTCAAAGGTGCTTAGTATTCCCTTTGAAACTCTCAAACATGAGCTTGAAAAGCTCAAGAATACCAAGAGTGGTAGTACACTAACCAAGGAACATGAATCGGCTCCGCTTACCCAGAAGGCCACCACTTTAAAGACTAGCCCCTCATCCATCAGCGAACACAAACTAGAAAAGGCGCTATTTTCTGCCATAATCAACAATATAGAGCTTATTAAAGAACCAAACATTCAAGTACTTCTTGAACATCTACCTTCCCCATGGCACGATATCCTGATCAAGCTTCGCAATCTCAAGCAAGAAACCCCTTCATTGAGTTTTATCGACTTTTTTGATATCCTAGATAGTTGTGAAAGAGAGTTTTTAAGTAAATGTTTACTGGAATATGAGGGGGAATTTGAACCTGCCATGATTGAAGCTCTGATTTTACAGCTTCAGCGTAATCACTGGAAAACCATAGTAAACAGTTTTAAAAAACAGCTCGACACCGCAAAAAAAAGAGGCGACCACGTAAAAGAACAGCAGCTTTTACACGATTTTCTCGCGCTGAAAAAAAAATTATTGACCATTAATCTTCCATAAATTGGATCTCTGATGAAAAAAAGCACAAAACCAACCCAAGGGGCTTCTGGTACCAAAGCCAAGGCAAAACCTGCCACTCCAAAATCAACATCTCCTACCACAAAAAAATCAGCAAAGCCAAAACGCACTTCTTCATCATTGCTTGCCAATAAAAAAGAATCGACCAAGTTACATTCCACCCTTTCTGATCTGGACGTACAAAAAATAGCTGCAAATCTCATCGAACGCGGAAAAGAGGCTGGTGGCATCGTTTCTTATGAAGAAACAATGGAGTTCGCTGAAAAGCACAACCTCACCGATCAAGAAACTTCAGTCTTGTTGAAAATTATGGATCGAGAAGGTCTCGAGCTTGTAAGTCTTGAGGAACTCGACTCTGCTCATGCCGGCATCCATGATTTTGAGCGTGAAGAACCAGATTTAAAACGGGGCGGTGGGCTTGAAGGATCACTAGCTATTACTTCAGAACTTCTTGAAGACAATGAAGTTTCTGCTGGTGACGACGAGGGTGTCGAAAAAGCTACCGTACGTGAAACAGCGGGTAACACCCAGATCACCGATGGCGTGAAGTCTTATTTGCGCGACATAGGCAAAATTCCGCTTCTTAATAAAAAAACTGAAACTGACATTGCCAATCGCATCGCCCAAGGCAAAAGTGAATCGGTCGATGCCATTTCTCGTTTTCCGTTTATTCACAAAGAATTCGTAGCAATGGCCGAACGTCTTGAAAAAAACACGCTACCACTTAAAGACGTTATACAGTTTTCAGAAAATCCACTGAAAGCCGATGATGAAAAAAAGAAGGAAGATGAAAAGAAAAAGCCTTCTCAAGCGGAACGTACAGAAGATGAAGCCGTTTCAAAGATGGAGGAAGAAAAAGCCAAGCTCCTTGCGGCTATTGCTGACATCAAAGATCGTGTTGATGGCGAAGAAAAAATTTATCTCAGTTATCGTGGAAAGCTGACCTCTGATACCAAAAAACAGGAAATGCTTGCTGCGGTACGCAAGAACAAAGAAGAAATCGGCAAAATCATTCGCTCAATCAAGCTCAATAATAAACTTATTCGTAAATTCGCGAAAAAAATCGAACGGCTTGTGCAAAAGATTCGCGAAAAAGAGCAGCTCATCGCGATGACCAATGAGCACATAAAGCACTACGAATCTATGAAAAAACCGAGCCAAGACCAACTGCATGAACTTGAAGAGCTCAAAAGAAATGTTCGTGCTGCCGCCAAAATGATTAAGAAGACAGAAATCGAAGCAGGACTACCTCGCGATCTCATTGTTCGTTATTACAATCAGCTCATGGCCGGTCAGCGAAAAGATAAACGTGCTAAAGATGACTTGGCACGTGCCAACCTACGTCTGGTTGTTAATATCGCAAAGCGTTACGTAAATCGCGGTTTACACTTTTTGGATCTTATTCAAGAAGGTAACATCGGCCTGATGAAGGCGGTAGAAAAATTTGAATTTGAACGCGGATTTAAATTTTCCACGTACGCAACTTGGTGGATCCGACAAGCTATCACACGTGCTATTGCGGATCAATCACGCACCATTCGTGTCCCTGTACACATGGTCGAAACCTTAAATAAAATCAACAAAATTAAGCGCACTTTTATTCAGGAGCACGGTAGAGAGCCATCGCATGCCGAGCTTTCTAAAGAGCTCAATCTTGATGAAAAAAAGATTAAGAACATCATCAAAATCTCAAAAGAACCAATTTCGTTGGAAACCCCTGTGGGCGACAGTGAAGATGCTTCCATCAAAGATTTTATTGAAAACGAAGATGAATTCTCACCAGCAGATACCGTAGCTAACAACGATCTAAAAGAACGGGTGCGCGAAGTACTCAAGACGCTCACTCCGCGTGAAGAAAAGGTTCTCAAAATGCGTTTTGGCATCGACGTAGCTTCAGAACATACTCTTGAAGAAGTTGGCAAGGATTTCTCGGTGACTCGTGAACGAATCCGTCAAATTGAAGTCAAAGCGATTAAAAAACTTCGCCATCCGTCACGTTCTAAAAAATTACAAACCTTCTTTGATAAAGAGCTCGATGAAGCAATGGGCTATGAAGAGGATGGTGAGGATATGGATAGTAGTGAAGAATAATACCCTATTTTTAAGGAAAAATGATTATGGAACCTCCGCTTGTTGAAATGTTAGCATTCTCTATTATTGGATTTTTCATCGCATTATTCGCATGCTCACTGTTTTCATTCTTAGAAACCAGCATCACCGCAATGCGATTGTTTAAGCTCAAAGAACTGCAAAACAAGATAGGTAAATACCATCTGCTCTTTGAAACATTGGAAAAAAATCCACAACGCGTACTCATCACCACGCTGATTGCAAGTTGTCTTGCCAATGTTATTGTATCTGTTTTGGGTACAAACATTATCGAAGCATTTTTCACTCATTTTTCATTTAGTGCGAGCGTTGGTGTGCCGGTCGGCATTGGTATTGTCACCATTGCTATCTTGATCGTGGGAGATATTATACCTAAAAATCTCGGTAAAGCTTACGGTGAAAAACTTCTTGGCTCCACATTATGGTTCATGAATATCATATTTAAAATTTGCTACCCCTTGGTAACGTTGTTGCTCCGTATCTCAGATTCAGTGCTGTACAAAATTGGGGGGCAAAAAGCTCTTGAAGGCTCTAGCGAATGGGTATCTTCTGAAAAGGAAATTCAATTTCTTATTGAACATATCAATGAAAAAGGGCTCATGGAAACCGAAAAAACAGAGATGCTGCAGAATATCTTTGAGCTTGGCACTACTCCTGTTCGAGAAACCATGATTCCTGCTGGTAATATTATTTCGGTTGAAGTATCAACACCACTCAATGAAGTATTAAGTATTTTTTCAAAGCACCAATTTACTCGACTCCCCGTGTATCAAGATAAGCCCGACAACATGATTGGCATGGTCCACTTGAAAGATATATTCTTACAGCTCATGCAAAAAACAGAGAAACCACTGAGCGAGCTTGTGCGTCCTATTATGTTTGTGCCAGAAAGCGTCAAGGTAAATCAGCTACTTAAAGAATTTCGTGAACAGCACATGCATATAGCAATTGTTATTAACGAATATGGCAGCATCACTGGCCTTGTTACTCTTGAAGATTTACTTGAAGAAATCGTGGGAGAAATTAGTGATGAATATGAATCGGCCGAAGAGAAAATCGTAGAACTCAAGCAAGGTGGCTGGCTGGTAGACGCATCAGTTGCGCTTGATGAGCTTGGTGAAATTCTGCGTATTGAATTTGAAACTGAAGATGCCATCACTCTCGGTGGTTTTCTGACTGAAACGCTTCAACATTTGCCAAAAAAAGGTGAACGCGTTGAATACAAAGGCTTTTGCTTCCAGGTGCAAAAAGCAAGTCCAACTCGCGTGCAACAAGTGCTGATTTTCGCCGAAAAAAACGAACCAATTGTATAAGGTGATTGCTATCGGACTACGTCCCTCAGTATAGTGTGACCAATCCTCACATCATCTCAACACTAAACCCAAGGGAATACTATGCAACGATCGATAGTTTTTTTGCTGGCTTTCATGCTTGCGTTAAATGCTATACTCGTGGGAATACCCCGAACAACACCTCAAGCTTCTGGGCCTTCACAAAAACCAGGAGTTATTCATCAGGTGAGCACTTATCTCGCTGACGACGACGAGGAAGAAGCAAAAACAATTGCTGCGATTCTTAGTAATTTTGCGGGCATGATCGGAAATCTGGTCACTATAGCCCAAGATCCCAATAATCCGATACATGTTGCGACCAATTTGGGCAATCTCATCACCGGTATAGGTTATATAGTTGCAGAAGCGCTCAAAAAAAGTTTAATCGAGCACAATGTTGCTCCTCACATTCGTAAAAAAATCATTCAATCTTGCGAGCAACATCTCATCTCCGCTATCAGAAAATCAATCCTACGACATGAATTCGTTGTCGAATAAATACTCTTTGCAGCTCGAGTGCGCAGCTATTTACCAAACATAGAAAAGCCACCTGAAGCCTGAACGCCCCGAGATCTATGCCAAGACAACCTTTTGAATTTTGTTCTAGCTTTCGCTCTAGCTCTTAGATGCGCTGCTAGTGCCCGATTCACTAAATTCACAATTTCAATTTTCTCTACAGGGTTCATCAAGCCCCTAATCTCAGGGAACTGTTCTTGTAATCTATTTTTTACGACATCCGGTAATTGTGCAAAGATTTCATAAACCCAGCTATCATGGTTTAAAATTATAGACGATGATTGGTTCTCACGCTTATCAAGCGCCAGGCGTATAAGGGTTATCACGGCTAAAACATGATCTGATCGCATATTGGCACCATCAAAACCAAGTGGAATGATTTCCTTTCTACTATCATAAACCATAGCCACATATCTACCTTCTCGACTGAATTTCACGAGTCTAACGCGACCATGACCATCTTCGCACTGAATAGTTGCAACAACCTGCTTCGTCTGCAAGTCATAAACACGTATCTTATTATCACAGGAAAAAGTAATTACATATCTGTTACTTTGATCAAATGTTGTAAAAGAGACTTCATCATCGTACCGAATTATTGCAAAAATTTGCTTTGTTTGTAAGTCATAAATATGTACAGCACTATCACAAGAAGACGTGACAATATATATATACCTCCCATCTGAACTAAACCCTGCCAGCCGAATACGGCCACCATGCTGAATCATTGCAACAGATTCTCTAGTTTGCACATCATAAATCTTGGCTCTATCATCCGAAGCAACAATTACATATCTTCCATCTGAACTAAATTGTATTGAATCGGCTAAACCATCACATTGTATGGCACCAAGCTCTTGCTGAGCTTGCATATCATAAATTTTGACAATAGGCTTCATACCCCAAGAATGAGTAAGTATGTATCTACTATCCGGACTAAACATTACCACATTGACCAACCCATCATGTCGAATAGCATAAAGCTCTTGTCGCGCATGTACGTCATAAACCTTCGCCGTACCATCGCGAGAACCAGTAACTACATAGTTCCCATCCGGACTAAATACTGCTACATCAATCAGGCCATCATGCTGGATAACGCCAATCTCCTGCTGCAAAGGCACATCATAAAGCTTGGCAATACCATCACGAGAAGCAGTAATTATATATCCGCTATCGGAACTAAACTCTGCTAAATTAACCGCCCTAGTATGTTGTACGGTACCAATTTCTTGTCGTGTATATACCTCATAAATCTTTGCCGTACAATCATCAGAAGCGGTAACTATATATCTACCATTTGAACTGAATAATGCAGAGTTGATCCAATTTTTATGTCGCATTGTGTCAATTTCTTGCCGTGTATATAGATCGTAAATTTTGGCTGTAACATAGTTGGTGGTAACGAGGTATCTCTCGTTTTGACTGAATAGCCCGGTTTAACCAAGGAAGGTGTACAAAGAGGATTTTTAATGACAATTTGATCACATACCACAGCCATTTTGTAGGGCATATAGGATGCTACCAAACGGGTCATCTCGTCAACAATGGAACCTCTTTTTGGTAAGGGAAATTGCTTTGCGTTGTACCAAGCCGGCTCATTAAGAATTTCTGCAAGTGACATACTCAGTTCGCAATTTAAATAACTAATCTGATACATATCACAAAGATCGGTTAACTCTAAGAGCTTATCCGAAAATTCCAATAAGTTTAAAATTATGAATGGCAGAGGCTA